>CABYPZ010000001.1 GCA_902521005.1 uncultured Pelagibacteraceae bacterium
TTACTTTGGTCTCCTTAACTCTTTCATGCCAATACTCTGCGTAAGTTTTATCCCAGTATTTTTTTCTATCCATTTTATAACTAACTCCAATTATATTCTTAGTATAATAAATAAAAATATTTTTTTGTAGTTTAAATTAATTAGTTTTATAAAATAATTAATGTTTACGCTTAATCTCAATAAAGCTTGACATTAATATAATGAACAATATATAAATCAAATTCATAATTTAGACATCTCAAAATATTTATGTATCCTTTTCTTTTTTCTAATCTAGGTAATTTAAAAGATTATGAAACTGGTGAATTTTGGTCTCGTAAAGAATTTTTTAAAGAAATACAATGTAGAATCGCATGTTTTAAAAATCTTGGAATAAAAAAAAATGATAAAGTCATTATAGCTCATGGTAACAATATAAGGTTCTTTGCAGACTTATTTGCTCTTTGGCATTTAAATGCTAGCGCTGTTTGTATTGATAACAATATAGGAATAAGTGAGTTTGATAATATTATTAGCGTATGTAAATCGTCGTTTATTATAATTAAAGGAAAAATACCAGATAAAATAAATAAATCTAAATATAAAAAAGTTCAATTTGTGGATACAATGAAATGTAATCAGGAAATTTTAAATTTAGATAATAAAAATATTAAATTTGATTCTAATTTTGAAAGTATTGCACTTATACTATTTACCTCTGGAACTACAGGGACTCCTAAAGGAGTAGTTCATACTTTTAGGTCACTAATATCAAAATGGATTTCTTTGGAAAATTTCGTACCATTGAAATACATGAATAATTCATTATGCTTATTACCAACTAATTTTGGACATGGATTGATTTGTAACTGCTTGTATCCTTTGTTAAACGGCAAAACTTTACTTATTCTTCCAAAATTTAATATAACATTATTATCCAAACTAAATAAAATTATTGATGAAAATAATATTAATTATATGAGTTCTGTCCCATCTGTTTGGAAAATAGTTTTAAATCTTAGCAAAAAACCAGTTAAAAATTCTTTACAATTAATAACTTGTGGATCTGCTCCTTTAAGTGCCTTCTTATGGGAAAATATTCAAAATTGGTCAAATATAAAAAGAGTCTGGAATACATACGGTATAACAGAAACTGGAAGCTGGATAGCAGGGACTGAAGGAAGCAATGTAGTCCCAAAAGATGGAAAGACAGGGAGAGGATGGGGCACAAATATAATAATTTCAAAAGATATATCTAATATTAAAAATGATATTAATTTATTAGATAACAATAATCGTATGAAAAAAAATGAAAAAGGCTATATATGGGTACAAACTTCAAGCCTTATGCAAGGATATCTCGGACAAAAAAAAATGACTAATTCTGTAGTATGTGGAAGTTGGTTTTTTACTGGTGATCTAGGTTATTTAGATCCAAAAGGAAATTTAGTTTTAACAGGCAGAGTGAGAAACGAAATTAACACTGGAGGAATAAAAGTTACTCCTGAAGATATAGATTTAATTCTAGAAAGGAATCCAAAAATTATAGAGTCTTGTACCTTTGGCATGCCTGATGATTTGGCTGGGGAAATAGTAGCTACTGCATTAATAATAAAAGAAAATACAAATCTTTTATCCGATGACATGCATAAGTGGATTTGCAAGTATATATCGGACTATAAAGCTCCAAAAGTGTGGTATAGGGTAAAAGAAATACCTAAAACAACTAGAGGAAAAATTAATAGAGAAGAAGTCGCTAAATATTGTTCAAATATAACTAAAATGAAATAGTTATAATATGAACAAATTTAATAAAAAAATTAGTAATAAAGTTTTAATTTCTTTTGCGGAAGCTTTAAAAATAAATAGTTCAGATATTAATATTGAAAGAAAGTTTTCAGAATTTAGTACTCTAGACTCATTAGGTTTTGTGAGATTAATAGTATCATTAAATGAACAGTTTGATATAGAGCTTAACACAGAAAACGTTTTAAAATGTGATAATATTGTTCAATTGAGCATTTATATTGAAAGTTTGATGGATAGTAAAAATTAGATGAGTAATGATAATTATAAAATAATTCCTTATGATCCGTCTTATTATGAAAGTTTTAAAAAACTATCTAAAAGTTTTCATGAATTTCATCCTTCAAATTATATTTATCATACTCAAGAGATATTTGAATATCTCTATAAAGGTTTTGGTCATAATGATAGTTCCAGTTTAATTATTGTTAATAAAAAAAATGAAGTTTTAGGTTTTAGAGGAGCTATTCCGAGTTTATACCAATTACCAGTAAATGATACTAGTTACGAAATTATTAAAGGTAATGGCGTAGCAGGCTGGTTAATGAAACAAGACAATTCATTACCAAAAGGAATAGGATTAAAGCTTCATAATTTAGTTCATGAATCATCTAATTTAACAGTAGCTGCCTGCTTTGGTGGAGATTTATCACTTGAAGTATATAAGATGAATAAATTTAATATAATTAATAATTTAAATAGATATGTAATACCTCTAAATAATAAAAATTATAAAAGTGTAATAAATTCAGAGTATGACTCTAACTTAATTGATTTATGGAGTGAAAAAGTTGAAAATTCCCTTATCTCAAGTGAATTTTGCAAACCTAGAAAAATCAAGGCAAATGAATTAGAGAAATTATGGATTAAGGTAAGTAAATTTAAAAAAATATTTGGATTATATAAAAATAAAGATTACTGGAATTGGAGATATATAAATTGTCCTTACTATGAATATTTATTTTTTGGAGACCCAGAAAAAACTGGAATTTTAATTGCAAGAATAGAAAGAATTTTCAATTTTAAGAGTAATTCGACTACAGAAATTGATAAAACTGATAATAATTATAATAAAAAAATATTAAGAATTATAGAAATAATACCTTCTAATATAGATTCTTGGCAAAAAAATATTGATGATGATTATAATACATTATTACTTTCTGTTCTTAAATGGGCAAAGCTTGAAGGTTGTATAGCAGCAGATTATCAATTCTCAGATCTTTTATTTAATAAACAGCTAGAAAATGCTGGGTTTAGATCTCAAAACGCTAAATACGAGCCAGCAGAATGTTCATTAGCAGGGCTTTTTCAGCCTTATAAACAAAAAGTTTATCCAATAAACGTTGCTTGGAAATTAAATCATAAAAATATAACAAGAGAAGATTTTAAGCACATGGTTCCTTATTTCACCAAGTCAGATGTGGCTGGTGATTACCCAAAATATTGGCCAAGAATTTCATAAATTTAAATAATTGTATCAAAGTAATTTTTAAAGAAACAAAAGTTCTTAGTTAACATTTAAAACTTTAATAAAAGTATTTCCAACTTTATCATTGGTTGCAATTCCAATATTCTTTACATCAGCAATAGGTAAAGTATCTGTATGAAAAGCATAATGCCAACTTTTACCATCCGGTGAAAAATCTAAATTGTCATGAATAAATCTTTTTGAAACAGTTTCAATAGCAAGAAATGGTTGAGGACCAAAAACTTTTCCTTGTAAAGTGTTGATTGTTAAATTTGGAAAATCATCTTGAGGATCTCTCTTTAAAATTACTTCTAATTTTACAGGTTCTATTTTTCTATAATCTACTTCTATGACATTTCTAAAACCTTCTAATGAGTTACAATATCTAAATTTTACATCAGGATATTTTTTTTGTGAATTTTCGATTAGCTCCCAAATAAAAGCTACTTCATTTCTTAAATCTCTAAAATCATGACTTGCCAATCCAACTAGAGTTGGTAATTCTCTATCTGCTCTTTTAAATGCTTTATCCATCTCAAATTGATCCATTGCACCAATTCTGTTTAATGGATTTAAAGCTCTACCTATCCATCTTCTACAGTTTCCTCTCACTTGGTAATTATCATGACTTGGATGATAAACTTCCCATTCCTTTGTAGCAAGCCTCCAATCACCAGACCTTCCGTTTTTAAAATCAATATTTTTATTAAGCTCATCAACATTTTCAACCGACATACTTGAAATATCAAATGGAATCCACTGTTCTAGAAACCAGTTACTGTCTGGTCTTTCAGATTGAAAACCTGCTCTAAAAACTGAAGGAAACCAATTTCTCTCAATAATTTTCCTACATAAAATTTGATATAGCTCTGGAGAATTTACATATGATGTAGCACATCTATGTGCCTCATTATATGTTGACATTGGATGAAAGTGCCAATTTATTGTATCTTCACTTAAACTAAATTCTTTTACTATATCTCTATAGTGGTCAAAAATATTATGATATCCCATTGTCCGTCTTCTTGGATTAGTTTTATATCCAACATGATCAATACAATGCCAGTTAAATATCCAACCATTGCCAAAAGAGTCGTTATATTTTTTTTTGTAATCTTCAGATAAGATATCGCGCAACATATTATCAATTTTATCCCAAGTATTATTGTAGTTTAACAAATGTCCATTTAGTGTGGCAGCTACTTCTTCTTCTTTACCACCCAAATCTATTTCTTTGTTTTTTAGTTTTTCTAAATTCTCTCTAGAACATTTTACGTTTGTAACACGAAAAATTTCTGCTAATCTTGCAAAAGTAGCTTTTAAAGGCTCGTGAAGAGGACCCTCAGTATCAATAGCATGTACTATATTAACAATTTTCATTTAACTAATAATTTTTTAACAAATTTTTATTTATATACTGAATTAAACTTGTATTAACTATATTTGTTTTTTACAATTTTGGGAACACATTAAAAGATTTGAATAAACTTGACGAAGCCAAAAAGAACTAAAATAAAGCTCTAGAAATAGACCTAAAGAAAGATTGGTGTAAATTTTTTTAGTTTGAATTAAAATTAATTGATGGTGCCCCCGCACGGATTCGAACCGCGGACCTATTGATTACAAATCAATTGCTCTACCAGCTGAGCTACAAGGGCTTAATCAATTCTTATTAATATTTTTGTGACTAATCAAGATATATTTTTAACCTTTGATATATGGTGAAATACAATAGATGCGCTGTTAGATATATTTAAACTTTCTACATTTTTATTAATTTTTATTCTAACAAAAAAATCTGCATATTTCTCTGT
The DNA here is from genome assembly GCA_902521005.1 of uncultured Pelagibacteraceae bacterium. Lineage (GTDB taxonomy): Bacteria > Pseudomonadota > Alphaproteobacteria > Pelagibacterales > Pelagibacteraceae > Pelagibacter. The sequence continues at coordinate 5,071 of CABYPZ010000001.1, forward strand.
GTGTTTTTTTATACCAAACCCCTCAGAACCAAACAGTAGAACATTATTCCCTTTCCAATCCACTTCTGTGAAATCTTTATCAGAATTTGCGTCAAATCCATAAATCCAAAAATTTTTATCTCTCAAGGATTTTAATGCTGTATTTATATTTGAAACTTTAAATATATTTATATGCTCCATACATCCACTTGCAGATTTGTACATTAACTTACTTTCTTCAGGAAAATGTCTTTCTTTAACAATTATTCCATCTACATTAAAAGATGATGCACTCCTTATTATTGATCCAATATTTCTTGCATCAGTGACTTCATCCAAGCAAGCTAAAGTTAAATTTTTTTTTACTTTAATGAATTCTTTTAATGATAATTCTTCACGGTGTTCTATTTCAGCAATAAAACCTTGATGTAAAATATTTTCTTTTCCAGTATATTTGTCTAATTCTTTTTTTGTTTTATAAAATATTTTAATATCTTTTAGCAAATTCTGTTTTTCATCAGTCCTGTGAATTATTTTTTTACTTTCCTCAGTCAAAAAGATCCTCAAAACCTTTCTTTGAGGATTTCTTAGTGCTGCAATAACAGCATGTTTGCCAACTATAAAAAACGATTTTTTATTCATTATTTCCTAGATTTTAATACATTTTTTTAGATATTTACTCACTAATTCTCATATTGCATTTATACAATAAAAATATATAAACCGCTTGTTGTTTAAAGCTTTATTGAACAAGGGGACGCTTCCCCTGCGAAAAGGAGGGGTACCAAAGCGGTCAAATGGGGCGGGCTGTAAACCCGTTGACTTCGGTCTTCGAAGGTTCGAATCCTTCCCCCTCCACCATTCAATAATTAATTTAAATAACATTGGAGTGAACTTGGGTGACGCGGGTGTAGTTCAATGGTAGAACGCTAGCCTTCCAAGCTGGATGTAAGGGTTCGATTCCCTTTACCCGCTCCAAAAAATTAAAAAGAAAATGAGGTATAAAATATAATGTCGAAAGAAAAATTTGTAAGAAATAAACCGCACTGTAACATTGGTACAATCGGTCATGTCGATCATGGCAAAACAACTTTAACCGCTGCTATAACTAAAGTTTTAGCTGAGAGTGGTGGTGCGAATTTTGTTGCTTATGATCAAATTGATAAAGCTCCTGAGGAAAAAGAAAGAGGAATCACAATTTCAACTGCGCATGTTGAATATGAAACAGAAAAACGACACTATGCACACGTTGACTGTCCTGGTCACGCCGACTATGTAAAAAATATGATTACTGGTGCCGCACAAATGGATGGAGCTATACTTGTAGTTAATGCTGCAGATGGACCAATGCCTCAAACTAGAGAACATATTCTTTTAGCAAGACAAGTTGGAGTTCCAGCAATAGTAGTTTTCTTAAATAAAGTTGATCAAGTAGCTGATAAAGAATTAATTGATCTTGTTGAAGAAGAAATTAAAGAATTATTAACTTCATATAAATTTCCTGGAGACAAAACACCAATTATTAAAGGTTCAGCTTTGGCTGCAGTTGAAGGTAGAGATGATGAAATAGGAAAAAATTCTATATTGGAATTAATGAAATCAGTTGACGAATTTATTCCTCAACCAGATAGACCAAAAGATAAAGATTTCTTAATGCCTGTTGAGGATGTTTTTTCAATTTCAGGAAGAGGAACAGTTGTAACTGGAAGAGTTGAGTCTGGTGTTGTCAAAACAGGTGAAGAAATCGAGATTGTTGGAATAAGAGAAACTAAAAAATCAGTGTGTACAGGAGTTGAAATGTTTAGAAAGCTTTTAGACACAGGTGAAGCTGGTGATAACATTGGTGTACTTTTAAGAGGTATTGAAAGAACAGACGTTGAAAGAGGACAAGTTCTTTGTAAACCAGGATCTGTTAAACCACATACAAAATTTGAGGCTCAAGCTTATGTATTAAAAAAAGAAGAAGGTGGAAGACATACTCCTTTTTTTACCAAATACAGACCTCAGTTTTATTTTAGAACTACAGATGTTACGGGAGAGGTAGAATTACCTTCAGGCACTGAAATGGTAATGCCAGGAGATGATGCTAAATTTACTGTAAAATTAATTACACCAATAGCTATGAGCGAAAAATTAAATTTTGCAATTAGAGAAGGTGGTAGAACTGTTGGAGCTGGAGTAGTAACTAAGATTATAGAGTAAGCTCCCATAGGAGTGTAGCTCAATTGGTAGAGCGCCGGTCTCCAAAACCGGAGGTTGGGGGTTCGATTCCCTCCGCTCCTGCCAAGAAAGTGAAAATATTATGATAAACCCTTTGAAATTTATACAAGAAGTAAAACAAGAGGCCTTTAAAGTAACTTGGCCTACATCAAAGGAAACTTTACAAGGAACTTTAATGGTAATTGCAATGGCAATTGTTGCTTCATTATTTTTTCTATTATTAGACCAAATTTGGAAATTTTTTTTAGATATAGTAATTAACATTAGCATATAATCATATGAAAAATTGGTACATAGTTCAGTCACACTCAAGCTTTGAAAACAAAGTTGCAGATCTAATTAAAGAAGAAGCAGAAAAGGCAAAAATATCTGAAAAAATAGATGAAATAGTTGTTCCAACTCATGATGTAACTGAAGTAAAAAGAGGAAAAAGAATACAGAGGAAAAAAAAATATTTTCCAGGCTATATTTTAATAAAAAGTGAAATGGATAATAATATTTATCATATGATTAAAAATATTAAAAAAGTAAGTGGATTTTTAGGTTCAAAAGGAACTCCAGTTCCAGTATCAGATAAGGAAATAAGTAAAATATTAGGACAGATTAAAGATGGAGTTGCACAACCTAAATCTGGTGTAGAGTATAATATAGGAGAAAAAGTTCAGGTTATAGATGGACCATTTGCATCATTTAATGGATTAGTAGAAGATATAGATGAGGATAAATCTAGACTAAAAGTTTCCGTATCAATATTTGGAAGACCTACGCCCGTAGATTTGGAATATAATCAAGTTGAGAAAGTAAGCTAATGGCAAAAAAAGAAATAAGTGGATACATAAAACTTCAAATTAAAGGTGGTCAAGCAAACCCTGCTCCTCCAGTAGGCCCTGCTTTAGGACAAAGAGGAATTAATATAATGGATTTTTGTAAAGCTTTTAATGAGAAAACAAAACCCTTTATGGGAAAACCTGTTCCAGTTGTAATCACAGTTTATAAAGATAAAAAATTTGATTTTATTATTAAGTCTCCTCCAGCATCACATTTTATAAAAGAAGCTGTTAAATTAAAAAGTGGATCAAAAGAACCAGGTAGAAATATAGTTGGATACATAACGAAGAAACAGGTTGCAGATATCGCTAAACAAAAAATGTCAGATTTAAATGCTAATGATATAGAAGAAGCTTCAAAAATTATTGCTGGATCTGCAAGGTCTATGGGAATTGAGGTTAAGGAATAAAGATGTCAAAAAGATTTAATAAATTACCGAAAGAAACATTAGATTTAGCTCCAGAAGTAATTGATAAAATAATTCCTGTTATAAAAAAAAATTGTACTACAAAATTTGATGAGTCTATTGACTTGTCGTTTCAAATTAACAACAAACAAAAAAAAAATGAGCTAAGTTTAAGGACAATAGTTAATCTACCAGGAGGTACTGGGAAAAAAATAAAAGTTGCTGTTGTATGTGAAGATGCAAAAGTGCAAGCTTCTAAAGATGCGGGAGCTGATATAGTTGGAGGAGATGAATTTATAGAAAAGATTAAACAAGGAGAAATAAACTTTGATAAATTAATATGTACCCCTACTATGATGATTAAATTATCAAAATTAGGTAAAGTATTAGGACCCAAAGGATTAATGCCAAATCCAAAACTTGGAACAGTAAATGAAAATGTTGAAAAAGCTATTAAAGACGCTAAATCTGGTCAAGTAGAAATAAGAAATGATAAGGATGGCAACATAGGTTTAACAATTGGAAAAAAATCATTCTCAGATGAAAATTTAATAAAAAACTATAATGCAGTCATAGATACTTTAGAAAAAGAGAAATCTAATAATACAGTTAAAGGTAATTTAATCAAAAGTTCGTTTATTACCTCTTCTATGGGTGTTTCGTACAAATTAAAGTTAAATAAGAGTATTTAATTATGATGAGTAAAGAAAAAAAACAGAGCTATATAAAAGATATGACAACTCAATTAGATAGTTCAGAGGCTGTCATTGTGGCTCATTACCAAGGTTTAACAGTAAAACAATTGGATGAACTTAGGTCCAAGATGAGAGAGCATGGAATAATTTTTAAAATTACAAAAAATAGAATTACCAAACTTGCTTTAGAGAAAACTAGATGTAAAGACTTATCAAATTTATTCTCAGGTCCTACAGCTGTAGCTTTATCAAAAGATGCTATAACATCTGCAAAAATTTTAACTAATTTTTCTAAAGAAAATAAAAATCTAAAAATACTTGGTGGAATCATGGGCAATGACATTTTAGACGTTGCTGGTGTGCAAAATGTAGCAACTTTACCAACTCTAGATGAGGCAAGGGCCAAAATTGTGGGTATTTTAAGATCTCCGGCACAAAAAATAGCAAGTATTTTACTTGCACCAGGCTCAAAAATCGCTATTTTGGCGCTTGAAAAATCAAAAAAATAACCAGGGCAATTTATTATGGCAGACTTAAATAAAATCATAGAAGATTTATCTAGTTTAACTGTTGTTGAAGCTGCAGAGCTATCAAAACAGTTAGAAGAAAAATGGGGTGTTTCAGCAGCAGCAGCAGTAGCAGCACCAGCAGCAGCTGCAGGTGGAGCAGCACCAGCAGAAGAGAAAGACGAGTTTACAATCGTGTTAGCAGCAGCAGGAGATAAAAAAATTAATGTTATAAAAGAAGTTAGAGCTGTAACTTCTTTAGGTTTAAAAGAAGCAAAAGATTTAGTAGAAGGTGCACCAAAAGATGTCAAAACAGGTGTAAATAAAAAAGAGGCTGAAGAAATTAAAGCTAAATTAGAAGCTGCAGGCGCAAAAGTAGAACTTAAGTAATTAATAGGATTTTTTAACTGCGAAATTTTGTTTTGCAGCTATATATAAATGAATTTATCATTTACTGAAAAAAAAAATATAAGGAAAAATTTTGGTAAGCTTAAAGAAAGCTTATCTATACCCAATTTAATAGAAGTTCAAAAAAATTCATACAAAGAACTTACAGATTTAGATACATCAGTTGAGTCTCACTTGGTTAAAGGTTTTGAAAGAGTTTTTAAAAGTATTTTTCCAATTGAAGATCTAAATGATAAAGCCACACTTGAATACGTATCTTATCGATTAGAAAAACCTAAGTTTGATGTTGATGAATGTATATCAAGAGGTCTAACTTATTCTGCTGCTTTAAAATGTACTTTAAGATTAGTTGTTTATGAAATTAATCAAGAAGAAAATACAAAAGATATTTTATCAGCTAAAGAACAAGAAGTTTATATGGGCGAAGTTCCGATGATGACAAATAGTGGAACATTTATAACTAATGGTGTTCAAAGAGTAGTTGTTAATCAGATGCATAGAAGTCCAGGTGTCTTTTTTGATCATGATAAAGGTAAATCTCACGCAAGTGGAAAATTATTATTCAATTGTAGAGTTATACCAAACAGAGGCTCATGGTTAGATTTTGAATTTGATGTAAAAGATTTACTTTATTTTAGAATAGATAGAAAGAAGAAAATCTTAGTTACAACATTACTTCAAGCTCTAGGATATTCTAAGGAAGATATTGTAAATGAATTTTATGATAAGGAAATTTATTCTTTTGACAAAAACATTGGCAAGTGGAAGACAAAATTTGATCCAGAAAATTATAAAGCAAAAAATTTTACAGAAGAAGTTGTTGATGTAAAAACACAAAAAGTTGTTGTTAAAATTGGAGAGAAAATCAATTTTTTAACAGCAAAAAAACTTGCAAACGATGGTTTAAAAGAAATTTATGTTACAAACAATTCGCTTTACGGAAATTACTTGCATACAAAAATAGTAGCTGGTGATGAAACTTTTAATATTGGTACAGAAATTAATGAAACGATATTAACTAAAATCTTAGATGAGAATATTGATAAAATATATGTTTCCAAAACTAATTCTATTATAAAAGGACCTTATTTACTTCAGACAATACAGCAAGATAAAAACGAAAATAAAAACGACTCAATTACTGAGATTTATAAAATGTTGAGACCTGGGGAGCCACCAACAATAGAAATAGCATCTCAAATTTTTAATAATTTATTTTTTAGCTCTGATCGTTATGACCTTTCCGACGTAGGTAGAGTTAAGATGAATTCACGATTAAATTTACATTGTTCAGATAAAATAACTATATTAAGAAATGATGACATATTATCCATAATTAAAAAAATGTTGGATCTGAGAGATGGAAAAGATGATGTCGATGATATTGATCATTTAGGTAATCGAAGAGTTAGATCAGTTGGTGAGCTAGTAGAAAATCAAGCCAGAATTGGTTTATATAGAATGGAAAGAGCTATTAAAGAAAAAATGACAACATTGGATGTTGAGTCTGCAATGCCTCAAGATCTGATAAATGCCAAACCCCTTACCGTTTCATTAAAAGATTTCTTTGCAACATCTCAGCTATCTCAATTTATGGATCAAACAAATCCACTTTCTGAAATTACTCATAAAAGAAGAGTATCAGCATTAGGCCCAGGAGGTTTGACAAGAGAGAGAGCAGGTTTTGAAGTCAGAGATGTACACCCAACTCATTATGGAAGAATCTGTCCAATTGAAACACCAGAAGGTCCAAATATTGGTTTGATAAATAGTTTATCAACTTATTCTAAAATTAATAAGTATGGCTTTATAGAGAGTCCCTACAAAAGAGTAAAAAGTGGAGTAGTTCAACAAGATAGTGTCGAATATTTATCAGCAATGGAAGAGACAAAATATACAATTGCTCAGGCAAATTCTATACTTGATAAAAATGGTAAGTTTAAAGAAGATCTTGTTTCCTGTAGACAAAATTTAAATTTTATTTTGTCAAAACCTGAAAATATTGATTATATTGATGTTTCTCCTAAACAGTTAGTTTCAGTTGCAGCATCCTTAATACCTTTTTTGGAAAATGATGATGCAAATAGAGCATTGATGGGATCTAATATGATGAGACAAGCAGTTCCTCTATTAAAACCTGAAGCACCTTTAGTTGGAACAGGTATAGAGAGCGATGTTGCCTTAGACTCAGGAGTAACAATTGTTGCAAAAAGAAATGGTGTAGTTGATAAAATAGATGGAAAAAGAATAGTTATTAAAGCTACAGATGATAAAGATTTTAGCAAATCTGGTGTTGATATCTATAATTTACAAAAATTTAAAAGATCTAATCAAAATACATGTATTAACCAAAAACCATTAGTAAGAGTTGGTGATAAAGTTAAATCTGGAGATATTATTGCCGATGGTCCTTCAACTAAAGTTGGAGAGCTGGCACTTGGAAAAAATGTTACTGTAGCATTTATGCCTTGGCAAGGGTACAATTTTGAAGACTCAATTTTAATTTCTGAAAGATGTGTAACTGATGATGTATTTACTTCTATACACATAGAAGAATATGAAGTGATGGCTAGAGATACAAAACTAGGAGAAGAAGATATAACTAGAGATATACCCAATGTAAATGAGGAGTCACTAAGAAATTTAGATGAGTCAGGAATTGTTTACATAGGAGCAGAAGTAAAGCCTGGAGATATTTTAGTTGGTAAAGTGACACCAAAGGGAGACTCAGCTTCTGGACCAGAGGAAAAGCTTCTAAGATCTATTTTTGGCGAGAAAGCAATAGATGTTACAGACACCTCATTAAAAATGCCAAGTGGAAGTGGTGGTATTGTTGTTGATGTAAGAGTTTTTAATAGACATGGTATAGAAAAAGACGAAAGATCAATTACAATTGAAAGATCAGAAATTGAAAGTGTTCAACAAGACAAGATTGTTGAAGAGGAAATATTAGAAAGAAGTATTAAAAATTCTGCTTTATCAATTTTTACAGGACTAACAATGAATAAAAAGACAAAATCTTTAAATATTGGAGATAAAATTGATGAAAATAATATTCATCAAATTCCTATATCAGATTTATTTAAAGTTTCCTTAGCTGATAAAAACAAATTGGACGCGGTGGAAAAATTAAAAGATCAGTACAACCAAGCAAAAAAAGATATTCAAGAAAGATTTGAGGATAAAGTTTTAAAAATTAGACAGGGTGACGATTTACTCCCAAGTGTTATGAAGATGGTAAAAGTTTTTGTTGCTATTAAAAGAAGATTAAGACCAGGAGATAAAATGTCAGGAAGACATGGAAACAAAGGTGTTGTAAGTAAAATTGTACCTGTTGAAGATATGCCCTACAGAGAAAATGGAAAACCTGTTGATATTGTATTAAATCCTTTAGGCGTACCAAGTAGAATGAATGTTGGTCAAATTTTAGAAACTCATTTGGGATGGGCCTGTACAGAACTTGGAGAAAATTTAAAAAATTTGATTAATCAAAATCAAAAAAATGTTGAAAGAAATTCTAAAATTGAAAATTTCTTAAAAAATGTTTATGGAAAAGAAGTTTATGATGAAAACATACAAACCTTAAATACATCAGAGTTTAAGGATTTATGCGAAAATATACAAAAAGGAATTCCTATTGCTACTCCAGTATTTGATGGAGCTAAGGAAATGGATGTAACGAAAATGTTAGGAATAGCAGAACTTCCTAGCTCAGGACAAACACATTTATGGGATGGAAGAACAGGTGAAAAATTTGATAGACCTGTAACCGTAGGAACAATTTATATGCTAAAACTCCATCATTTGGTTGAAGATAAGATTCATGCTAGATCTACAGGGCCATACAGTCTTGTAACTCAACAACCTTTAGGTGGAAAAGCTCAATTAGGTGGCCAAAGATTTGGTGAGATGGAAGTTTGGGCGCTAGAAGCTTACGGAGCATCATATACTTTACAGGAAATATTAACGGTTAAATCAGATGATGTAGCCGGAAGAGTAAAAGTTTATGAAACTATAGTCAAAGGTGAGGAAAACTTTGAATCGGGTATACCTGAATCATTTAATGTATTGGTTAAAGAAATTAAATCATTAGCCTTAAATGTTGAATTAAACTAATTATGAAAAAAGAAATTACAGATATATTTAAAAGTTCAGAAATTTCAGAGTCGCAAAATTTTAATAGTATTAAAATCACACTTGCAAGTCCTGAAAAAATAAAATCATGGACATATGGAGAAATAAAAAAACCTGAAACAATAAACTACAGAACATTTAGACCTGAAAAGGACGGTTTATTTTGTGCGAGAATTTTTGGCCCGATAAAAGACTATGAATGTCTATGTGGTAAATACAAAAGAATGAAATTTAGAGGAATAATATGTGAAAAATGTGGAGTTGAAATAACAAAATCTAATGTTCGAAGAGAAAGAATGGGCCACATAAATCTTGCAACACCTGTTGCACATATATGGTTTTTAAAATCATTGCCTAGCAGAATTTCTTTAGCAATAGATATGAAATTAAAAGAAGTAGAAAGAGTATTATACTTTGAACATTTTATTGTAATAGAACCAGGATTGACGAATCTTAAAAAAAATCAATTACTCACTGAAGAGGAGTTAATTAAGTATCAAGATGAGTATGGAGAAGAAGCATTTACAGCAGGAATTGGAGCCGAAGCTATTCTTGAAATTTTAAAATCAATCAACTTGAGTGAGGAAAGAGAAAGACTCGTCAAAACTATAAAAGAAACTAAATCTAAAGTAGCTGAGGAAAGATCAATTAAAAGGCTTAAATTAATAGAATCATTTATAGAAACTGGAAATAAACCTGAGTGGATGATATTAACTGTTATACCAGTTATACCGCCAGAATTAAGACCTTTGGTACCTCTTGATGGAGGAAGATTTGCTACATCAGACTTAAACGATTTGTATCGAAGAGTAATTAATAGAAATAACCGATTAAAAAGACTGATAGATTTAAAAGCCCCTGACATAATAGTTAGAAACGAAAAAAGAATGTTACAAGAGTCCGTTGACGCTTTATTTGACAATGGAAGAAGAGGAAGGGTAATCACAGGCACTGGAAAAAGACCTTTAAAATCCTTAGCTGAGATGTTGAAAGGAAAACAGGGAAGATTTAGACAAAATTTGCTAGGAAAAAGGGTAGATTATTCTGGACGTTCAGTAATTGTTGTAGGGCCAGATCTAAAGCTGCACGAATGTGGTCTTCCAAAAAAAATGGCACTAGAATTATTTAAGCCCTTTCTTTATGCAAGATTGAATAAATTAGGTTTAGCCTCAACAATTAAACAAGCAAAAAAATTAGTAGAGAAAGAAAGAGAAGAGGTTTGGGACGCTTTAGAACTTATTGTAAGAGAGCATCCAGTAATATTAAATAGAGCCCCAACGCTTCATAGATTAGGAGTGCAAGCATTTGAACCTAAGTTAATTGAAGGTGATGCAATTGAACTTCATCCATTAACATGTGCAGCTTTCAATGCTGATTTTGATGGTGATCAAATGGCAGTACATATACCATTAAGCTTAGAGGCACAATTAGAGGCTAGAGTATTGATGATGTCGACAAATAATATATTAAGCCCATCTAATGGAAAACCAATTATTGTTCCTAGTCAGGATATGATATTAGGAATTTATTATTTATCACAACCACCACATCAAGATAAAAGAGTTGAAGGTTACTTTGTTAACAATTCAGAAATTGAGCATGCTTTAGAGGAAGGAAAAATCAAAGTTCATTCAAGAATAGTATCACGTTTTGAAACAAAAGATGAAAAAGGTAATAAGAAAATAGAAAAGTACATAAGTACAGCTGGAAGATTTTTGTTATCAAACCTGCTACCAGTAGATTTTAACAATAAATTTTCATTAATTGATAGGTTGCTACCTAAAAAAGTTGTGTCGGAAGTTATTGATCACGTCTTTAGATACTGTGGTCAAAAATCAACTGTAATTTTTTGTGATAAACTTAAAGATTTAGGTTTTAAACATGCTTTCAAAGCGGGAATTTCTTTTGGGAAAGATGATTTAGTAATACCTGAAAACAAACAACAATTAATTGATGAAACAAAAAAATTGATAACCGATTACGAAAACCAATATTCAGAGGGACTAATCACAAGAGGAGAAAAATACAATAAAGTGGTTGATGCATGGTCTAAATGTACAGATAGAGTTGCTTCAGAAATGATGAAAAGAATTTCAGCAACTGAAGTTACAGATGATGGTCTAAAAATAAACTCCGTGTTTATGATGGCTGATAGTGGAGCAAGAGGTTCGGCAGCACAGATGAAGCAGCTTGCTGGTATGAGAGGATTAATAGCCAAACCATCAGGAGAAATTATAGAGTCTCCAATTACTTCAAACTTTAAAGAAGGACTTACAGCTTTAGAGTATTTTAATTCAACTCATGGAGCTAGAAAAGGACTAGCTGATACAGCACTTAAAACTGCTAATTCTGGTTATTTAACTAGAAGACTTTGTGATGTTGCTCAGGATTTAACTATAACAAAAGTTAAATGTGATGATCCAGGAAATATTGAATTGTCAGAAATTATTGAGGGTGGAAATATAATTGTCAGTTTATCAGAAAGATCTTTAGGAAGAGTAACTGCAGCAGATGTTAAAAATCCTATAACAGGTGAGGTAATTCTTAAAAATAATGAAATGATTGATGAAAGTGCTTGTGAAAAAATTGATGCAGCAGGCGTTAAGGTTATAAAAGTATATTCTGTAATAACTTGTAGTTCCAAAGAAGGTGTTTGCGCAAAATGTTATGGTAGAGATTTATCAAGAGGAAAAATGGTTCATGTTGGTGAAGCCATAGGAATGATATCTGCACAATCTATTGGTGAGCCAGGTACTCAATTAACAATGAGAACATTCCATGTTGGAGGTACAGCATCAATCAAACAAGACTCTCAAGTTGTTACTAAGTCTGAAGGTACATTAAAAGTTATAAATACAAACTTATTAGAAGACTCTAAAAAAAATCTAGTAGTAATGGGAAGAAACACTCAACTATCAATTGAGGATGAAAACGGACTTCAAACAGCAGTCTATAAGGTACCTTATGGTTCAAAATTATTTTTTCAAAATGGAGATAAAGTTAAAAAGAATACAAAAATTTGTGAATGGGACCCATACACTACACCTGTTATTGCAGAAAAAAGTGGTACTGCTAATTATGTTGATTTAATTGATGGCGTATCTATTGCTGAGACTTTAGATGATGCCACAGGTATATCTACTAAAGCAGTTATTGATTGGAAAACTCAATCCAAAAATACAGATCTAAAACCTAGAATTACATTGAGAGATGAAAAAGGTAATGTCATTAAAAAAGCTGATGACAATGAAGCAAGATATTATTTAGTCCCTGACTCAATTTTATCTGTAAAAGATGGTCAAAAGATATTTGCTGGTGATGTAATTGCTAGATTACCTAAAGAAACATCAAAAACAAAAGATATAACCGGTGGTTTGCCAAGAGTAGCGGAACTTTTTGAAGCAAGAAAAGCAAAAGACAGCGCTATTATTGCAGAGAACGATGGTAAAGTAATTTTTGGTAAAGAAGTTCGTGGTAAACAAAGAATATCTATATTATCTGACAATGGTGAAAGTTCTAATTACTTAATTCCCAAAGGTAAGCATATTAATTTTAACCAAGGCGAGTCTATTAAAAAAGGAGAATATTTACTAGACGGTCAACCGCTTCCTCATGACATATTAAGAATTTTAGGAATAAAAGAATTAACAGAATATTTTGTTAACCAAGTTCAAGAAGTTTATAGACTTCAAGGTGTTATTATAAATGATAAACACATTGAAACAATTTTAAGACAAATGCTTAAAAAAATTGAAGTTAAAGAATCTGGAGACTCTGGATTGTTGCCGGGTGAAATTATTGATAGAATAAAATTTGAGAATTTAAATGAAAAATTAAAATCAGAAAAGAAGGTTCCTGCAAAAGGAGAAAGAGTTTTAATGGGTATAACTAAGGCTTCTTTACAAACTGAGTCTTTTATTTCAGCCGCTTCATTCCAAGAAACTACTAGAGTATTAACTGATGCTGCCATTAGAGGTAAAGTTGATAAACTAGCTGGATTAAAAGAGAATGTTATTGTCGGTCGATTAGTACCAGCTGGAACAGGTACGATTAAAAACTCTTGGAACAAAAAAGCTCTCACAGACGATCAAAAGTTTCTATCTGATCAAGAAAGCAAAGAACCTCAAGAAGACCAAGTAAATCAATAAAAATAAGCTGTTTTTCTTACTGTTTTAAATTGACAAAAGAGATTTCTATAGTAATTTGTCGATAATTTTTGGTTGGAATGTAGTGCATTAGCACTAAACGCTGCCACAAATAACCTGTCAGTTATTTTCATCAAAAATAAAAATATAAAATTATGCCAACGATAAACCAGTTGTTAAGAAAAAAAAGGATTAAACCATTAGCAAGAAATAAAGTTCCAGCTTTGGAAAAACAACCCTTAAAGAGAGGTGTATGTGTAAAAGTTTATACTACCACTCCTAAAAAACCAAACTCAGCTTTAAGAAAAGTTGCAAGAGTAAGATTATCTAATGGATTCGAAGTTACAGCATATATACCTGGGGAAGGTCACAATCTACAAGAGCACTCAGTTGTTTTGATTAGAGGTGGAAGAGTTAAAGATTTACCAGGAGTTAGGTATCATATTTTAAGAGGTAATCTTGATACACAAGGTGTTGCAAATAGAAAAAAAAGAAGATCTTTGTACGGAACAAAAAAAGGTAAATAATAATTATGTCAAGAAAAAGAAAAGCTCCAAAAAAAATTCCCGTTATTGATCCTAAATATAAGTCAACAATAATTCCAAAATTAATTAATTCAATTATGTATGATGGAAAAAAAACAATAGCTGAAAAAATAGTTTATGATGCCATTGATAAGATTAAAACGAAGTCAAAAGAGGAACCAATCAATATTTTTAATGAAGCAATAAACAATATAAGACCGACTGTAGAAGTAAGGTCAAGAAGAGTAGGTGGAGCAACTTATCAAGTACCAGTAGAAGTTAAGAATAAAAGATCTCAAGCATTAGCTCTGAGATGGTTAATTGATGCTTCAAGAAAAAGAAAAGATAAAAATATGTCAGATAAGATTTTCAACGAAATATTTGATGCATATCAAAACAGAGGATCAGCAATTAAAAAAAAGGAAGATACACATAAAATGGCAGAGTCGAATAAAGCTTTTGCACATTTTAGATGGTAAAATTTTATGTCAAGAACTCATACATTAGACAAATATAGAAATATAGGAATCATGGCTCATATTGATGCTGGTAAAACCACAACCACGGAAAGAATTTTGTATTACACAGGAAAAAGCCATAAAATTGGAGAAGTTCATGATGGAGCCGCAACAATGGATTGGATGGAGCAAGAACAAGAAAGAGGAATAACAATAACTTCTGCAGCAACAACTTGTTTTTGGAATGATCACAGGATTAATATTATAGATACACCAGGACACGTTGATTTTACAATTGAAGTTGAAAGATCTCTTAAAGTTCTAGATGGTGCTGTTGCGGTTTTTGATGGAGTTGCAGGTGTAGAACCTCAATCAGAAACTGTTTGGAGACAGGCTGATAAATATAAAGTCCCTAGAATTTGTTTTATAAACAAACTGGATAGAACCGGTGCTGATTTTTTCAGATGTGTAGAAATGATAAAAGATAGGCTTGGGGCAAAACCCTTAGTTTTGCAAGTCCCAATTGGCATTGAAGCTTCGTTAACTGGTATTGTAGACCTAGTTAAAATGAAAGCAATAGTTTGGAAAAATGAGGATTTAGGTGCTGCTTGGGAAGAAAAAGAAATACCTGAAGATTTAAAAGAAATTTCAAAAAAATATAGAACAGAATTAGTTGAAACTGCTGTTGAACAAGATGAAAAATTAATGGAAAGCTACTTAAATGGAGATGAAATAAAAGGTGAAGATCTAATAAGATGTATACGAAAAGGTTGCTTAAATTTTAGCTTTGTTCCTATAACTACTGGATCAGCATTTAAAAATAAAGGTGTTCAACCACTTTTAGATGCAGTTATAAACTATTTGCCTAGTCCTGTAGATATTGGATTAATCAAAGGTACAAAACCAGGTACAGGGGACGAGATGGAGATGAAATTTGATGATAAAGCGCCATTTTCAGCTTTAGCTTTTAAAGTTGCTAATGATCCATTTGTTGGATCACTAACCTTTATAAGGATTTATTCTGGAACAATAAAGTCTGGTACAGGAATTTATAACTCATCAAAGGAAAAAGAAGAAAGAGTTGGAAGGATGCTTTTGATGCATGCAAATTCTAGAGAAGATATTAAAGAAGCTAATGCTGGAGATATAGTTGCACTAGCTGGTTTGAAATATACTATTACTGGTCATACACTAGCGAATGAGGAAAACCCAGTATTGTTAGAACCTATGGAATTTCCAGATCCTGTAATAGAGATTGCGGTTGAACCAAAAACAAAAGCTGACCAAGAAAAAATGGGAGAAGCTTTGGGTCGTCTAGCAAAGGAAGATCCATCTTTTAGAGTTACCTCCGATGAAGAGTCTGGTCAAACAATAATCAAAGGTATGGGTGAATTACATTTAGACATTATTGTTGATAGAATGAAAAGAGAATTTAAAGTTGAAGCAAATGTTGGTGCGCCTCAAGTAGCTTATAGAGAGACACTTCAAAATCCTACAGAGTTTGATTACACTCATAAAAAACAAAGTGGTGGTGCAGGACAATTTGCTAGAGTTAAATTGTTGGTTGAACCACTTGAGCCAGGTAAAGGTAGAGAAATAGAAAGTAAAATTAAAGGTGGTGCTATACCAAAAGAATTTATTCCTGGAGTAGAAAAAGGTGTAGAAACAGTTGCAGATGGAGGGATTTTAGCTGGTTTTCCAATGATTGATTATAAAGTTACTATATTAGATGGCTTACACCATGATGTAGATTCAAGTGTTTTAGCATTTGAATTAGCTGCTCGTGCATGTTTTAAAGAAGCATGTACCAGAGGTACACTTAAATTACTTGAGCCAGTAATGAGAGTAGAAGTCGTGACCCCAGAGGATTATATGGGAGATGTAATTGGAGACCTAAATAGTAGAAGAGGTCAAATTAATACTCAAGAAACCAGAGGAAATGCAACTGTAATAACAGCAATGGTTCCACTTTCTAATATGTTTGGTTATATAAATAGCCTAAGATCTATGTCTCAAGGAAGAGCTCAATATTCAATGTTTTTTGATCATTATTCAAAAGTACCACAAAATGTTCAAGACGATGTAACAAAAAAGATTGCAGGATAATATGGAAAAACAAAATATCAGAATAAAATTACGAGCTTATGATAATAAGATTTTGGACCAATCCACTGCAGAGATAGTGAATACTGTAAAAAGAACAGGTGCAAATATAAAAGGACCAATACCTCTACCAACCAAAATTGAAAGATATACTGTACTTAGATCACCTCATATAGATAAAAAAAGTAGAGAACAATTTGAAACTAGAACGCATAAAAGACTTATAGATATTATTGAACCAACACCACAAACTGTAGAAGCATTGATGAAACTAGACTTAGCTTCAGGTGTAGATGTGGAAATAAAAATTTAAAAATGACAGATATAGCTTTAATAGGAAAAAAAATTGGTATGACTAGAGAGTTTTTTAAATCAGGTCAATCTGTACCTGTAACTGTTGTTAAAATGCAAAAAGGTAGAGTAATACAAATTATTAGTGAGGATAAAAATGGTTATAATGCAGTACAAATAGGATTTGGTAAAATTAAAAATTCAAAACTTACTAAATCAATGAAAGGTTTTTTCGCTAAAAAAAACACAGAGCCAAAAAAAAAATTAAAAGAATTTAGAGTTAAAAATCTTGAGAGTTTTAAAGAAGGTAATGAAATAGGTCTTGAGATATTTAAAGATATTAAATTTGTAGATATTAAATCAAAAACAATAGGTAAAGGATTTGCAGGTGTAATGAAACGTCATAATTTCAGTGGCCTAAGAGCATCTCATGGTGTTTCTATCTCTCACCGTGCTCATGGATCCACAGGTCAAAACCAAGATCCTGGAAAAGTATTCAAGAATAAAAAAATGGCCGGTCACATGGGTGATAAATTAAGAACAATTCAAAATATTGAAATTATTAAATCTGATGAGGAAAATGATCTTTTGTATTTAAAGGGATCAATACCGGGGTCAAAAAACTCAGAAGTTTTAGTAAAAAAATCAGTAAAAAATATTAAAAAATTAACTATTAATGAAAAAATTGAAGAATTTGAAAAACAAAAAAAAATCCCAGATAAAAAGAAAAAATAATGAAAATAGATAAATATAATATTGATGGTAATAAGGAAAGTATTGAAGTTTTGGATAAACTTTTTTCAGCTAAAATTAACAATCAACTTGTTAGTAATGTTTTGTATAAGGCTAATTCAAACTACAAGGGTAGAAAAGCAAAAACTAAGCAAAAAAATGAAATCATTGGATCAACTTCAAAGATTTATGCCCAAAAAGGTACTGGTAATGCCAGACACGCAAGTAGAAAAGCACCTATTTTTGTTGGTGGTGGTGTAGCTCACGGACCAAAAGGGGAGTCAAACTATAACAAAAGAAAAATCACCAAAAGTGAGAAAAAAAATAGTATTTCGTCTTTAATATCTGAAAAAAATAAAATGAAATCATTAATAATACTTAACGACTTTATTAAAGAAATAAAAAAAACAAAAGAAATGAATAATATTTTGGTTAAACTAGATTCTAAAAATTCTTTGTTAATTCTTGACAAAAACTCAAAAGAAAAAATATTTAAATCAATTAAAAATATTCCAAATGTTAAAGCTACTGATGTAAATCATTTTAATGCATTTGATATTATCAAATACAAAAAGCTTATAATCACAGAAAGTGCTGTTAAAGAAATAGAAAAGAGGTACTCATGATAAATAAGATACATCTATATGATAAAATAATTTCTCCAGTAATTACTGAAAAATCAACAAATTTATCTGAACAAAATAAAATAGTTTTTAAAGTAAACAAAAATGCAAATAAAAAAAATGTTAAAAAAAGTATAGAAAAAATATTTAAAGTAAGTGTCATTAAAATTAACATAGTAAACAAAAAATCTAGAATTAAATTAGCTAGAGGACGTAAAGTAAAGGTTACAGGTTATAAAAAGGCAATTATTACATTAAAAAAAGGTCAAAGCATTGACCTAACAACAGGAGTATAAATTGGGACTAAAAACTTTTAAACCATATACAAAATCAACTAGGGGAACCATACTAATTGATAAAACTGGAATTTGGAAAGGCAAACCATTTAAACCACTTACATCAGTAAATAATTCCTCTAAAGGTAGAAATAACCTTGGTAGAATTACATCTAGAAATCATGGTGGTGGCCATAAACAGAAATATAGAAATATAGATTTTTATAGAAGAAAATTTAATGCCATAGGTGAGGTTGAAAGAATAGAATATGACCCAAATAGAACTTGTTACATAATGTTAGTTAAATTTGATGATGGTGAAATGTTTTATTACCTCGCTCCCCAAGATATTAAAAAAGGTGATAAAATTCAAAATGGCGCTAATTCTGAGATAAGAATTGGTAATTGCCTTCCTTTGCAAGATATACCTGTAGGTATTAGTATACACAATGTTGAGATACAGCCTGGAGCTGGTGGAAAAATTGCAAGATCTGCAGGTACATCTGTATCAATATCAGGTGTAGATGGTAATTACTCATTAATAAAAATGGCATCTGGAGAAGTTAGAAAAATAAATTCAAATTCAATGGCAACAATTGGTGTCTTGTCAAACCCTGATCAAAAAAATATTAAAATAGGTAAAGCTGGAAGATCAAGATGGTTAGGAAGACGTCCTCATACTAGAGGTGTTGTAAAAAACCCAGTTGATCACCCCCATGGAGGTGGAGAAGGTAAATCAGCTGGAGGAAGACACCCAGTTTCACCAACTGGTCAATCTGCTAAAGGATTAAAAACTAGAGACAATAAAAGAACTGATAAATTCATTGTTCGAAGAAGAAGAAAGAAAAGGAATTAAATGTCAAGATCTGTATGGAAAGGCCCATTTGTTGATGAAAGCTTAATGAAAAAAGTTGATAAGTTAAAAAATGAACCTAATAAAAAACCTATCAAAACATGGTCAAGAAAATCTACAATAATTCCAGATTTTATAGGATTAAGTTTTTTAATTTATAATGGAAAAAAATTTATACCAATAACAGTTTCAGAAGATATGGTTGGACATAAACTAGGTGAATTTGCACCAACAAGACAATTTTTTGGCCATACCCCTGCTGATAAAAAAGCAAAAGCTGAAGAAACAAAAACGGTTAAAAAATAAAAATGGTCAAAAATAAAAAAAAAGAAATAGATACTAAAATTGTAAGATCAGTTAATAAAAATATCAGATCTAGTACTAGAAAACTTAAACCTCTTTTAAAATCGATAGTAGGTAAAAAAGTTGATATTGCTCTAAGAGATCTTACATTTTCTGATAAAAGAATATCTAATGACATAAGAAAAACAATTTCATCAGCAGTAGCTAATGCAGAGAATAATTTTCAGTATGATATCGATAAGTTAATCGTTAAAGAAGCTTACTGTGGTAAGCAAATAGTTATGAAAAGATTTAGACCTAGAGCGAAAGGTAGAGCTGCTCCAATTTTAAAACCATACTCTAATTTAACAATAATATTATCAGAAAAAAAGAAAGTAGAAAGTCATGGGACAAAAAGTTAATCCAATAGGATTGAGATTAGGTGTAAACAGAGGCTGGGACTCTGTTTGGTATGCTCGTAAGAAAGAATTTGGAGATTACTTGATAGAAGATTTTAGAATTAGAGATCATATTAAAAAAAACGTGATAAATTCAGGTGTATCAAAAGTGATGATTGAGAGAACTTCTAAAAAATGTTTTGTTACAATTTATACATCGAGACCAGGTTTTGTTATTGGTAAAAAAGGCAGTGATATAGAAAAAATTAAAGGAAGATTGTCAAAATTAACAAAACATGAAGTTGTTTTAAATATAAAAGAAGTTAAGAAACCTGAAATTAATAGCTATTTAGTTGCAGAAAATATTGCACAACAGCTAGTTAAAAGAGTTTCTTATAGAAGAGCTATGAAAAGAGCTATGCAATCTGCATTGAGGCTTGGAGCAAAAGGAATAAAGGTTTCAGTAAGCGGTAGATTGGGAGGAAATGAAATAGCTAGGACTGAGTGGTTAAGAGATGGAAGTATACCATCTCACACGTTAAGAGCTGATATAGACTATGCTGAAGCTGAAGCATTAACTACATATGGAATTATAGGTGTTAAAGTATGGATTTATAAGGGAGAAATTTTTACAAAGGAGTTTAGTCAAGAGACTAATAAAAAATAATTATGCTACAACCAACTAGAACAAAATTTAGAAAAGCACACAAAGGAAGAATTCATGGAAAAGCATCAAGATGTAATTTAATGAATTACGGTTCTTATGGATTAAAAGCTATTCAACCTGATAGAGTTATTTCAAAGCAAATTGAAGCAGCCAGAGTTGCACTTACAAGACATATGAAAAGACAAGGAAAAGTTTGGACGAGAATGTTTCCAAATATCCCAGTTTCAAAAAAACCAACAGAAGTAAGAATGGGAAAAGGAAAAGGATCCCCAGAATTTTGGGCTTGTAGAGTGAAACCTGGAAGAATTTTATTTGAAGTAGACGGTGTTTCTGAGCAAATAGCCAAGGAAGCTCTGTACAAAGCATCAGCAAAATTGCCAATCAAAACTAAGTTTATAAAGAGAGTTTAAATGAAAAAAAAAGATATTAAAAAACAATCAAAAGATGAACTAAGGAAGAATATAGATAAGCTTAAGAAAGATTTATTTAATATGAGATTTCAAAAAATAAACGGACAAATTAAAAGCACAGCGCAGGTAAGAGAAACTAAAAAAAGCTTAGCAAGACTCAAAACATATTTTGGAGAAAAAAATAATGCCTAAAAAAATATTAAAAGGTACTGTTGTTAGTGATAAACCAAATAAAACTTTAACTGTTGTTGTTGAAAGAAAATATCAACATCCTGTGCTTAAAAAAGTTATTAAAGCAAAAAAAAAATATAGTGTTCATGATAAAGATAATAAATTTAAAAATGGAGACAAAGTTACAATTGTTGAGTGTAAGCCATACTCAAAAACAAAAAAATTTGAAGTTATGGGAGAAACTAAATGATACAAGTACAAACTGAACTTTTAGTAGCTGATAATACTGGTGCAAAAAGAATAGAGTGCATAAAAGTTCTTGGAGGTTCAAAACGTAGATATGCAAGTATTGGTGACACTATAGTTATAGCTGTGAAAGAAGCCATACCAAAAGGTAAAGTTAAAAAAGGCACAGTTCACAAAGCTGTTGTTGTAAGAGTAAAAAAAGGGATACACCGAAACGATGGATCAAAAGTAAGATTTGACAACAATGCAGCTGTTTTAGTTGATGACAAAGGCGAACCAGTTGGCACTAGAATATTTGGACCAGTTACAAGAGAATTGAGAAACAGAGGACAAATGAAAATAATTTCATTAGCGCCGGAGGTACTTTAAATGATTAAAAAAGGAGTTAAGGTAAAAATATTAGCTGGTAAAGATAAAAAAAAAGAAGGTGAAGTAATAGAAATTGATAGATCAAAAAACCGTGCAAAAGTAAAAGAATTAAACATGATCAAAAAACACGTGAAGACAACAAAGGAAAAAAAAGGCGGCATAGTGTCTAAAGAAAATTTTATTCATATTTCAAACCTTGCTGTTTTTGATCAGAAAAAACAGCCCAACAAAACAAAAGATAAGGAAGTTGTTAAAAAATGACACCAAGATTAAAAGAACTTTATAATAAAGAAATCAAAATTAGTCTTAAAGATAAATTTGGCTATAAAAATTTTTACATGGTTCCTGAAATACAAAAAATTGTTTTAAATATGGGGCTTGGTTTGGACGGTAATGACTCAAAAATATTAAAAACATGCCAGGAAGATTTATCGAAAATAACAGGACAGTTACCAGTAGTCACAAAATTTAAAAAATCAATTTCAAATTTTAAAACAAGAAAAAATAGTAATTCAGGACTAAAAGTTACACTTAGAAAAAATAAAATGTATGAATTTATAGACCGTTTAGTTAATATTGCATTACCAAGAATAAAGGATTTCAGAGGACTATCAGGTGATGGTTTTGATAAATTTGGAAACTATTCATTTGGTATAAAAGAGCACATAATTTTTCCGGAAGTTAATTTTGACAAAGTAGACAAAGTAAGAGGCCTAGATATATCTATAATCATTAAAAATATGAAAATTGAAGATAGTCATGAATTATTAAAAAAATTCAATTTTCCATTTAAAAAGGAGAAGGTAAATTAATATGGCAAAGTTAAGCTCAATCAATAAAAACAATAGAAGATTAAGATTATCAAATAAATATTATCAAAAAAGAAAAAAATTAAAAATGATAATTATGGATAAGAAACTTCCATTAGAAGAAAGATTTAAGGCACAAATGAAATTATCTAGCCTTCCAAGAAATTCAGCAAAAACTAGAGTTAGAAATAGATGTCAAATAACAGGTAGACCACATGGTGTGTACAGAAAATTAAAAATTTCAAGAATTGCTCTTAGACAATTAGGTCTAGAAGGAAAAATTCCTGGAATGGTAAAATCAAGTTGGTAGAAAGGTATTTATGAGTTTTAGTGATCCAATAGGTGATATGTTAGCGAGAATAAAAAATTCTCAGTCAAGAAATTATAAAAAAATACAAATGCCAAATTCAAAGTTTAAGGTAAAAATAGCTGAAGTTCTTAAAAATGAAGGGTATATTATTGATTATAAAATTGTATCGCATGATAAGATTTCTACTTTAGAAATAAATCTTAAATACAATTCAGGTAATCCTGTTATTAGTTCTATTGAAAGAGTTTCTAAACCTGGAAGAAGAATATTTTCCAGCGCTCAAAGTTTGCCCAAAATAAATAATGGACTAGGAATAGCAATCGTTTCAACTCCAAAAGGAGTAATGACCGATATAGACGCAAGAAAACAAAAAATAGGTGGCGAAATAATTTGTAAGGTATTTTAATGTCTAAAATTGGTAAAATAAGCATTTCTATTCCAGAAAAAGTAAAAGTCGCTCTTAACGGTAGTGTTGTAAATATTGAAGGGCCACTTGGAAAAAAATCTTTAAATTTAGACTTAGAAGTTTTTGATTTTAACTTAGATAATGGTAAATCTTTTTCAATCAAACCCAAGACTTTAAATCAAGACACAAAAAGATTATGGGGTATGAATAGAAGTTTATTAAATAATGCAATAATAGGAATAACAACAGGATATTCTAAAACTTTAGAATTAAGTGGTGTTGGATATAGAGCCGCTTTAAAAGGTAAACAATTAAATCTACAACTTGGATTTAGCCATGATATTAATTTTGATATACCAGAGAGTGTAAAAATTTTAGTCGAAAAACAAAATATTATAAAAATAAGTGGTAGCGATAAACAAGAAGTTGGTTCAATAGCTTCTAAAATTAAATCATTCAGACCACCTGAACCTTATAAAGGTAAAGGTATTAAAGAACAAGGTCAGTATATATTGCGAAAAGAAGGAAAGAAAAAATAATGCAAAAGATAGACACAAAAACTAGAAAAAAATATAGAATTAGAAATAAACTGAAAAAAATTTCATCTAATGATAGATTCAGATTAACAGTATCAAGATCTTCAAAAAATATAAGCGCACAAATTATTGATGATAGTAAACATATAACAATTGTATCAGCTTCCTCAAATGAAAAATCAATTAAAGACTTGAAACTTAAAAATAAGTCAGAAATGTCCGAAGTTGTTGCAAAAAATATAGCAAAAAAAGCAATGGAAAAAAAAATCACAAAAATTTATTTTGATAGAGGTATTTATAAATATCATGGTAGAGTTAAAATTTTTGCAGAAACATTAAGAAAAAATGGAATGGAGTTTTAAGTTATGGAAAAAAATAATGATTTTATTGAAAAGTTAGTTCACATTAACAGAATAACTAAAGTAGTTAAAGGTGGAAGACGATTTGGATTTTCAGCACTTGTCGTTGTTGGCAATCAAAATGGAAAAATAGGTATTGCTCATGCAAAAGCTAAACAGGTTCCTGACGCAATTAAAAAAGCTAATGAATTAGCAAGAAGGAATTTAATTCAAATACCTTTAAGAGAAGGAAGAACTATTCACCATGATATTTTTGGAAAGGACGGTGCAGGTAAAATTAAGTTAAGATCTGCCCCTAAAGGAACTGGAATTATAGCTGGTGGACCTGTCAGGGCAGTATGTGAAGTTCTAGGTATAAAAGATATTGTAGCTAAGTCACTAGGTACAGCCAACCCAAATAATGTAATTAGAGCATGTTTAAAAGCTTTACTAAAACAAAATTCACCAAAAAACATTTCAATATTAAGAAATAAAAAAATATCTGAAATAATTGAAAAAAGAGGATAATGACATCATTAAACACGACATCAAAAGTAAAAACTAAAAAAATTAGAGTAGGTAGAGGCATAGGTTCAGGCAAAGGCAAAACATCCGGAAGAGGTGTGAAAGGACAAAAATCAAGAAGTGGTGTTGCAATTAAAAGTTTTGAGGGTGGCCAAATGCCTTTGTTTAGAAGGCTACCAAAAAGAGGCTTTAATTCTATCAATAAAAATAAAGTAGCAATTTTAAACTTAAAAAAAATTCAAGAGTTAATCGACAAAAAAGTTATATCAGAAACTGACATATTAAATCTCGAAACTTTAAAAAAATTAAAAATAATTGGAAATAATTTTAATAAAATGAAAATATTAGGATCTGGTGAATTAAAAAACAAAATAAATGTCAGTATAGATTTCATATCAAATTCAGCAAAAGAAAAGTTAGAAAAAGCAGGATCAAAAATAAATATAAACAAAAAAATTTAAATTTTCATGAGTGAATCCTCTCAATCTAATGATTTAAGAAATAGAATTCTATTTACACTATTTATCTTATCTATTTATAGATTTGGAACATTTGTTCCCTTACCAGGAATTGATCCAGAACAATTAAAAATTATGATGGAAGGAAACCAAAAAGGATTACTTGGTATGTTTAATGTTTTTGCAGGAGGCGCCGTAAGTAGAATGGCTATTTTTGCGTTAGGAATTATGCCATATATTTCATCATCCATCATTGTTCAGTTGTTAACCGGTGTCTCAGATTATTTTAAAAATTTAAAAGCCCAAGGAGAAATTGGTAGACAAAAAATAACTCAAATTACGAGATATGGAACTGTCTTATTAGCTACAATACAGGGTTATGGGCTTTCAGTAGGATTGGAGTCTTCTGCTAATTTAGTAATAAACCCTGGAATATTTTTTAAAGTCTCTACTGTTACTACCATAGTTGCAGGTACAATGTTTTTGATGTGGCTAGGTGAACAAATTACTCAACGAGGTATTGGAAATGGAATATCATTAATAATATTTTCTGGAATTGTAGCAGAAATACCTAGAGCGTTAGTAACTACATTTGAATTAGGAAGAACTGGAGCAATGTCTACATTAATGATAATTTTAATTTTTATATTACTGATATTAACCATAATGTTTATAGTATTTATGGAAAGAGCTTTAAGAAAAATTTTAATTAATTATCCCAAAAGACAAATGGGAAACAAAATGTATGGTGGAGAGTCATCTCATTTACCACTTAAAATTAATTCTGCAGGTGTAATTCCAGCAATCTTTGCCTCAGCATTATTATTGTTACCTATTACCTTTTCAAACTTTAATTTTTCACAAAATGATACATTTCAAAACATAGCTTCTTTTTTTTCACAAGGTCAACCCCTTTACATGCTTTTATATGCATCAGGGATAATTTTTTTCACATTTTTTTACACTTCTATCACCTTTAACCCCACTGAAACTGCTGAGAATTTAAGAAAGTATGGCGGCTTTATTCCTGGCATAAGACCCGGGGAAAGCACGGCAATTTATATAGATACTATTTTAACTAGATTAACTACAATAGGTGCATTATATCTAACACTTGTCTGTTTAATGCCAGAATTTTTAATTGCTAATTATCCTATACCATTTTACTTAGGTGGGACATCTATATTAATAGTTGTAGTAGTTGCTATAGATACTGTTACTCAAATTCAAACAAGGTTAATGAGCTCTCAGTATGAACAATTAATAAAAAAAACAAAATTTGGTAGATAAAAGTGAATATAATTTTGTTTGGTCCTCCTGGTGCTGGAAAAGGCACTCAAGCAAAAAATTTAGAAAAAAAATTAAATAATTTTCAATTATCAACTGGAGATATGTTGAGAGATGAAATTAAGAAGGATTCAGAAATTGGAAAAAAAATAATAAATTATATGAATGACGGTAAATTTGTTGACGATACTATTGTAAATAAATTAATGGAAAAGGTAATATTTGATCCAAATAAAAAGAATAAATTAATTTTTGATGGATATCCTAGAGCTATAGATCAAGCAAAGAATTTAGATTTACTGTTATCATCATCAAACCAAAAAATAGATTATATTTTCTTTCTAAATGTAAAAAAGGAAACAATAATAAAAAGAATTGAAAAAAGAAAATTCCTTGAAAAAAGGTCAGATGATGACCTTAATACTATACTTAAAAGATATGAAACATACATGGAAACTACTAAACCTGTACTAGATTATTACTCATCACACCAAAACTATCATGAAATAGACGGTAGTATGAAAATTGAGGAAATAACAAGTAAAATTGAGGAAATACTTAAGCTTTAAGACATTGACATTGAATCAACTTCTTATATAAAAGGCTAAATTTTAATCACAAACGTATGGCTCGTATAGCAGGTGTAAATATTCCTCAAAATAAATTGGTTCACGTGGGACTAACTTATATATTTGGAGTTGGAGATAGGTTTTCTAATAAAATTTGTAAAGATTTGAGTATTTCAAAATCAACAAGAGTTAATCAATTGTCAGATGATCAAATATTGAAAATAAGAGAATATATAGATAAAAATTTTACTGTAGAAGGTGATTTAAGAAGAGAAAATTCTTTAAGTATTAAGAGATTAATTGATTTAGCCACATATAGAGGATCAAGACATAGAAAGAAGTTACCTGTTAGAGGTCAAAGAACAAGATGTAACGCTAGAACAAGAAAAGGTAAAGCAATTGCAATTGCAGGAAAAAAATTAACCCCTTTAAAAAAATAATAAATTAAATGAGCAAAGAAAAAGAAATTAAAAAAGAACCAATTAAAGATAACGAAAAAATTGTCAAAAAAAGTTCTTACTCAAAGAAAAAAAAAATTAAGAAAGGTATTTTGAATGGTATTGCATATGTACAATCGACATTTAATAATACTATTGTTTCAATTGCTGATACAAATGGGAACGTTATATCATGGGCTTCAGCAGGTCAAAAAGGTTTTAAAGGTTCTAGAAAATCTACCCCATATGCTGCACAAGTTGCTGCGGACTCAGCTGCTGCTAAAGCTTTGGAAGTTGGTATGAAAAATTTGTCAGTTGAAATTAAAGGTCCTGGTTCTGGAAGAGAAACAGCGCTAAGAGCTTTGCAAGCTAGAGGTTTTAAAATTATTACTATAAAAGATACAACACCAATGCCACACAATGGTACTAGACCACCAAAAAAAAGGAGAGTTTAAATGAAAGTAGAAAATGTTAATGTTAAAAATTGGAAGTCATTAATTAAACCACCTAAATTAGATGTTCAATTAAGTGATGATAAATCATTTGCAAAAATTATAGCTGAGCCATTAGAAAAAGGATATGGTTTAACTTTAGGAAATTCAATAAGAAGAATACTTCTTTCATCTATTAGAGGTGCAGCTGTTACTTCAATACAAATTGATGGTGTACTGCATGAATTTACTTCGATTAAAGGTGTTAGAGAAGATGTTACTGATATAGTTTTAAATGTAAAATCTCTTGCTCTCAAAAGTTCGTCTGATGGAAATAAAAAACTTATTTTAGATGCCAAAGGTCCTGGAGAAATAAAAGCATCCAACATTATTCCAGTTCAGGATATTGAAATACTTAATCCAGATTTAGTGATTTGTAATTTAGATGAAAATACTAATTTTCATATGGAAATGATGGTTGGTAATGGTAAAGGTTATGTTTCAGCTGAAATGAACAAGCCAGAGGAACCTCCTTTAGGTTTAATTCCTATTGACTCATTATTTAGTCCAGTTAAAAAAGTTTCTTATTCAGTAAGTACAGCTAGAGAGGGAAAAGCATTAGATTATGATAAATTAACTATGGAAGTAGAAACTAATGGATCAATTTCTGCAGAAGATGCTGTGGCTTACTCTGCTAGAATCTTTCAGGATCAATTATCCATGTTTGTAAATTTTGATGAACCTCAAGAAGTTCTAGTTAGAGAAAAACCAACTGAACCTGAATTTAATAGAAATTTACTAAGAAAAGTTGATGAATTAGAACTTTCAGTAAGATCTATGAATTGTCTAAAAAATGATAATATAATTTATATTGGAGACTTGGTTCAAAAATCTGAAGGAGAAATGCTAAGAACTCCAAATTTTGGTAGAAAATCTTTAAATGAAATTAAAGAAGTTTTGAATGGAATGTCATTATACCTAGGTATGGAGATACCAAATTGGCCCCCTGATAATATAGCTGAACTATCTAAAAAACTTGAAGAAGCAATTTAATGAGACATAAAATAGGTTATAAAAAGCTTAATAGAACATCAGAACATAGAAAAGCTTTAATTAAAAATATGTTAAATTCATTAATTAAATATGAACAGATAACAACTACGTTACCAAAGGCTAAAGTATTAAAACCACAAGCTGACAAAATTATTACATTAGGAAAAAAGGATAGTCTTCAAAATACAAAAATATTAGTTTCAAAACTCCAGGACATAAAGTCTGCTAACAAAGTTAAAAAAACATTAGCAAAAAGATATGAAGCAAGAAAAGGTGGATACACAAGAATTATTAAAGCTGGTTTTAGATACGGCGACAAAGCACCTATGGCTGTAATTGAGTTTGTTGATAGAGATATTCAAGCTAAAAAAGTAGATATAAAGAAAAAAGAAGCACCCAAAAAAGAAGAGAATAAGCCTCAACCAACAGCCTAAAATTTATAAATGAATAAGTCTTTTATAGTAGACTCTTCATCTATTGACATGAGAATAGACAGATGGATAAAGATCACCATCGGCAATGTTCCACAAAGTTTAATTGAAAAATCATTAAGAAATGGAAAAATTAAATTAAATAAAAAAAAAGTTAAAAGCTCAACAAAACTATGTAAATCAGACAAAATTTACTTTTATAATTTTCAATTTAAAGAAAGTAAGAAACAAAAACAGAAATTTGAACCCACAAATCAAATAATAAAAGAAAATGAAGACGATATAATTGATAATAATGATGACTTCATAGTCATTAATAAAAAATCTGGTATTGCAGTACAAGGAGGAACTAAGTCAAAAAAAAATATAATAGATATTTTTTCAAAGAGTAAATATTTTCAAAATACAAAACCTTTTTCAGTACATAGATTGGATAAAGATACATCTGGCGTTTTTATTATTGCTAAAAATCGCGAGACAGCTAAACTTTTAACTTCATTATTTAGACTAAGAAAAATTTACAAAACATACTTAGCGATTTGTAACGGAGAAATAAGTCAAACAAAAGGTGAATGGGTAGGCGAATTAACAAGATATGATGGAAATAGAAAAATAACTGAAAAAGCAATTACTAAATTCAAGGTTATAGATAAAAATAATAATTCAACATTAATCCAAATGAATCCTGTTACAGGAAGAAAACATCAATTGAGAAAACAATTATCAGAATTAGATCATCCAATATATGGCGATAGTAAATACACTTTCAATAAATCCTTCAAAAGATTAAATAAACAATTGATGTTACATTCATATGAAATAAAATTTATGATTAATAATAAAAAATATACATATAGAGCTTTATTACCAAATTATTTTAAAAAGTTATTAATTACTAAAAAACTTAAATTTTCAAATAATTAGTCAATTTATCAAAAAGTATATTTGGTAAATCTTTATAATTTTGTTTTTTTATTTCTTTGAGATTTGTAATTCCACAATTTTTAATACCACATGGTATTATTTTTTTGTACATTCCTAGATCATTTTCAATATTTAATGAGAATCCATGAAAAGCGATCCATTTTTTTACT
Organism: uncultured Pelagibacteraceae bacterium; assembly: GCA_902521005.1. Lineage (GTDB taxonomy): Bacteria > Pseudomonadota > Alphaproteobacteria > Pelagibacterales > Pelagibacteraceae > Pelagibacter. The sequence goes on from CABYPZ010000001.1 coordinate 35,478, forward strand.
CTAATTCCTATTGCACCTATTTTTTTTCTTTTTCCATCAATATCAATCCATATACCTATGTTTTTTCTATCACTTTTAGTTTTAATTCCAAAAGTAAATAAACTTTCTATAATTGAACTTTCAATAACATTAATAAATTTTCTTATATCTTTATCTCTTTTTTTTAAATCAATTACGAAGTAGCAGATTAATTGACCTGGTCCATGACAAGTAATTTTTCCACCTCTAGATGTTTTAATAACTCTAATTGATTTATCTAGAATTTCTAATTCTTTATAACTTGCGCCACCAGTATATGTAAGTGGATGCTCTAATATCCAAACTAGCTCATTTGAAGACCCATTATTCAAATTGTTTACTCTTTTTTCCAGATAACTGATTGCTTCACTAAATTTTATCGGTTTTGAAGACTTTTTTAGATCTATTGTCATTAAAGAATTGTAATATAAAAATTATAGATTAATAGTCCCATATAAAAAAATGTATTTTTATGACATTAACAAAAAAATTAACAGATAAAAAAGTAAATTTTGAATTTAATAAAGAATATATCAAAGTTCTAACAGATAAGATCGATAAAAATGATGCTTTTTTTATTACAAATTCTTTTAAGGAAATGCATCCTGCGGATGCTGCTGACATTATTGAACAATTATCAGAAAATTATAGAGAAAATTTAATTAAATTAAATAATTTTAAGATTGATCCAGATGTATTTGTAGAGGTTAACGAGTCTGTACAGTCAGAAATTATTAAATACTTATCTACTGACTCTATAGTTTATATATTAAAAAATTTAGAGTCTGATGACTCTATAAAAATTTTGGAAAATATTGATGAAAGTAAGAAAAATGAAATTTTAAGCTCACTTCCTCCAAAGGACAGATTTGTTTTATTAGAAAGCTTAAGTTATCCTGAGGACTCGGCAGCCAGAATAATGCAAAGAGAATTTACCGCAATACCTAGTAATTGGTCAGTTGGTCAAACAATTGATTATTTAAGAGAAAGTAAGGATTTGCCAGATGAATTTTTAGAAATTTTTATTGTTGATAATGAATTTAAACCTATTGGAACCGTTCCATCTTCAAAGGTTTTAAGAACTTCCAGAGAAGCTAAGATGATTTCAATAATGAACGAGTCGCAGCAACTAATCCCAGTCGACATGGATAGAGAGGAAGTTGGTCATTTATTTGAAAACTATAATCTAAATTCAGCAAGTGTTGTTGATAAAAATAATAAACTTGTAGGTATGATTACTAGTGATGATGTGTTGACAGTACTAAAAGAAGAAGCTGAGGAAGATGTATTAAGATTAGCTGGTGTTGGAAACGAGGAAATTACAGATGGTATATTGACAAAAACAAAGAGAAGATTTACTTGGCTACTTCTAAATTTATTCACAGCAATATTAGCATCAGTTGTAATTGGTTTTTTTCAAGAAGATATTGAAAAAGTAGTAGCATTAGCAGTATTGATGCCAATAGTAGCGTCAATGGGTGGTAACGCAGGAATGCAAACACTAGCAGTTACAATAAGGACGATAGCAACTAACGAACTCACCAAAAATAACTTTTCACAAAATATAATTAAAGAATTCTCGATAGGAATATTGAATGGAATAATTTTTGCAATAATTAGCGCAGTTGTAGTGCAGTTTTGGTTTAATGATACTACACTTTCTTTAATTATATCAATTTCAATGGTACTTAATATGATAGTAGCAGGTTTATTTGGAATCTTAGTGCCAGTTTCACTTAAAAAAATGAATATTGATCCTGCTATATCTTCAAGTGTTTTTGTTACCACAATAACAGATGTTATAGGCTTTTTATCTTTTTTAGGTATTGGTGCTTACTTTTTTTTCTAAATCAGTAGTTATCAATTAACCTCACTTCTTTAATATAATAAGCTAAAAAAATTTTAAAATTCTTTAAAGTATATCTTTTTGATAAATTATACTTATTTCTTATTTCTAAATACTCAATTTTTACATTTTTCAAATTATTAATCTTTACTTTAATATTTTTAATTTCATTTTTTAAGGCAAACATATTTTTTGGGTACTTTTTAAGTTTTAATAATAATTTAGCTATGAATGATGATTTATTAAGATCGTCTTTTTTTAGTAAAATGTTTCGAGATGAAAGGGCAACTTTATTATTATCTCGTATTGTTTTGCATAAAAGTATTTTAATACCAAATTTATTCCTAACGAATTTTTTTATTAAGAAAAATTGCTGATAATCTTTTTCACCTAAAAAAATATATGATGCTTTAATATTTTTTAAAAATTGATTAATTACTGCTAAAACACCCTCAAAGTGACCAGGTCTAAATTGGGCACACATTATTTTATCTTTTTTTTTTATATTTATTTTCTTATCTTTTTTACTTTTATAAATTTCATTTAATTTAGGAAGCAATAAATAATCAACGTTCATTTTTTTTAGAATCATAATGTCTTTTTTTATATTTCTAGGGTAATTTTTAAGATCACTTTTTTTATTAAATTGAGATGGATTGATAAAAATACTAACTAAAGTTTTAGAACATTTCTTTTTTGATGATTTAATCAACGAAATATGACCTTTATGCAATGAACCCATTGTTGGAACAAAGCCAACGGGTGCCTTAAAATTAACTTTTTTATTTAATTTATTTATACTTTTAAAAATTATCATTTATGGTAATTCATTTAATTAATACATTTTAATGATAAGACAAGCAATAATACCATTAGCTGGTTTGGGTACAAGGCTTTTACCTTTAACAAGTGTTTACGCAAAAGAACTTTTACCTATTAATGGAAAAGTTGGATTAGAATACATTTTAGATGAGTGCATTGAAGCTGGCATAAAAGAAATAATTTTAATAATCTCAAATAGAAAAAAAATAATCCAAAAATATTTTTATAATGACCTTTTTTTTAAAAAAATAATTAAAGCTAAAAAAGATCAAAGAATTCTTAATGAATATAAAAAAATTAAAAAATATAAAAAAATGATAAAATTTGTTTTTCAAAATGAACCAAAGGGAACTGGTGATGCTGTGCTTAAAACTAGAAACAAAATTAAAGATAATTATTTTTTAATGATATTACCTGATGATTTAATTATAAAAAAAAATTGTTCAAAAGATATGATTTTAATTCATAATAAAATGAATTGTTCAGTAATGGCAAGTATGAAAGTTAACAAAAAAACTGTAAATAGATGGGGTATATATTCAAAAAAAAAACAGATTAATAAAAGTAATTTTTATATAAAAGATGTAGTTGAAAAACCAAATATTAAATCTGCACCCTCCAACAATGCTGTAATTGGAAGATATATATTACCAAAAAAAATTTTTAAAAAACTACAAAAACAAACAAAAGGTAAAGGTGGAGAAATACATATAACAGACTCAATTAGAAAATTAATAAAAGACGGAGAAGAATTTGTTGGACATACTTTTAAAGGTAAATATTTAGATTGTGGCTCAATGGAAGGTTATATTAAATCATCAATAGAAATTGCAATTAAATGAAAATTTGTATGATTGGGACTGGTTACGTTGGATTAGTAAGCGGTGTATGTTTTTCAGATTTAGGAAACACAGTTTATTGTGTTGATAAAGACAAAACTAAAATTAAACTTTTGAATTCAGGTATAATACCAATTTATGAGCCTGGTTTAGAAGAAATCGCAAAAAGAAACCATAATAAAAAAAGATTAATATTTACTACCGATTTAAAAGAAGCTGTTAAAAATTCAAAAATTATTTTTATTTGTGTTGGTACTCCTACCAAAAAAAATTCTAATAAAGCAGATTTAAAATATGTTTTTCAAGTTACCAATCAATTAAGAAAACATATTAACAATTATAAAATTATAGTTACTAAATCAACAGTTCCAGTAACCACAGGGGATAAAATAGAAAAAATATTAAGTAAGCTAAAAACAAAAAAATTAATAGATGTAGTTTCTAATCCTGAGTTTTTAAGAGAAGGAGAAGCTATAAGAGATTTTCTTTATCCAGATAGAGTAATAGTTGGTTCAAATAGCAAAAAGGCAAATAAATTAATGAAATCTCTATATTTACCAATTATTAAAAAAGAAAGCAGATATTTTAATACTTCTAGGAGAGCAGCTGAAATGATCAAGTATGCTTCTAACGCCTTTCTAGCAACAAAAATTTCATATATCAATGAGATAGCAAATTTGTGTGAAAAAGTTTCTGTTGATATTAAAGATATTTCAATTGGTATGGGTCTGGACCAAAGAATAGGTGAAAGATTTTTACGAGCAGGACCTGCTTATGGAGGCTCTTGCTTTCCTAAAGATACAAGAGCAATTGTTGATACAGCTGATAAATTTAAAACAAACCTCTCAATAATTAAAAATGTAATTAATTCTAATGAAAAAAGAAAAATTTCATTATTAAAAAGGGTTCATGAAATTATTGGAAAAAATATCAAAGGAAAAAAAATAGGTTTTCTTGGTGTTACTTTTAAACCTAATACTGATGATATGAGAGAAGCCTCAAGTTTAAAAATGATACCTTATCTTTCAAAAAAAGGTGCTGTTGTTAAATATCATGACCCGTCAGGAGAAAAAGAATTTTTTAAAAATAAAAAAAATGTTTTTTATAAAAAAAATGTATCATCTGCGTGTGAAAATTCTGATCTTATTATAATACATACTGAGTGGAATGACTATAAACAGCTTAACTTTAAAAAATTAGTAAAAAAAAATAATTTTAAAGTTTATGATTTAAGAAATCTATACTCGCCAACTAAAATGTTTAGATTAAATATTAAATATTTTGCTATTGGAAGATAGTTAATTTATTTCAAAGATTGCATCTACTTCTACAGAAACACCAAGTGGCAGACTATTTGTACTAACAGCAGCTCTTGTATGCATTCCAGCATCCCCAAAAATTGATACAATTAGCTCAGAAGCTCCATTTATTACTTTTGGCTGTTCTGTAAAATCATCTGTTGAATTAACAAATCCAGTTAATTTAACACATGATTTAACTTTTGATAAATCATCTCCACAAGCTTTTTTTACTTGAGAAACTATACTAAGCCCACATCTTTTGGCTGCTTCATAGCCTTCCTCAGTCTTTAAGTCTTTACCAAGTTTTCCTTTTATTAGTTCACCTTTTTCATTTATAGAAATTTGACCAGAGATATACAGCATTTTTCCCACAAATTTTGTTGCTAAGTAGGATCCAACCGGATCTGTAGCCTTAGGTAAAGTTAAACCAATTTCTTTAATTTTATTTTCAATAGTCATTTATTTATTTTTTTTTCTTTTTTTATTTCTATCGTATTCTTTTCTTTTCTCAATTAAAATTAGCGCCTCTTCCATATTAACTTCTAGTGGGTCTTTTTCCTCAGGTATTGTTGCATTTAATGATTTGTATTTAATATATGGGCCATACTGACCTTTCATTATTCTCACAGGTTTTTTATCCTCTGGATGTTCACCTAAATCTTTAATTAAAGATGATGATATTCTTCCTGGCTTAGCCTCTGCAATTAATGTTATTGCTCTATTTAAGCCAATTGTAAATAGATCCTCTACATTTTCTAAGCGTGCTGATTTATTTTCACATTTTAGATACGGACCAAATCTTCCAGAATTAACAGTTATATCTTTACCATTTTCTGGATGCTGACCTATAACTTTTGGAAGAGAACATAAATATTTTGCTTTATCTAAATCTATTTGATCTATATCCAATCCTTTTGGTATAGATACATTTCTAAAATTATCATTTTCTTTTTTCTTTTTCTTTTTCTTTTTTTTGGTAATAGCTTCTTCCTCTATTTTCTCGTATTGGAGATAAGGTCCAAATCTTCCACTTTTTAAAAATATATCTTTATCATTATCATTTTTGCCAATTAATTTAGGTTCAGCTAATGAGAATTGTTCATTAGCTTTAGACTTGGATAAGGGTCTTGTAAATTTACATTCAGGATAGTTTGAACATCCAATAAATGCACCACCCCTAAAACTATTCTTTAAACTTAGTTCTCCATTGTCACAAAGCTTGCATTTTCTATCAATTTTCCCTTCTTTATTTGACTCAAAAATTAATTCTCCGAGACTCTCATTTAATAAGTCTAATACTTCTCGGGTACGTTTTTCTTTAACACTTGATACGTTTAAGTTGAAATCTTTCCAAAATTTTTCAAGTACTTTAATCCATTCTTCTTTACCTGCTGTAATGTCATCTAGCTGATCCTCTAAGCCTGCAGTAAAACCATAATCAACATATTTAGAAAATAATTTTTCTAAAAAAGCTGAAAGTAATTTTCCTCTATCCGAAGGGAAAAACCGTTTATTTACAACTTCAGCGTATCCACGATTAGAAATTACAGAAATAATACTTGCGTAAGTTGATGGCCTACCAATACCTAATTCTTCAAGTTTTTTTACCAAGCTAGCTTCAGAATATCTTGGTGGCGGTTGAGTAAAATGTTGTTCATCTATAAATTTATTTATTGATACGTCATCTTTATTTACATCTGGTATAATCTTTTCATCTTCGTTCTCGTCAATTCTTGTAAGTTTTAAAAATCCATCAAACTTAATCGTAGATCCTGAACATTTAAATTGATTAAGATTATTATCAGAAATTATTGTAATAGTTTTTCTATCAAATTTTGCTGCTTCCATCTGTGAGGAAAGTGCTCTAGACCAAATTAAATCATAAAGCTTAATTTGATCTGTGCTCAAAAACTTCTTTAATGTTTCCGGTGTTCTAGTTATATCAGTAGGTCTTATGGCTTCATGAGCCTCTTGTGCATTTTTAGCTTTTTTACCAGAAAAATTATTTGGTTCTTTTGGTAAGTAATTTTCACCATAAGAGTTTTTTATATAGTTTCTGAAGTCATTTACAGCATCATTAGAAATATTTGTGCCATCTGTTCTCATATAAGTAATTAATCCAACTGTGTCACCTTCGATGTCTATTCCTTGATATAGTCTTTGAGCAATTTGCATTGTTCTTGAAGCACCAAATCCTAATTTACTTGACGAAGTTTGTTGAAGGGTTGATGTAGTAAAAGGACCAATAGGATTTCTTGTATATACTTTTGAACTTATATCTGAAATTTTATAATTTGATTTTTTGATTAAATTAATAGCATTATTTATATCGTCTTTATTTTTAAAAAAAAATTTTTCAATTTTTGAGTTATTAAGTAAAACAATATTAGAATTTAAAATGATTCCTTCTGATGTTTTAAAATCTACATTTAAAGACCAAAACTCCTCAGGTTTAAATAACTCAATCTCGTGTTCTCTCTCAGTAAGCAATCTTAATGCCACTGACTGAACTCTTCCAGCAGACTTAGAACCAGGTAGTTTTGTCCACAAAATAGGGGAGATATTAAATCCAACTAAATAATCCAATGCTCTTCTGGCCATATAAGCATCCACTAAGTTAGACTCTATATTTCTTGGATTATCTATTCCATTAGTTACCGCTTTTTTTGTAATTTCATTAAATACCACTCTCTCGATTTCTTTATCTTTTAAAAGTTTTTTTTCTTCTAGATATTCTTTAACATGCCAAGCTATCGCTTCACCTTCTCGATCAGGATCAGTTGCAAGAATAATTTTTTTAGATATTTTAGCAGCATCTGCAATTTCTTTTAAATATTTTTTGGAAAAGCTATCTACCTCCCATATCATTTTGAATTTATCATCTGGATCTACAGAACCATTTTTTGAAGGAAGATCTCTAATATGGCCGTAGCTAGCTAAAACCTTATAATCTGGTCCCAAATACTTATTAATCGTTTTAGCTTTAGCTGGACTTTCAACTATGACAAGATTCATAATTAGTGAAACTACACAAAAAATCTATCAATAGTCAAATTAATAAATTTTTGTCTTAGATTCTTCTTTATTTATCAGTCGTTTAACATTCTCTCTATGAGTAAACAAAATCAGTACAAACATTATAACAAAAAAATATTCATTATTATAATCAGAATTTAAAAAAATATAAATTGGTATTACTAAAGATGATAGGATTGACCCTAGTGAGGAAAATTTTGAAATAATAAAAATTATTAACCAAGATATGATAAAAATGATTCCTAAAAAATAATTTATACAAAATAATATACCTACATACGTAGCAACACCTTTCCCACCTTTAAACTTTAACCAAATAGAAAATACATGACCTAAAAAAACTGATAGTGAAGAAACATAGATTAAATCCGGATAATTAAATTTGATATATATAATAGGAATTATTGCTTTTAATACATCTAGTATTAATGTTAAATAACCAACTATTTTGTTGCCAGCTCTTAAAACATTTGTTGCACCAATATTTCCAGATCCAACTTTTCTTATATCTTTGTTTAAAAATATTTTTGTTAAAATTAGACCAAATGGAATTGAGCCCATTAGATATGATGTTAAAATAATTATAATTAATTCCATAATTAAATTTTGAATAGCTCTTCACCTTTTACAAATGTATTTGTTACTTTTCCTTGCAATTTTCTACCTTCTATAGATGTATTCTTAGACTTTGATATTAAGTTTTCTTTTTTAACTATCCAAGGTTTGTTAATGTCAAGTATACAGAAGTCAGCATCGTTACCAATTGTTAAATTTCCTTTATTTATTTTTAAAATTTTAGCTGGATTGCATGTTAGAGCTTTAATTATTTTAATTAATTTTATCGATTCGTTATGATAAAGCTCTAATGCTAGTGATAATAAAGTCTCAATACCAGATGCACCAGTTGAAGCTTGTGCAAATGTAAGTCTTTTTTGTTCTTCGTCTTCTGGTTTGTGATCTGAAACTATTACGTCTATAAGATCATTATTAATTCCTTTTATTAATGCCAATCTGTCTTCCTCTGTTCTTAATGGGGGTGATAATTTTAAAAAAGTTCTAAAATCTCCAATATCATTTTCATTTAATGATAAATTGTTAATTGATACACCACATGTAAAATCTATATAATCTTTCCTGTTTTTAATTACGTCCAGTGATTTTGCAGTTGAAATTTGTGATATATGATATCTACAATTAAAATCTTCTAACAATGTTAAATCTCTTTCGATTATTATTTTTTCTGCTAGTTCAGAAATTCCTTGTAGACCAAGTTTTGTTGAAATAATCCCATCATTTACCATTCCATCTTTTGATAACTCCTCATCTTCAACGTGCTGCATCACTAAACAATTCAAATCATATGCTGATCTCATAATTCTTGACATTAATCTGGTATTTTGGATCGTTTTATATCCATCGGTAAATCCTATTATTCCTTTTTTTTGTAGAAGGCCAAATTCAGTCATATTTGTTCCCTCTAGACCTTTCGTTAATGATGCAGTCGGAAAAATATTAATTTTTGATTTATCTCTTCCTCTTCTTTTTAAAAAGTCCACAATTGATACATTGTCAATAATCGGATTAGTATTTGGCATTGTAACAACTGAAGTAACTCCTCCTGATAACGCAGCCTCACTTAAAGTTCTAAAATTTTCTTTATATTCAAAACCTGGCTCTCCCACAAAAACCCGCATATCCACTATTCCTGGAATTATGTATTTACCTTTTAAATCAATATATTTTTCCCTAGATGGAATATTGTTAGTGTTTACTTTTTTTCCTACAGCTTCTACTTTACCTTCCTCATTAACTATCATACCTCCAATTTCATTTATAGAATTTTGAGGATCTATAATATTAGCATTTAAAAAATATTTTTTTTTCATCATTCACAAAATATTTTAAGACAAGCCATACGTACAGCAACACCAAGCTCAACTTGTTCTTTAATTACACTTTTATTTATGTCATCTGCTAATTTAGTGTCAATTTCAATTCCTCTATTCATTGGACCTGGATGCATTATTAGTGCATCTTCTTTAGCAAAATTTAGTTTATCTGGAGTTAGTCCGTAATATTCGTAATATTCTCTATTTGATGATAAAAATGAACTAGTCATTCTTTCATTTTGAAGTCTTAACATCATGACTATATCACAATCTTTAACACCTTTTTTCATATCCGAAAAACTATTAACACCTAATTTTTGAATATCTTTTGGCATTAAATTTGATGGCGCAATTATATTTACTTCAGCTCCTAACATATTTAATAAATAAATATTTGATCTTGCGACTCTTGAATGAACTATATCTCCGCATATAGCAATTTTTAATCCTTCAATCTTTTTTTTTCTGTCAATAATAGTTAAAGCATCTAATAAAGCTTGAGTTGGATGCTCTCGTCTACCGTCACCAGCATTTAGAACCGCACAGTTTACTTTTTGAGATAACAAATTTGATGCACCTGAGTCTTGATGTCTTACAACTATTATATCTGGGTGCATAGCGTTTAAAGTCATTGCTGTATCAATTAAAGTTTCACCTTTTTTAATTGCAGAATTATTCAAGTTCATTGACATCACATCTGCACCCAATCTTTTACCAGCAAGCTCAAATGAGCTTTGAGTTCTTGTTGATGGTTCAAAGAATAAATTGATTTGAGTTTTTCCTCTTAAAATATCTAATTTTTTGTTTTTGCTTTTATTTAGATTTATAAATTGTTTTGCTTCAGACAAAATAAAATTTACATCTGATATCGATAGATCTTGAATACCTAAAAGATGTTTTTTTGAGATTTTAATAGCTTTGTTATGATTTGCCATTAAAACCAACTCTATAACTATAGATCTATTACATTGCAAGCTTAATTATTTAAATAATCAAGTACTCCTTGTAATATGAAAGTTGCAGCGTTTTTATCTATATTTTTAACTCTTTTTGATACATTTATATCCAATTGACTTGATAAATTAAATGCACCTACTGTTGACAATCTTTCGTCCCATAGAAACATTGGCAAATCAATTGTATCGCTGAGTAATTTTATTTTATCTTTTATTGATTGAGCGGCAGAACCTTTGGTTCCGTCCATGTTTAATGGATTTCCAAATATAATTGCATCAATACCGCTATCTTTAACTATTTTTTGTATTTCATTAGCCAAATATTCGATATTTTTATAATCTATAGTTTTTAAAGGAGTAGCGATTTTTCTATTTTCATCAGATATCGAAATTCCAACTTTTTTCGAACCCATATCCACTCCAATTACTCTTGATTTTGTATTTAAAATCTTCTTTAGTTCGGTAATTTCCATCATATTGTAATTTCTATATTTAATGATAATTTGCGTCTAACTTAATTATCACATGGCTATAGATCTTAAAACAGTTAAACATATATCAAAACTTGCTAGAATTTCAGTAAATGACGAAAAAGCAAAGAAATTAGAGAAGGATTTAAATTTAATATTTAAATGGATTGAGCAATTAAATGAATTAAATACTGATAAAGTTGAACCACTTACTTCGATAGCCGAGACAACGTTGCGTTTAAGAAAAGACAAAATATTGTCAGAGAATATTAGAGATGAAATTCTCAAAAATTCACCAAATGATAACAAAGATTATTTTGTAGTACCGAAAGTATTAGAATAATGAGCAATATAACAGATCTTTCTCTTAATGAACTAGTTGATAATGTTAAATCAAAAAAGATTTCTTCAAAAGAAATTACAAATGCATATGTTGAGAGATCAAAAAAATCTAACAAATTAAATACATACATTGAGCAAACTTTTGATAGCGCTATAAAAAATTCAGAGAAGTTTGACAAAAGTCCCAATTTAGAAAAAAAATTGCCGGGTATACCATTCGCCGTAAAAGATCTTTTTTGTACTAAAGGAATTAAAACTACAGCTAGTAGTAAAATTTTAGAAAATTTTATACCAACCTACGAGTCTACAATTACACAAAATTTGTGGGATGCAGGAGCAATATTGCTTGGTAAATTAAATTGTGATGAGTTTGCTATGGGATCTTCAAACGAAACAAGCTATTTTGGTAATGTTATTAGTCCGATAAGTGATAATCTTGTACCTGGAGGTTCATCAGGAGGATCTGCTTCTGCTCTAGCCGCAAAACTTACACCAGCAACAATTGGTACAGACACTGGCGGATCAATTAGACAGCCAGCTTCTTTTACAGGTACAGTTGGTTTAAAACCAACATACGGCAGTTGTTCTAGATATGGAATAGTTGCTTTTGCCTCTTCACTTGATCAGGCAGGCCCAATGACGAGAAATGTAAAAGATTGTTCTTTATTATTAGAGGTTATGAGTTCTTTTGATCATAAGGACTCAACATCAGTAGATTTTAAGCGACCTAATTATTGCTTAGACTTAAATAAAAATATTAAAGGTAAAAAAATTGGCATTCCTAAAGAGTACAGAGTTGATGGAATGCCAAAAGAAATAGACAAATTATGGGAAAAGGGTAAAGAATATTTAAAAGATTGTGGAGCTGAAATTGTTGATATTTCTTTGCCACATACTAATTATGCCTTGCCGACTTATTATATTGTTGCACCAGCTGAAGCTTCATCGAATTTAGCTAGATATGATGGAGTAAAATACGGTCTGAGAGCAGACGGTGAAAATTTAATTGATATGTATGAAAAAACAAGATCCCAAGGTTTTGGTGAAGAAGTAAAAAGAAGAATTATGATAGGTACTTATGTTTTGTCATCAGGCTATTATGATGCTTATTATTTAAAAGCTCAAAAAGTAAGAAAATTAATCAAAAATGACTTTGATGATGTTTTTAAAAAGGTTGATGCAATTTTAACACCATCCACACCCAGTTCAGCATTTAAAGTCGGGGAAAAATCAAATGATCCAGTTTCAATGTATTTAAATGATATTTTTACAGTTCCAGTAAATTTAGCTGGTTTGCCGGGTATATCAATTCCTGCAGGCTTAGATAAAAATAATTATCCTTTAGGACTTCAAATAATTGGCAAACCTTTTGATGAGCAAAATATATTAAATATTGCTTATTCTATGGAAGAAAAAATTAACTTTAAGTTAAATATAAAAGATTGGTGGATCAAGTGAGCAAAGACCAATACGTTATTGAAAAAAATGGTAATAAATATGAAGTTGTTATTGGTTTAGAGGTACATGCTCAAGTTTTATCAGACTCTAAATTATTTTCTACTTCAGCAACAAAATTTGGATCTGAACCCAATACTCAGGTTAGTTTAGTTGATGCAGCTTTTCCAGGAATGCTTCCAGTAATAAATGAATATTGCATTAAACAAGCAGTAAAAACTGGCATTGGTTTAAATGCTAAAATTCATAAAAAATCAATATTTGATCGTAAAAATTATTTCTACGCTGATCTTCCTCAAGGTTATCAAATTTCACAATATAAAGATCCAATTGTTGGAGAGGGTAATGTTATTTTAGACTTACCATCAGGTCCTAAAACTATTGGTATAGAAAGACTACATTTGGAACAGGACGCAGGAAAAAGCATACATGATATAGATCCAGGTAGTACATTGGTTGATCTGAATAGATCTGGTGTTGCTCTTATGGAAATTGTAAGTAAACCTGACCTTAGATCCCCCGAAGAAGTTAATTTATATATAAAAAAATTAAGATCTATAATGAGGTATCTTGGAACATGTGATGGAAATATGCAGGAAGGATCTCTAAGAGCTGATGTTAACGTATCCGTTAGAAAATTTGGTGATGATAAATTAGGTACTAGGTGTGAAATAAAAAATGTAAACTCAATTAAATTTATGCAAATGGCAATTGAATATGAAGCAAATAGACAGGTCGAATTATTAGAAGAGGGAGGAAAGATAGATCAAGAAACCAGATTGTTTGATACTAAAAAAAACCAAACTAGATCTATGAGATCTAAAGAGGATGCTCACGATTATAGATATTTTCCTGATCCAGATTTATTGCCATTGGAATTTAATGACGAGTATATTGAAAATGTTAAAAAAGAAATACCTGAGTTACCAGATCAAAAAAAGAACCGTTTTATCGAAAAGTTTAAACTAACACCTTACGAAGCCACAATACTGGTTTCAGATTTAGATACATCTAAATATTTTGAAAAGGTAATAGAAAAGTCAGATGTTAAACTATCAGCTAACTGGATAACAGGCGAACTATTTGCACTTTTAAATGATAAAAATCTTGAAATAAGCCAGAGTCCAATAGGTCCTGAAAATTTGTCAAAACTTTTAAATTTAATATCAGATGGAACAATTTCAGGAAAAATAGCAAAAACTGTATTTGAAATTATGTCAAAAGATGAGGAAGATCCAAACGTTATTGTCAAAGAAAAGGGATTAAAGCAAGAGAGCGATCCTAAAGCTTTAGAAGTTTTGATACAGAAAGTTTTGAGCTCTAATGAGGATAAAGTTAAGGAATATAAAAGTGGAAAAGATAAATTATTTGGTTTTTTTGTTGGTCAAGTAATGAAGGAGAGTAAAGGAAAGGGCAATCCTCAATTGATTAATAAAATACTTAAAGAAAAACTAAATGGATAAAAATATAAATATCGATCATAAAATGATCGAATATATATTATCTCATACTAACAATTTGCACCCTGTTCAAAAAGAGTTAATTAAATTTAATGAAGATTTAGGTCATATCAAAAGACTTCAGATATCAATATTACAAGGTAATTTTCTACAATTCATAATTAGAATGAAAAATATTAAATCATGTTTAGAACTCGGAACTTTTACTGGTTACAGCTCATTATCAATGGCTTTATCTTTACCTAAAAATGGTAAAATACATACTATAGACAATGACATAAGTAAAAATAAAATAGCCAAAAGTTTTTTTGTTAAAGCAAAAGTAGAAAAAAAAATTAATACTGAAATATCAGATGGAATTATTGCAATTGATAAACTAATAAAAAAAAGAAAAAAATTTGATTTAATTTTTATAGACGCAGATAAAGAAAATTATATCAAATATTTTGATAAATGTTTAAAATTACTTAATAAAAATGGCTTTATAATTATTGATAACATTCTTTGGAAAGGTGAAGTTATAAACGATCTGGCAAAAGATAAATTAACGAATAAAATTAAAAATTTTAATGATCATATTAAAAAAACCAAAATTAATAAATATATTCTTCCAATTGGTGATGGTTTTTTCATATGTTGGAAGTAGATGATTACAATTTTATCTTTTTATAAATTAAAAAAAATAAAAAAATTAAAAAACCTTAAAACTATATTATTTAAGAAGATAGATATTTTATCAATTAAAGGTTTAATTATATTATCACCTGAAGGAATAAATGGAACAATATCTGGTACGCCAAAAAGTATAAGTGTTGCTAAAAAATATCTTTTATTTGTTTTAAATATTTCTAAATTTGATGTTCAAAACATTACACATTCAAAATTTGTGCCTTTTTTAAAAGCTAAAATAAAAATTAAATCTGAAGTAGTACCCATCAATGAAAAATATGATTTTAATCAAAAAATAAAAAAAAATTATTTAACACCTTTCCAGTGGAATAAATTTTTGAATAAAAAAAATAATAAAATAATTGATGCTCGTAAACCATTTGAGTATGAAGTTGGAACTTTTAAAAATGCAATAAATCCCAATACTAAAAATTTCAGAGAATTTAAAAATTATCTTTCTGGCATTAAAAAAAAAGATCATATCGGTATGTTTTGTACTGGTGGAATTCGTTGTGAAAAGGCATCTAACTACCTTTACAAAAAAGGATTCAAAAATGTTTATATGCTTAAAGGTGGTATAATTAATTATTTTAATAATATTAAACCTAGATATAACATGTGGAAAGGGGATTGTTTTGTTTTTGATAATAGGGTTACAATTAAAAAAGACACTAAACCTGGTGCTTATGGAATATGTAATGCTTGTAGAATGCCAATATCTAATAAAGAAATGAAATCAACAAAATATAAAATAGGACTTTCATGCCCAAAGTGCTATGACAATTTAACAGATGAACAAATTAAAAGGTTTACTATACGACATAAACAAATTTTAAATTCTAAAATTCAATATAAATTTAAAAAAAATTAAAATGAACATTCTAAGTGATGATATAAAAAAATTAATTCAAAAATTAGCAGTCCCCGCGATGATTGGAACTTTGTTTCAAACTTTATACAACATAGTCGACACTTTTTTTGCAGGAAAAATATCACCAGATGCATTATCTGCTTTAAGTAAATCATTTCCTGTTTATTTTATTATAATAGCAACATCCATAGGTGTTACAGTTGCTGGTACTTCTCTAATTGGGAATAGCATTGGTGAAAAAAATGAAAAAAATTCTTTATTCTATTTTTCACATATAATTTATTTTGGAATATTAATTTCTATTATAATTACTTTTATTGGACTTAATTACTCGGGTGATATTTTTAAATTAATGGGTTCTTCAGAATATGTGACAAATTTAGGTCTTCAGTACACAAACATAATATTCTCAGGATCTATATTATTTATTATCGTTGTTGCAGTTAATTCATTATTGCATGCAGAAGGTGATACGAAAACATACAGAAATGTTTTAATATTATCATTCCTAATTAATATCATTTTAAATCCAATTTTAATATTTGGATTTTTGTTTATTCCAGCTTTGGGTATGAAGGGTATAGGTATATCAACGTTGATTGCACAATCTGTGGCTTTAATTATAGTTTTATTAAAAGTTTTAAGAAACGATCGAATTAAAAAATTAACCAAAGAATTCTTAGTTCCTAAATTTTATTATTTTAAAAATATATTTTTTCAATCTATGCCTATTATTGTATCAATATGTGGATATTCAATTGCTGCAGGAATTATTTTTACATATGTTGGTTTATCAGGGGAGTATGCTACCGCGGGATATGGTGTTGGTACAAGAATTGAGCAAGTAGTTTTATTACCTATTTTAGGAATTAATACTGCTATTATCACTATTATCGCTCAAAATTTTGGTGCAAGAAATTTTGAAAGAGTAAAGGAAGCTTATTTTGGAGCTATTAAATATGCTTTAATTATAATGTTAATTTGTTCTGTAACTGTTTTTATTTTTTCAAATCATATAACAAGTGTTTTCTCAAACGATCCAACTGTTATAGAATATGGTGGTAAATACCTTCAAATATCAGCATTTGTTTTGACAGCTTATCCTATTTTTTTCTTATCAAATGGTTTCTTTATGGCTTTAAAAAAATCTGAATATGCAATGATATCTAATTTTTTTAGAAATGTACTCAATCCTGTTACAGTATTTTATTTTGCAAAGTTATATGATGCTTCATTTACTCAGTTTTTTTGGATATGGGTGATAATTAATTGGTTATTTTCCACAGGATACTTTTTATTCACATTTAATTATATGAGATTAAAACTAAATAAATCTGGAGCTGTCGTTAATCCATAACCATAGGTGTTCTGAGAAGGATTTTCTGACAAATAAATTTAAATCATTGATTTCTTGATGATGTAAAATAACATCGACATGATTTAATAATGTTTGAACAACAACATTTTTTTTTCCTTTAAAATTATTAAAATTAAAGGGTGATCCTTTTGATAATACCTCAAAAATATTTTTTCCTTTAAAATTAATAATTACCCATTGATCTGACACATTTGTAACTGAACCGTATTTTAATTTTGAAATTTCATTATTTAAATTAGTTTCTAAATTTTTATCTATATCTTTTCCATATATCAACCATTCATCTGGACTTAACCAAAGGGCATTAATATTTTTTATATTTGCACTTGTGTTACTTTCTATTGGCAACATAATTGAAAGCAATTTTCCAGCCTTTGTAAAAAAATCACGGTTTTTACCTCTAAGATTAATTTTATAGGATGGTTCTAATAAACTTAACTCTAAATCAGGATAAACTTTTTTTTCGAATTCAGGTAATTTAATATCAAGCATTTAATCTCTCGTTATTTTTGTCATAAAAAATAAAATCTGAAACAGTTACATTTATGGTTTGATCTCTCATAGGTACTAATAATTTTTGACCTTTAAGTTTTCTTCCATTTTTAACCACTGCCAAAGCAATTGATTTATTGAGATTTGGACTAAAGTAACTTGAGGTTACATGACCAATCATTTCTATTGGTTTGTTATTCTTTTCATGAACTATTTGAGCACCTTCCTCTAGTACAGTATTAGGTTTATCAGTTAATAATCCTACCAATTGTTTTCTATCTTCTCTCATTGTATCACTTCTATACAATGATCTTTTACCTATAAAATCATATTTTTTTTTACTAACGATCCAATCCATTTGAAGATCGATTGGTGTCATTGTTCCATCTGTATCTTGTCCTACAATAATAAAGCCTTTTTCTGCTCTAAGTAAATGCATTGTCTCTGTTCCATAAGGTGTAATATTAAAATCTTTACCAGCGTCGATACATTTTTCCCATAATGAGTTTCCATATTTTGCCTCTATATTTATTTCGTAGCTATGTTCACCAGTAAAACTAATTCTCATTATTCTACAATCTATTCCACCAATTTTGGCATTTTTAAATGACATGTGTGGAAAATTTTGATCATTGAACTCTATGTCTGAAAATAGTTTCTTTAAGATTTTTTTTGAATTAGGCCCACATATACTTGCTGTAGCATAATGATCAGTTACAGATGTTAACCAAACATCTAGTTCGGGCCATTCAGTTTGCAAATAATCTTCTAATTTAGATAATACATTTGCTGCTCCACCAGTTGTAGTTGTCATTAAATAATGATTTTCATCTATCCTTGTTGTAACACCATCATCATATACCATGCCATCTTCGTTTAGCATAAGCCCATATCTACATTTACCTATAGATAATTTTGACCATGCATTTGTATATACTCTATTTAAAAATTCAGTCGCATCAGACCCTTTAATGTCAATTTTTCCCAATGTTGAAGCATCCAAAATTCCGGCGCTATCTCTAGCAGCCTTACTTTCTCTTTGAACAGATTGATGCATGTTTTCGTTATTTCTAGGATAGTACCAAGCTCTTTTCCATTGACCTACATTTTCAAATTCTGCATTATTTTTTACATGCCATTCATGCATTGGTGTTTTTCTTACAATATCAAAAAATTTACCAACACTTCTCCCAACTATAGTTCCAAATGTTAAAGGAGTGAAGGGGGGTCTAAAAGTAGTAGTACCTAATGAGCCCATTTTCACAGCAGCTGTTTCAGCTATTATACCAAGCGCATGCATGTTTGATAATTTACCCTGGTCTGTAGCCATTCCAGTTGTTGTATATCTTTTTACATGTTCTATAGATTTAAAACCTTCTCTCATCGCCAATTTGATATCTTTTGCTGTAGAATCATTTTGAAAATCAATAAAAGATTTATTTTTTCCTATAGATATATAATTAGGTAGTAACCATATGTTTCTTTTTTCTAATTCTTTTGAACATGAAATATCAGCGTCATCTAAATCTGTCTCTTGAATATTTAAAAACTTTTTAACTGTATCGTTGGTCAATTTTATAATTTCATCAAGTTCAAAATGTCCATTTGAAGATCCAACACTTATTCTGTTATCTGAAAATTCTTTAGGTAAAAATACTTGATCAGTTTCACGGAAATTTAATTTTCCACCAGATTGTGTGTGCATGTGAACCATTGGTGTCCATCCTCCACTCATTCCCAGACAATCACAAGAAATTTTATTTTTTTCACCTATAACATTAGACCCATCTTCTGATAAACTCATAATTTCTATAGAATTAATTTTTCTGTAACCAAAAGTACTAGTAATTGTTGAATTCCAAAAAATTTTAATCCCTAATTTTTCTGTCTCTTTTATTAACTCTGATTCTGATCTTTTTCTAATATCAATAATTTTTACATCTATACCTTTTTTATTTAATGAAATAGCCACCTCATACGCACTATCATTATTAGTGAAAATCACATTTTTTAAACCACATGTAACACCAAAATAGTTTAAATATTTATTTATCGAACTAGCTAATAGGATTCCTGGTCTATCATTATTATTAAAAACCAGAGGTCTTTCAATAGCACCTGTTGCGATAATAACTTTTTTTGCTCTTATTTTCCAAAGTCTTTGCCTTACAAATCCATCTTTTTCATTTTTTGACAAATGATCACTTAAACTTTCCCTTGCTAAAAGATAATTATAATCATGATAAGCCGCTACACTAGTTCTAGTTTTTATTTGGAGATTTTTAAGTTTTTTAATTTCATTAATTTCATTTATTAACCAATCTTTTGAAATCTTGTTATTAATTTTAAAAATTTCATTTTCTTGAAATATAGTAGAACCACCTAACTCTTTTTTATCATCAATTAATATTGTATTTAAATTATTTTTTGCAGATAACTTTGCAGATATAATACCTGATATACCACCTCCAATTACCAGAACATCACAATGAACATATTTGTGATCATATATTTCTGGATCTGGCTTTATTGGCGATTTTCCTAAACCTGCAGTTTTCCTAATTAAAGGTTCGTATACGCTCTTCCAAAAACTTTTTGGCCACATAAAAGTTTTGTAATAAAATCCAGCTGGAATAAACGGTGAAATTAAATTATTAATTCCTCCAATATCAAATTTCACATTAGGCCAACAATTTTGACTATTTGCCTCTAAACCTTCGTATAGTTCAATCTCTGTAGCTCTTACATTTGGCTCTGTTAAATTAGATTTATC
Source organism: uncultured Pelagibacteraceae bacterium (assembly GCA_902521005.1). Lineage (GTDB taxonomy): Bacteria > Pseudomonadota > Alphaproteobacteria > Pelagibacterales > Pelagibacteraceae > Pelagibacter. The sequence continues at coordinate 56,095 of CABYPZ010000001.1, forward strand.
ATTAATCTGACATATTGCATTTGGTTCTTCTGAGCCACATGTCATTATTCCTCGAGGTCTATGATATTTGAAGCTTCTTCCAACTAGATGAATACCATTAGCTATCAATGCAGATGCCAATGTATCACCCTTAAAACCAAAAAAAGTTTTTCCATCAAATTTAAATGAAATTCTATTTGTTTGGTCTACAAAGTTAGTTTTATTAATCCTAAAATTAGACATAAATTATACTTTTGGTGGTTTTTCACCCATTTTGTATATACCATGTATTTTATCGTTAGATGTGTCTCTGATTAAGTTGAACCACTTTCTACATCCATGCGAATGATTCCATCTTTCAAACTGAACACCTTTAATATTTTTTCTCATAAATAAAAAATCAGCCCATTCATCATCACTTAGTTCTGTTGGTTGTTTTGGTCTTTCAATATGAGCTTCTCCACCAGATGAAAATTCACTTTGGTCTCTTTCACCACAATATGGACAATTAATTAAAAACATCAATGTGCTACAGCAGCTGCTCCATGTTCATCAACAAGGTCGCCACTTACAAATCTATTTAAACTAAAAGCAGCGTTTAATTTATGTGGTTCATCGTTTGCTATAGTATGTGCAAAAAGATCTCCAGATCCAGGAGTTGCTTTAAAACCTCCAGTTCCCCATCCGCAATTAAAATATAAACCCTCTATATTCGTTTTACTAATTATTGGACTAGCGTCAGGACAAATATCTACTATTCCTCCCCATTGTCTTAACATTTTCATTCTACTAAATATTGGGTAAAGTTCTAAGATAGCTTTTAATGTTCCTTCAACAACATCATGACTTCCTTTTTGTGAATATGACACGTAAGAATCTGTTCCTGCACCAATAACCAATTCACCTTTATCAGATTGACTTACATAAGCATGTACAGCATTGGACATTACTACAGTATCGATTATTGGTTTGACTGGTTCAGAGACTAATGCTTGTAAAGGTTTACTTTCAAGTGGCAATCTTATATCAACCATACTTGCTATTACACTAGAATGACCAGCAGCAACTACTCCAATTTTCTTTGATTTAATAAATCCTCTAGTTGTTTCAATTCCTTCAATTTTATTTCCGTTTCTTTTAATACCTTTAACTTCACAATTTTGAATTATATCTACGCCTAGTTCGTCTGCTCCTCTTGCGTATCCCCACGCAACAGCATCATGTCTTGCTGTTCCAGCTCTTCTTTGTAAAGTACCACCCAATACAGGATACCTAATATTAGGTGAGGTATTTACTATTGGACAAAATTTTTTTACTTCATCTGTATTTAACCAAACAGCGTCAATACCATTAAGTCTATTAGCGTGTGTTCTTCTTTTTAAGTCTCTTACATCTTGAAGATTATGAGCAAGGTTCATAACCCCTCTCTGACTAAACATAACGTTATAGTTTAAATCTTGTGATAAACCTTCCCAAATTTTTAATGCATGATCATATAAACCAGCACTTGCATCCCACAAATAATTTGATCTTATTATCGTTGTGTTTCTTCCTGTATTACCTCCGCCAATCCAACCTTTTTCTACAACAGCAATATTTCTCATATTATGTTTTTTTGCTAAATAGTAAGCAGTAGCTAACCCATGTCCACCACCCCCTACAATTATTGCATCATATTCTTTCTTTGGCTCTGGGTCTCTCCAAGCTCTCTGCCAATTTTCATGCCCTGAAAAAGCATTTTTAAATAAAGAAAATATTGAGTATTTATTTTTCATTGAGCAATAAATACTTGATTAATATTGAATATTCAATGATTTCAAGTTACACAGGTATAAACGGAAAGGTGGGTGAGCTGGTTTAAACCAACGGGTTGCTAACTCGTCGTGCGTCGAAAGATGTACCGAGGGTTCGAATCCCTCCCTTTCCGCCATAATCAATTAGTATAATGGATCGTTTTTGAAGAAGTTTTTAAGTTTAATTGGTTTTTGAGCTAATATATATCTATACACATTGTAATTTTCTAATACTCTTTGAACATAATTTCTTGTTTCTTTAAATTTTATTAATTCTATCCAATCTATATAATCTATTTGATTTTTTTGGGGATTTTTATTTATTTTTTTCCAATATCTAACTCTTTTTGGTCCAGCATTATAAGCAGCAATCGAAAATGGATAGGAACCATCATATTCTAAAATAAGACCCGCAATGTAATGTGAACCCAAATTAACATTATATTCAGGGTCTGTTGTTAGTCTTGATTTTGAATAAGGAAGTTTAGCTTGTTTAGCAACCACCTTTGCAGTGTAAGTCATTAATTGCATCAATCCTTTTGCACCAGCGTGACTATTAGCTGATATATCAAACTCACTTTCTTGTCTTATTATAGATAATATAAAAGCACTCTCTGGAATCTTTCTACCGTTAATATATTTTGGAGTACTTATTACTGGGTAATTATATTTGTTATGAAATCTTTTTTCATATGAAGCTAATTTTGCTATTTGTATTGCAAAGTCAAATCTAGAAATATCTGTAGCTAGTTTTGCAGCGAGTACCTCGCTACCTAATTCAGGATCACTACTCGCAAGACCTCTTAGTAGATGTTTTGTATATTTGTCTTTGTTTAGCTCATTTAATAAATAAATTACTTTGACCACTTCATTTTTATAAAAATTTTCTGCAAAAATTTTATCAACTTCCATAAGTTCATTTAATTGAAAATTTTCATTAGGTTTTATTTTTAAATGTGCTAATTGACCATAGTATGTTGTGAGAAATTTAGATGCTTCAGTGTACCATTCTATAGCTAGATCTTTCTTTCCAATTTTTTCATAGGTTCTACCTAACCAAAAAGCACCTCTAGACAAACTTATTGGGTATCCAACATTATTATAAAAATTTTTAAAATGATTTTCTGCAAGAATTGGGTCTTTTAAAAAGCTTAAAGCTATCCAACCACTCATCCATTCTGCTTCAGCATATTCTGGCCCTTCATTAAGAGCATGTCTACTTACAATTTTATAGGCAGTTTCATATTTTTTTTTATATATTAATGATCTTCCAATTATTGCTCTCTCAATCCACCACTTATCTGGTCTTACTAAATATTCTTTTGTATTTTTAACTTTTAACAAAATTTCTAAAGATCCATCAACTCTACCTCTTTTTCTTCTCCATTTTAATCTGTCATAGTTTAATCCAACATCATTTTTTAATTTATTTGGAACTTTACTAATTGCTGCATCAACTCCGTATGATCTACTCATTAAAAGTTGTCTTGCCGTATATAGAAGTTCATAATCTTTAGGCAAATATCTTAACATTCTTTTTAAATCCCAGTATTTGTTTTCATATGAAAGATAATCAGCTCTTTTAATGTAGTCAGATGAATTGAGAATTTTTTTGAATTTTTTTCTAAAAAACTTCATATCATTTCTACTTAAATCTGCAGTAATCCAACCAGACTTGATTAAATTTTCTCCTTTTACTACATCTCCTTTACTTATTAAGGCTTCTCCTAAAATCAATTTACCAAACCCACTTAGTGGTGGATGTTGATTGAACCATTCAATTATAGATTTTGGTGATAAATTTTTTGTTGAAATTTTATGTTCAGCTAAATACTTTACTCTTCCAATTCTAGGGTAGTTTGGACTTTGTTGAATAAATGCTTTATAATCATAAAAAGATAACTGATTTCCAGTTGTAATTAGATGTTTCCACCTAATAAATTTATATATAGATTTATCCTTTGCTTTTTTTGCAGTTTTTTCAGCAAGGGACCACTTTCTTTGTTCCATATACTTGATAGAGGTTTTCCCAATTTCAAAATCTTTTTTTGAATAATATTTAGATTTTTTTTGCCTTTTTAGACTTAGTAGTATTTACAACAAGCGGCTTATTCTTTGGTATTATTTCCCCATCAATTTTTTTTGTTACTTTCTGTATCTTCTCCTCATCCTTTTTGGCTATTTGCACCTCATCATCATGTGAAGGTTTTTTTAAAGGAACAATTTCACCCTTAATAATCTTTTCTTTTATAATTTCATCTGAAAGAGCAGGTTTTTTTTTAGGTAAAATTAATTCATTTGATAAGGCAAATTGTATCGGAAGCAAAAAAACTGTAATTAAAGCGATAATTTTAATTATTTTTTTTAACATATATTTATAAATGAATCTTTAAACTATGTTATAAGTATTTATGTTTAAAGGATCAAATGTTGCTCTAATAACACCATTTAAAGATGATAAATTAGACACTGAAAACTATATTAAATTAATTAATTTTCATATTGAAAATGGAACCAATGGATTAGTGCCCGCTGGAACAACAGGTGAATCCCCAACATTAAGTCATGATGAACATCAAAAGGTAATAGAACTTTGTATAAAAGAGGCTAAAGGCAAAATCCCGGTTATTGCAGGAACAGGATCTAATTCAACAGCTGAAGCTGTAGAATTAACCAAACATGCAGAAAAAGCTGGTGCTGATGGTGCTTTAGTCGTTACACCTTATTATAATAAACCTACTCAAGAAGGTTTGTATCAGCATTATAAAGCAATTAATGATAATACAAGTCTTCCAATAATAATTTATAATATTCCTAGCAGATGTGTAATTGATATGACGGTTGATACTATGGCAAGATTATTTGAACTAAAAAACATTTCTGGAGTAAAAGATGCAACAGGGGATTTAAAAAGATTAGATCAAACAATTGAAAAATTAGGTCATGAATTTATTCAGCTTACAGGTGAGGATGGTCTTGCATTTGAGTTTAATAAAAGAGGTGGTGTTGGAATTATATCTGTTACTGCCAACATTGCTCCAAAACTATGTTCTGATATGCAAAGGTGTTCTAAATCTAAGTTTGATAATGAAATAAAAGAAGCAGAAAGAATAGATCAATTGCTACAACCTTTACATAAATCTTTATTTCTTGAAAGCAATCCTGCTCCAGTTAAGTACGCTGCAAAACTTTTAGGATTATGCGATGACTCAATAAGGTTACCGTTAGTTAAAATCAATAAGGAAACTCAGGAAGAAGTCACAAAAGCCTTACGCGCAGCAAAACTTTTAAGTTAATGAAAAATAAAACCAATTCTGGTTTAAAAATAATTTGTCTAAATAGAAAAGCAAGTTTTAACTTTTTTTTTAATGATTTAATTGAGGCGGGTATAGTTTTAAAAGGGTCTGAAATTAAATCAATAAGATTAGGAAAAATTAATATTGCTGATTCATATGCAATAGAAAAAAACGGTGAAATTTTTTTAGTAAATTCACATATACCAATATATGAACAAGCCTCAGGATCAAATCACAATCCCTATGAAGAAAGAAAATTATTATTAAATAAAAAGGAAATAAATAAATTGATCGGAAAAATCAATACTGATGGATTTTCTTTAGTACCTACAAAAATGTATTTTAAAAAAGGAAAGGCAAAAATAGAAATTGCTGTTGCTAAAGGAAAAAAACAGTTTGATAAAAGACAAACTAAAAAAACAAGAGATTGGAACCGTGATAAAGCAAGATATTTCAGAAAATCCAGTTAATATTTGTTATTTAGCAATTGGTTCTAATTTAGGTGATAAGGTACAAAATATTAATAGGGCAAAAACCTTATTAGAAAATGCTCCAATAAAAATATTAAATTGTTCAAGTTTTTATTTAACTCCAGCTTGGCCAAATGAAAAATATCCAGATTTTAATAATATAGTAATTAAAATTAAAACAAGCCTTAAAATTAATGTTCTTTTTTTAGAAATTAAAAAAATTGAGAAAAGATTAGGCAGAATAAAAACTGTAAAAAATAGCCCTAGAACTTGTGATATTGATATAATCGATTTTAACGGGAAAAACATGAATTTTGTAGTTGGATCTCATCGATTAATAGTTCCTCATCCAAGAATGAAAAATCGTAATTTTGTGTTGTTTCCATTATATGAGATAGAAAAAAATTGGAAACATCCTCTAAATAATACAAATATAATTGATTTAATGTGTAAATTGAGCCCTAAATCTTTAACTACTATTAAACAAATTTAATTTAGTGATATAATAAATTATGCTCAAATCTGATGATTTAATATCTAAGATCAAAACATATAATAAGTTTCTAAATCCAGAAACTTTAAATAAGGCTTACGATTTTGCTCTTAAAGCTCATAAAACACAAAAAAAGAGATGAAGGTGTTCCGTATATATTTCATCCAGTAGCTGTCGCTGATATATTAACTGATCTTAAATTAGATAGTGCTACAATTGCTACTGGCCTTTTACATGATACAATTGAAGATACCCACGCAACTTATGAAACTATAAAAAACGAATTTGGCCAAGAGGTTGCGGATTTAGTTGACGGTGTAACTAAAATATCTGAATTTGAAAATAAAGCTGTTGAAAATTCTAAAGCAGAAAATTTCAGAAAATTAATTATCGCAACATCAAAAGATATCAGAGTTCTACTTGTTAAAATTGCAGATAGACTTCACAACATGAGAACTATTCATTTTCTTAAAGATAAAAATAAACAAATTAGAAAAGCAAAAGAGACTATGGAAATATATGCACCTTTAGCAGATAGAATGGGTATGAATAGAATAAGAGACGAACTTGAGGATTTGTCTTTTAAAGTTTTAAACAATGATGCAAGAGAGTTAATTAACAATAGGTTAGATGAAATTAAAGATAATAGATCAATTACATTTAAAACAATTTCTTATGAATTCAGTGATATTTTAAATCAAAATAATTTAACATCTCAAATAATTGGTAGAGAAAAAACTCCATTCTCAATTTGGAGGAAAATTCAAAAAAAAAGAGTATCACTAGAACAAATTACAGATATAATTGGATTTCGTATAATCTTAAATAGTATTGAGGATTGTTATAAGGCCCTTGGAGTATTACATTCGATTTACAATTGCATACCTGGTAAGTTTAAAGATTATATATCATCACCCAAAATCAACAATTATCAATCCATTCACACTGCAATTATTGGCCCTAACAAGAGGCCAATTGAAATTCAAATTAGAACAATGCCAATGCATGAATTTGCTGAAAGAGGCGTTGCCTCTCACTGGAAGTATAAATCATCTGAAAAATTTAATTCTCTTACCTGGAAAGAATACGATTGGTTAAAAGATTTGGTTGAAATTATAGATAAAAATCAAAATCCAGAACATTATTTTGAATATACAAAACTTCAGATGTTTAAAGAACATGTTTTTTGTTTTACACCTAAAGGTATGATTATTAAACTCCCCAAAGATGCTACTCCTATTGATTTTTCTTATGCAGTTCATACTAAAGTTGGCGACGCGGCGATTGGATGTGAAATTAATGGTAAAAACAGTCCTTTACAAAGTACTCTTATAAATGGAGATGTAGTCAAGATAATTACCTCAAAAAAAGCATCCCCATCATTGCATTGGCTTACATCAACAAAAACTGGAAAAGCCAGGGCTGCAATAAGGAGATACTGGCAGTACAAAGAGAATGTTAAAAGTTTAAAAACAAAAAAATATAATACGACATTATGGATATCTTTAACTGATCAACCAGGCAAACTTGGAGATGTTACAACCATGATTGGTTTAAATAATGTTAATATTTCAAGTGTAGAAATGGTCGAAAAAACTGAAAAATCAATTAATTTTAGATTTAATCTTATAATACATGACTTGAAAAACTTTACAAAACTTATTAGTGAGCTAAAACAAAAAGAATATAATTTCAAAATTATTAGACATAAAAATAAAAAATATGCTTTCTTTAAAAGACTCTTTGGTGGTTTTAAAAAAAACTAACGCTCTTTTAGAGGGTCATTTTATTTTATCATCCGGTCTTCATTCACCAATGTATATTCAGTGTGCTAAATTATTAAGTCATCCAAGTTTAGCATCAAAAATATGCATTTCATTAAGTAAAAAAATTAAAAAAGGAATAAAGAATTTTGATTTAATCTTATCCCCTGCAATGGGAGGTATAATTGTAGGATATGAAATAGGTAGATTGCTAAATAAAGAAACAATATTCTGTGAAAGGGTATCTGGTAAATTTAATTTAAGGAGAGGTTTTAATATTAAAAAAAATTCAAAAGTTTTAATTGTTGAGGACGTAATTACTACAGGCAAATCTAGTTTAGAGTGTGTAAAACTAATTAAAAAATATAATGCTAAACTTGCAGGATTTGCCTGCATAATTGATAGGTCAAATAAAAAAAATTTAAAAATTAAAAAAAAAATAATTTCTCAAGTAAAGATTAAAATTCCTACATTTAAAAAGAAAAATTTACCCACTAGTCTCAAGAATTTACCAATATCGGTGCCTGGTAGTAGAAAATTAATATGAGGAGACTAGGTATCAATATAGATCATATAGCTACATTGAGGAATGCTAGAAACGAAGGACACCCAAATATTATACAATCTGCAAAAACAATTATGAGTTATGGCGCTCATTCTATAACTGTTCATTTAAGAGAAGATAGAAGACATATAAAAGATAAGGATTTGTCATTATTGGTTAAATCAAAAATACCAATTAATTTAGAAATGGCATCAAATAGAAAAATGCTAGATATAGCATTAAAAAGAAAACCTAAATTTGTCTGTTTAGTCCCAGAGAAAAGAAAAGAAATAACCACAGAGGGTGGGTTAAATATTAAAAAAAATAAAAAAATAATTAAAATAATTATTAAAAAACTAAATCAAAACAATATTCGTACTAGTTTGTTTATTAATCCAAATATGGAAGATATTAAACTATCAAAACTTTTAGGATCAAATTGTGTAGAGTTACACACCGGAAAAATATCAAATTTAATTAAAAAAAATAAGAACTTTAAATATGAATTTGCAAAAATCAAAAATTGTACAAATTATGCTAAATCTTTAAATTTAGAAGTTCATGCGGGCCATGGAATCGATTATAAAACTGCCAATTACTTATCCAGAATAAAAGATATTGTAGAATTTAATATTGGTCATTTTATAATCGGTGAGTCGATTAATGATGGATTGTTTAAAGTAATAAATAAATTTAAAAAAATTATTAACAAAAAATAATGACTATAATTGGTATCGGAACAGATGTTGTTGAAAACGTTAGAATAAATAAAGCTATAAGGAATAACAAATTTGTTAAAAGAGTATTTTCGAAAAAAGAAATTAGTTTATCCAAGAAATATAAGAATAAATCAAACTACTATTCAAAGAGATTCGCTGCAAAAGAGGCCTTAGTTAAAGCTATAGGCACAGGCATTAGATATAATATAAATTTTAAAGATATATCCATAGTAAATGATCGATTGGGTAAACCAAAATTTAATATTATAAATAAATTAAAAATATTTTTAAAAAAAAAATTTAAATCAAATAATTTGGAAATTTTTCTATCATTATCAGATGAAAAAAAATATTCTATTGCTTTTGTAGTTATTCAAAAAAAATAATGCTTAGTAAAAAAATTATTATAGAAAATATTAAAACCTTAATTTATGCTCTTGTTATTGCAATAATTATAAGATCCTTATTTCTCCAGCCGTTTTATATACCATCTTCCTCAATGGAACCGAATCTTTTAGTTGGAGATAGATTATTTGTCACAAAATATACATATGGTTATAGCAAACATTCATTTCCGTTTAGTCCAAATTTATCTCAAAAAAGATATCTTTTTTCTGAGCCAAAAAGAGGTGATATAATTGTTTTCAAAACTCCAGCAGACAATAGGACTGACTACATTAAAAGACTAATTGGATTACCTGGTGACGAAATTCAATTTATTAATGGCGATTTATATTTAAATAATAACCAAATATTCAAAAGTATCATTTCATCAGATCAAAAAGCTTATTGTGGAAATGAACAAATTACTGTTAATTCCTTTGAGGAAAAACTTCCAAATGGAAAAAAGTATACTGCAGTTTATAGAAAAAAATATAGTTTTCAAAATTCAGATAAATTTATAATACCTGAAGATCATTACTTTTTTTTAGGTGATAATAGAGATTGTTCAAAAGATAGCAGGTATTTAAGTGATGTCGGCTATGTTAATAAAATTAATTTAGTCGGTAAGGCCAGGTTTATATTTTTTTCATCTGATATTAAAGTTGGTAGTATATTTAAGTTTTGGAATTGGAGTAATATAATAAGATTCGATCGATTTTTTAAAAAAATTAATTAATGGATACTAAAATTCAAAAATTACAGAAAATTATTAATATAAAATTTAAAGATTTAAATTTACTTAAAAAATCTATTACTCACAAAAGCTTTGACCCTGAAAATAATTTTGAAAAACTTGAATTTCTAGGAGATAGAATTTTAGGCTTAGTGATATCAATTAAATTAATAAGCTTATATCCAGATGAAAAAGAAGGCATATTAGATAAAAAACTAGCATCTCTTGTTAATCGAAATAAATGTTTAGAAGTTGGGACAGCCTTAGGACTTAATCAATTTATCATTGTTGGAAAGCAATTTGATAAAAGAATTAAAAAAAATGTAATTGTAAATAAAATTGTATCAGATTGTACAGAAGCACTTATAGGAGCAATATATTACGATAAAGGATTTCAATTTACCGAAAAATTTATTTTAAAAAACTGGAAAAAATATCTGGATCTTTCAGAACAAACTTTTATTGATTCAAAAACCAAATTGCAAGAATACTCATTGAAATATTTTAAGAAATTACCAAATTATAAGTTTATTTCTTCAAGTGGACCAAGACATAATCCAAAATTTAAAATAGCAGTAAAACTTGAAAATACTATATTTTATGATGGTGTTGGTGACTCAAAAAAAAAGGCTGAGCAAAATGCTGCAAAAAATTTATTATCAAGTTTGGATCTATAATGCAGTGGGATGATGATGGATATTTACTTAATAGAAACAGATATGGTGAGAACTCAGCGATAATTGAATTTTATACTTCGGTACATGGCAAAGTTTCAGGTGTTTTATATGGCGCCACATCAAAAAAAATTAAAAACTATCTTTTAGTAGGAAATAAATTTCATATTTCATTTAAATCTAAAAATGAAAATCAACTAGGTTATTTCAAAATAGAAATTAATGAAATTACAACTCCACATTATTTAGATAATCCAAAAAAATTATCTTGTATTATCAGTACTATGAATTTAGTAAAATTACTAACTGTTGACAATCAAACAAATAATGAGATTTTTAAACTTATTAATATTTTTTTTGAGAATTTAAATAACGATAATTGGATTAATGAACTTATTTTTTGGGAACTAAATTTATTTAAATTAATTGGATACGATCTTGAACTTAAAAGCATTGTAAGTAAAGAAACTATAAATGGTGAGAATTTTTATTTTGTTTCGAGCAATGACCAAAAAAAATATGTCCCTTCTTTTTTAATAGAAAATAACAAAAATGAAAAAAATTTACCCCAAATTTTAAATGGTTTAAAACTGGTTACAGACTTTTTAGACAAATCTATTTTGAAACCAAATAATATTACACATCCCAAATCTAGAATTGATTTTTTAAATATAATTAAAAATTGATTTATTTAAGTTTTTTCGCTATTTGATTTGCAAAATAAGTTACAACAGCATTTGCACCAGCTCTTTTAAATGCAGTAAGAACTTCGATAATTGAGTCTTCGTTTATTAATTTGTTTTTAATAGCATTTGAAATAATACTATATTCCCCAGATACTTGATATGCGAGCACTGGTAATTTAAAATTATCTTTTATATCTTTTATTATATCTAGATAAGGCATTCCTGGCTTAATCATTACCATGTCCGCACCTTCTTTTATATCTAATGCCACTTCTCTAATTGCCTCTAATCTGTTGTTATAATCCATTTGATATGTTTTTTTATCACCCTTGAGGATTTTTTTTGAACCAACAGCATCTCTAAATGGCCCATAAAAATTTGAAGCATACTTTACAGCATAAGATAATATTTGAGTGTCTTTGAAATTATTTGTATCTAATGCTTTTCTAATTTTTCCAATTCTACCGTCCATCATATCTGAAGGTGCTATTACATCACATCCCATTTCAGCTTGTAGCAAAGATTGCTCAATTAAAATATCTACAGTTTCATCATTTAAAATTTTATTATTATTTATTAAGCCATCATGACCATGAGAGGTATAGGGATCTAATGCTACATCACACATTATTCCAATCGAATTTTTATATTTTTTTTTTACTAACTGAATAGCTTTGCAAACCAAATTATCTTGGTTCAACGACTCTGTTCCTAGTTTATTTTTAAGTTTAGGATTTGTAAAAGGGAATAATGCTATCATTGGTATTTTATTTGAAAGTGATTTATCGACTATTTGTGTCAATCTATCTACGCTATACCTATAAACATCAGGCATACTTTTTACAGGAATTTTTTTATTTTTACCTTCAACTAAAAATATTGGTTGTATAAGGTCATTTGCAGATAAGTTGTTTTCCTTAACTAGTCTCCTTGACCATTTGTGTTGTCTACTTCTTCTTAATCTTAAATTCGGGTATTTTCCAGTGATAATCATTCTCAACAAATTTTATATATGCGACAATAGATATATGTATTATAAATATAAATAAAGTAATTATTTAAAAATAAATGACTCAAGTTATTCAGTTAAATAAAAATCATAAATTAAATATTCATAGTGATTTTCAAAAGCAAGATGTAAATTTTGATATAAAAAAACTACAAGATGCTTGCAATCAAGTTTTAAAAATAAAAGGATTTGATACTAGTCTAGGGATCCCACACTTTGCTGCTATATCTTTAAATCAAATACCTGGTGATCCAGATTCAATTAAAGGAAGTAAGGTTAGGGGTGTTTATTGGACGAAACCAGATTCTTCGGGTAAAGAAGTTTTAAGAGATGTGAGTATAAAAGAACATAAGTATACAGAGTTTGTTAAAGATTTTGAACACACTTATTTTAAAGAAGTTTATGACCTCTTATCAAAGAAGTATAAACTTGGAAGAGTAAGACTTTTGTTAAAAGAACCAAGATCAACTTTAAGCTGGCATCGTGACCCTGAACCAAGATTACATATACCTATATATACAAACCCTGGGTGTTTAATGGTAATAGATGAAAAAGCCAAACATATGCCTGCAGACGGTTCTGTATGGATTACAAATAATACTAAATATCATAATGCTTTTAATGGTGGAGAAGAAAATAGAGTCCATCTTGTAGCTTGCGTATTAGATTATAAATTTAACTAGATTGAAAAAAATATATATTGCATCAGATCACGCTGGATACAAACTAAAAGAATTCATAAAAAAAAAATTAATAAAAAAAATTAATCTAGTTGATTTAGGTACTGACAATAGTTCTATTTCTGTAAATTATCCTTTTTTTGCCCATAAGCTATGCAGAAAAGTTGAAAAAAATGATAAAAATTATGGAATTTTGATATGTGGATCTGGCTTAGGAATGTCGATGGCAGCAAATAGACACAAAAAAATTAGAGCAGCATTGTGTTACACAACAAAAAACACTAAATTATCTAGATTGCATAATAACTCAAATGTCATTACATTAGGTTCAAGGTTGACAAAAAAAAACTCTGCATTAAAGCTAATAGATGTTTTTTTTAAAACAAAATTTGAAGGTGGAAGACACAACAAAAGAGTTAAAAAAATATAAGTAAAAATTTTAATTATGTCTAGTGAAAGCAAATATTTAAATTCAAGTTATCATGACTTTTTTGAAAAAAGTCTATCAGATGCTGACCCTGATGTTTTTAAAGCAATTAATGATGAATTAATAAGACAACAAAATCATATTGAGCTAATTGCATCTGAAAACATAGTCTCCCAAGCTGTATTAGAAGCCCAAGGTTCTGTTTTAACAAATAAATATGCCGAGGGATATCCAGGTAAAAGATATTATAATGGATGCGAACACGTTGATGTTGCTGAAGAATTAGCAATTCAAAGATTGAAAAAACTATTTAATTGTAAATTTGCAAATGCCCAACCACACTCAGGTGCTCAAGCTAATGGTGCAGTCTTTTTGGCATTGTTAAAACCTGGAGATACTTTTTTGGGTATGAGTTTAAATTCAGGCGGACATATAACACATGGCTTGAAAATTTCTATGTCTGGAAAATGGTTTAACGCAATAGGTTATGATGTAGATAAAAAAAGTGAATTGATAGACTACGATAATGTAGAAAAATTAGCTCTAGAAAACAAACCAAAATTAATTATTGCTGGCGGTAGTGCTTATTCAAGAGTAATTGATTTTAAAAGGTTTAGAGAAATTGCAGATAAAGTTGGAGCATATTTAATGGTAGATATGGCACATTTTTCAGGATTAGTTGCTGGAAAAGGATATCCAAATCCATGTGATTATGCTCATGTTGTTACCTCAACAACTCATAAAGTTTTTAGAAGCGCAAGAGGTGGAATTATTTTAACAAACCATGAAGATTTGGCTAAAAAATTTAATACAGCAGTATTTCCAGGGTACCAAGGTGGTCCATTAATGCATATTATTGCGGCTAAGGCTGTTGGATTTTTAGAAGCACTTAAGCCTGAGTTTCAAGATTATATAAAAACGGTTTTAGCTAATGCAAAAATTCTATCTGAGACATTAAAAAATAATGGTTTTAAGATTTATTCAGGTGGTACTGACACTCATTTAATGCTTGTTGATTTAAGACCTTTCAACGTTAAAGGTAATTTAGCTTCTGAAAGCTTATCAAGAGCAAATATAACTTGTAATAAAAATGGAATTCCTTTTGATACAGAAAGCCCTATGGTTACCTCTGGTATCAGACTTGGTTCGCAGGCAGCAACTACAAGAGGATTTGGGTTAAAAGAATTTGAAAAAGTTGGTAATTTAATAACAAAAACTATTACAGGCTTATCTAAAAATCCAGACGACAATAGCAAAGTTGAAGAAGAAGTTAGAAACGAAGTAGTTTCCCTTTGCTCATCATTTCCTATCTATAAAAACCTTCGTAAATGATTTGCCCTATTTGCAAAAAAGGTGAAACATCAGTTGTTGACTCAAGACCTACAGAGGACGGTACTGCAATTCGAAGAAGAAGACTTTGTATTTGTGGTCAAAGATTTACTACATTTGAAAGAGTTCAGTTTAGAGAATTAGTGGTGGTAAAAAAAAATGGAAGAAAATCAACATTTGATAGAGAAAAACTATCAAAGTCTATTTATATTTCACTCAAAAAACGTCCTATAGATACTGATACAGTTGAAAAATTTATTACTAATATCTCAAGATCTTTAGAGGAATTAGGTCAAAATGAAATAAATTCATCAACTATTGGAACAATGGTTATGGATGGTTTAAAGGAATTAGATCCTGTTGCATATGTCAGATTTGCATCTGTATATAGAAATTTTAGAGAAGAAAAAGATTTTGTACAATTTGTGGACAAAATTGATGTTTTTAAAAAAAGATAATCAAAAAAATAAGGACAAAACTTATATGAAACTTGCTTTGAATTTAGCAAGTGAGAGAATAGGTTTAACTGGTACGAATCCATCGGTAGGATGTGTCATTGTAAAAGATAATGAGGTTATTTCAATTGGTCAAACTTCTTTTAATGGACGTCCTCATGCCGAACATAATGCAATCCTAAACGCTGATAAAAAAAAAATCAAAGGCTCTACTATGTATGTTTCGTTAGAGCCTTGCACACATTTTGGTAAAACCAGTCCATGTACTGATATTATTATCAAATCAAAGATTAAAAAATTATATTATGCTATTGATGATATTGACTTAAGAACATCTAAAAAAGCAAAAAAAAAACTTAATAATGGCAATGTAGTAGTAGTAAGAAATTTTTTAAAATATGAAGCAAAAAAAATTTATTATTCTTATTTTTTTAATAAAATAAATAAATATCCTTATGTAACTGGAAAAATTGCTTCTTCAAAAGATAATTTTTCAACATACATAGGTAAACAAATAACAAATTCACATAGTCAAAAAGTATCACACTTATTAAGATACAAAAATCAAGGTATTTTAATTACATCAAAAACATGTAATTCAGATAATCCAAGGCTAAATTGTAGATTAGGTGGACTTGAAAAATTCTCTCCAGTTAAATTTATTCTAGATAAAGATTTAAAAATAAATTTAAAATCAAATATTGTTAAAAATTCTAAAAATGAGAAAACTTATATTTTTTATAATAGAGAACAAAATTCTAAAAAAATGTTTTTAAGAAAATCGGGTATAATTCTTATTAAAATAGATCTTGGACCAGACAATAATATGCTTATTTCAAATATCTTAAGATATATAAAAAATATAGGTATACACTATTTACTTGTAGAAGGTGGATATACTTTAACAAGAGATTTTTTAGATAAAAGTATATACAACGAATTTTATTTGTTTAAATCAAATTCAAAGTTATTAAAAAAGGGAAAAAATAATATCAGATCTATCATCTCAAATTTGAATTTTTATTTTAAAAATAAAAAAAAAATAAATACTTTTTTAGAAGATGATATATTAATTAATTATAGATAAATTATGTTCAACGGTATTATATTTAACCAGGGTATTGTAAAAAAAATTAATAAAAGATCAAAAGGAATTGATTTATTTATTAAATCAAAGATAAAGTTATCTTCAAAAGATCTTGGATCATCTATATCCTGTGATGGTGTTTGCTTAACACTCATATCTACCAAAAAAAAAAATTTAGAGTTCTACCTTTCAAATGAAACAATAAATAGATCAAAATTTAGGAGAATTAAGGTTGGTGATGAAATAAATTTGGAACAATCCCTCAAATATGGAAAAAGAATTTCAGGCCATATTTGCCAAGGACATGTAGATACGGTTGCTAAAATAGACAAAATCCTAAATAAAGATAAAGCACAAATAATCTCATTTAAAATCAATAAACTTTATAAGAAAAATTTAATAGAGAAAGCATCAATCTTAATCAATGGTGTTTCTTTAACAATTTCGAGAGTAACTAATAATGGTTTTGAAATATGGGTAATTCCACACACTTTAAAATTAACAAATCTGAAAAATTTAAAAAGAAATGATTTAGTTAATGTGGAAATAGATATTTTATCGAAATATATTAAAAAATTTATAAATGAAAAAAATTAAATTTAGCCCCATAGAAAATATAATTAAAGTTGCTAAGCGTGGTGGTATGTATATTTTAGTTGATGATGAAAATAGAGAGAATGAAGGTGATTTAGTTTTTTGCTCATCTGATGTTAGTTCAAATAAAATTAATTTCATGGCTAAATTTGGAAGAGGATTAATATGTTTAGCTTTAGATTCTATACAGGCTAAAAAATTAGGTTTAACTTATATGGCGCCAGTAAATCAATCAAGAAATCAAACTGCTTTTACAATTTCCATTGAAGCTAAAAAAGGAGTTACAACAGGTATATCTGCCAGGGATAGAGCCAAAACAATAAAAGTTGCAACAAAAAAAAATGTACTTAAAAAAGAAATTGTATCACCAGGACATGTTTTTCCTATTATATCAAAAGATGGAGGAGTCTTGGTTAGAGCTGGTCATACAGAAGCTTCAGTTGATATATCTAAACTGGCAAAAAAAAATACCTCAGCTGTAATTTGTGAAATTATGGATGATGATGGAACTATGGCACGTGGAGAGAAATTATATAATTTTGCAAAAAAACACAAGCTAGCGATTGGCAAAATTGATGATTTAATCGCGTACAGATTAAAAAAAGAAAAACTAATTAAACTTAAAAAAAAATCTAATATTGAAGTTAAAGGAAAAAAATTTCTTATTAAAATATATGAAAATTTATTAGATGGATCTGAACATTTTGCACTTATTAAAGGAAAAATAAAAAAAGGTATAGTTCCTCGTGTAAGAGTTATTTCTTCAAATGTAGTACAAAATTATCTACTAAATCAGAATTTACCAAATTCTTTTAATAAAACTCTAAATTATTTCAAAAAATACAATAATTGTGTTCTTATTTTCATTAGAGATACTAATTTAAAATCAGTTACCCAAACTTTACGTGACTATAAAAGTAATAGTTTTTACAAAAAGGGTAAGGATAAGTTAATTAAAAATTATGGTATTGGAGCTCAGATAATTAAATCTTTACTTATAAAAAATATGATATTAGTAACTAGATCAAGAAAAAAGGTTGTAGGATTAGATGGATATGGGATTAAAATTGCTAAACAGGAGATATTAAAGTGAAAAAAATATTAATTGTAATTGCAGACTATTATGAGGATATTTCTTCATCATTGTTGAAAAGTGCAAAATATAAATTAAATAATTTTTCGATAAAAGTGATAAAAGTTCCAGGTGTATTTGAAATACCTGTAACAATTTCAAAAAATATAAAAAAGTTTGATGCATTCATTGCATTAGGTTGTGTAATAAAAGGTGAAACACCTCATTTTGATTTTATTTCAAGCGCATCCACTGATGCAATAATGAATCTAAGCGTTGAAAGCAAAAAACCTATTGGTAATGGAATAATAACATGCCTAAACATGAAACAAGCAAAAGCTAGAGGAAAAAAAGGCAAAGAGGCAGCACAAGCAGTAATTTCAGTTTTGTCTCAATAATATGACATTACAATATAGTCCAAAAAATAATCCAAGAGTTATAGTTATTCAAAAGCTATATGGAAAATATTTTAATGAAGATGAAAATTTAACTTTTCCTAAGCACAGATTTAAAAAATTTATTAAAGATGTAGTAAACGGAACTATCGAAAGAGATGATATTATAAATGATGAGATATCAAGCCATCTCAATGAAGATTTAGATTTAAAGAAATTAGATAAAGTTTTTCAAGTGATAGTCAAAAGTGCTATATTTGAGTTTTTATATAAACCAAAAATATCTTCAAAAATAATTATAAATGAATATTTAAAAGCATCAAATTTTTTTATAGATGATGGAAAAACTAAATATTTAAATGCGTTATTAGATAAAATATCAAAGAAAATAAGAATTTCTAATGGATGAATTTGAATTAATTAAAAACTACTTTCAAAAAATCTCAAACAACAATCCCTATGCAAAAAAATTAAACGATGATGTTTTTTTTGATAAAAAAAGAAAATTAGTAATATCTGTCGATACTTACAATGAGGGTATTCATTTCCCAAATTTCAAATATCCAAACTTGGTAATAAAAAAAATTATAAGATCCTCAATTTCTGATTTAATAGCTAAAGGTGTTAAGCCTGAATATTACTTTATTTCTGGAAGTGGAAATAAAAATAAATTCACAAAAAGAAATTTAAAAATGATTTCTGATTCTTTAAAACAGGAACAAAATAAATATGGTTTAAAACTATCAGGCGGAGACACTACAAACTCTAGTAAAATTTCTTTTTCTATAACCACTGTTGGTTTTTCAAAAAAAATTGTTGAAAGAAATAATGCAAAAATAAATGATGATATATATGTTACAGGAAATATAGGTGATGCCTCTATTGGGCTTAAAGTTATTAAAAACAATATTAAAATTGATGCAAAATTAAAAAAATACTTTGTAAAACAATTTTACTGTCCAAATTTACCTTATAAGATTTATAAAGAAATAGATAAATTTGCAAATACATCTATGGATATATCAGACGGGTTAATCATAGATATGAAAAAACTTATTAATAAACAAAAATTGTCATTTGATATTAATATAAATAAAATTCCTATTTCTAAAAACTTTGTATTTTATCTAAAAAAATATAAAAAACTAAGAATCCAATATTTATTTAATGGAGATGACTACCAAATACTATTTACAGCACCTGAAAGAAAAAGATTATTAATTAAATCGATTGGAAAAAAAATGAATCAAAAATTCACAATAATTGGTAAAATAAACAATCGTAATAAAAAAAACTTGATTAAATTGGACAATAAACCTATAAATCTGAGCAAATTTAAAGGTTATTCGCATAAGTTTTAAAAAGTTAAATATTGCCTTTTATCCTTTTTTTTGTAATGTGCGATTTTTAAGATTACTAATTAACTAACAATTAAAGGAATTATGGAAGCTACAGCATCAAATATACTCCAACTTATTATTTTAGCAGGTTTATTATCAATCGTTTATGGTTATTTCACAGGTAAAAATATTTTAAGTGCCAGTGCAGGCAATAATAAGATGCAAGAAATTGCTTCTGCAATCCAGGTAGGTGCTAAGGCATATCTAAATAGACAATATAAAACTATTGCAATAGTTGGTGTAGTTGTCTTAGTAATAATTAGTTTTTCATTTAGTATTTTAGTTGGACTAGGCTATTTAATTGGAGCAGCATTATCTGGAATTGCTGGTTATGTTGGTATGCTTGTATCAGTTCAAGCTAATGTAAGAACTGCAGAAGCATCAAGAAAAGGATTATCACAGGGACTTTCAATAGCATTTAAATCTGGTGCAGTTACAGGCATGTTGGTTGCTGGATTAGCCCTTTTATCAATAGCAGTATATTATTATTTATTATTATCTTTTGGTGTTGATGAAAGAGAAATTGTAAATGCTTTAGTAGCATTGGGTTTTGGTGCATCATTAATTTCAATTTTTGCAAGACTTGGTGGTGGAATTTTTACCAAAGGTGCTGATGTTGGTGCTGATTTAGTTGGCAAAGTAGAAGCAGGTATACCAGAAGATGACCCAAGAAACCCAGCTGTTATTGCAGATAACGTAGGTGATAACGTAGGAGATTGTGCTGGTATGGCAGCTGACTTATTTGAAACTTATGCAGTAACAATAGTTGCTACAATGGTTTTATCTTCAATATTTTTCCATGGTGATCTTAACATGATGGTTTACCCTTTATCTATTGGTGGCGGATGTATATTAACATCAATTGTTGGAACTTTTTTTGTTAAATTAGGTAAATCTAAAAATATCATGGCTGCTTTATATAAAGGTTTTATTGTTACAGCTATAACATCATTAATAATTCTATATCCAATCACAGATTATGTATTGGGATTAGAAAATTCATATTCAGTTTCTGGTAAATCATTTACAGGAATGAGTCTTTATATGTGTGGTATAATAGGTTTAATTATAACTGGCTTATTAATATGGGTAACTGAATATTATACTGGAACTAACTATAGACCTGTAAAAAGCGTTGCTTCATCATCAACAACAGGTCACGGTACCAACGTAATTCAAGGATTAGCTGTATCAATGGAAGCCACTGCTATTCCTGCATTAATTATTGTTGGAGGGATATTATTAACAAATTATGTTGCTGGACTTTTTGGTATAGCAATAGCAGTAACTACAATGCTAGCATTAGCAGGAATGGTAGTTGCTTTAGATGCTTATGGTCCTGTAACTGACAATGCTGGTGGTATTGCTGAAATGTCTAATCTACCAAAAAATGTAAGAAAAACTACTGATGCATTAGACGCTGTAGGAAATACTACAAAAGCCGTAACCAAAGGATATGCTATTGGATCTGCTGGATTAGGAGCGCTCGTTTTATTTGCTGCATACACTGAAGATATAAAACATTTTTCAATGATTGCTGGATCAAAATTAGAAGGAGTTGTTGTAACTTTTGATTTATCAAATCCATTTGTAGTTGTTGGTTTGTTAGTCGGCGGTATGTTGCCATATCTTTTTGGTTCAATGGGTATGCAAGCTGTAGGTAGAGCAGGTGGAGCTGTGGTAGTTGAAGTAAGAAGACAATTTAAAAAAATTCCCGGTATAATGAAAAGAAAAGCTAAACCGGATTATGGTAAATTAGTAGATTTATTAACTAAGGCTGCTATTAAAGAAATGATAGTGCCGTCATTACTACCAGTTCTTTCACCAATTGTTTTGTATTTTATTATTTTACCTATAGGTGGCCAAGTTGCAGCATTATCTTCGGTTGGAGCGATGCTATTGGGTGTTATCATCACAGGTTTATTTGTTGCTATATCAATGACAGCAGGTGGCGGCGCTTGGGATAATGCAAAAAAATATATTGAAGATGGAAATTATGGAGGAAAAGGATCTGAAGCTCACAAAGCTGCCGTTACTGGTGATACTGTTGGTGATCCTTACAAAGATACAGCGGGACCAGCTGTAAACCCAATGATTAAAATAACAAATATTGTTGCTCTACTATTGTTAGCAGTTATTGCAGGATAAATTTATTTATCTTTCTTTTTGAAAGGTGCGTTAATTTTATCTCTAAAACTAGTTAAAAATTCATACATAAAAGAATTGTTATTATAAATTGGCTTGGTTTCTTTTTTAGCAAATTTAATTTCTTTTAAATCATTTTTATTAAGGAATTCTTTTTTAGAAACTATACCTTTGTTATCAAAGTATATAGTTAAAACATTATTTTCTTCTATGTATTGTTTGCCTAATTTAATTATTGATTTATTCTGTTTTTTTTGTTCAATATAAAACCACACATTGTTATCAAAGTTACTTTTTGTTGATGGTTGACCCAAAACTTTTATAACGTCATTTTTGTTTGATTTATTTACCAAAATAAAACTATCGTTATTTTTTAGTGACAAATTTCCATGTATACGTGTTACTTTTTGTGTACTACAATTTACTAAAAAAATGAATAGTATCAGTAATATAATATTTCTATGACTCATAAATATACTAATATTTACAATAATTTAATTAAATTAACTAGGAATAAAAACTTGTTTAAAAATATAGAAAACAATGATTTGTTCTCTGATAGATTATTTTTATTTCTACTACATTTTGGTTTTTTTTTAAAATAT
This sequence comes from uncultured Pelagibacteraceae bacterium, assembly GCA_902521005.1. GTDB lineage: Bacteria > Pseudomonadota > Alphaproteobacteria > Pelagibacterales > Pelagibacteraceae > Pelagibacter. The sequence continues at coordinate 78,827 of CABYPZ010000001.1, forward strand.
TTTAAAAAATATGCCTCAAAAAAAGAAATCCAAGAAATTTATGATTATATTTTTAAAGAAATCGAAACATCTATTAGAGAGATTGGCTATGGCGACATGTCTGTAAATAAAAGAATGAAAGAATATTTAAACCTATTTCATCGTATAATTTCAAAAATTGAATTATGGGAAAATCTTGATGAACAAGAAAAAATTCATTTTTTAAACAATTATCTTAATTTAGGTTCTGAATTAGATTATTTAATTGAATATTTTGATAAATATATATTATTCATATCAAATAATGCTTTAAATTTTTCCACAAAAGATGTAAGAAGTTTAAACTTTTAACATTATGGCTGTACCAAAACGTAAAACAACTAAATCGAGATCTGGAAAAAGACGTTCACATATACGTGTTGCCTCTAAAAATATTATTGAAGATAAAAAATCAGGCGAATATAGACTTTCACATCATATGGATTTAAAAACTGGTTTTTATAAAGGCAGACAGGTCTTAGATCCTAAAGAATAATTTTTAAATGACGAAACCAATTATTATTGCAGTTGATGCAATGGGTGGAGATAATGCTCCACAAAAAGTATTAGATGGTATCGAATTACATTTTAATAAAACTGAAAATATTTTTTATAATATTTTCGGTGACAAAGAGTCGATTAATAGCATTTTGAAACACAAAAAAATTAATACAAATAATTTTGAGATTATTCACACAGATAAAAAAATTATGGGTGAAGATAGTGCTTTAACAGCAGCAAAAAGAGGTAAGGATACTAGTATGTGGCTTGCAATAGAAAGTGTCAAAAATAAAACTTCCGATATTGTTTTGTCTGCTGGTAATACAGGGGCTTTATTTGTAATAGCTAAATTAAATCTAGAGATGATAAATAATATAGACAAACCAGCTTTGTCTGGTTTGTGGCCGAATAAAAAAGGAATTAATGTAGTTTTAGACCTAGGTGCAAATATAGAATGTAATGAAAAAAATCTAAAAGACTTTTCTATAATGGGTGCTGCACTTCATAAATCACTTTTTCCTAACGAAATTACAAAATTAGCATTACTTAATATTGGATCTGAAGAACTAAAAGGAAATGCAATAATTAAAAATACTTTTCAAGATTTACAAAAAAATATAAATAAACTATTTGAATTTCAGGGATATATAGAAGGTAATCACATCATGGATGGTAATGTAAATGTAATAGTAACAGATGGTTTTACAGGTAATGTAGCTTTAAAAACAGCTGAAGGTACAGCAAATTTTATTACATCGGAAATTAAAAAAGCTTTAACAGGCAATTTTTTAGGTAAATTTTCATCATTTTTAAATATTAAAAATATTAATAAATTTAAAAACAAACTTGACCCAAGGTCTTATAATGGAGCAATACTATTAGGCTTAAATTCACCGGTAGTAAAAAGTCATGGTGGAACTGATTATGTGGGATTTGCTAACGCCTTATCAGTCTGTGAAAAAATAGTTAAAAATAAATTGATTGATAAAATTAAGGATAATATAAATTAATTGATGCGACTCAATCTAACTAAAAAAGATATAATAAATTCTCTCTACCTACAAATTGGATACCCTAAAAATGTTACTGAAAATATTCTAGAAGATTTATTTGATATAATATTCGATGAATTAAAAAAAAATAGAAAAGTTAAGATTACAAATTTTGGAACATTCACAGTTAGAAAAAAAAATAGTAGAATCGGTCGAAATCCAAAAACAAAAGAGATCAAAACTATTTCTGAGAGAAATGTTATTTTATTCAAGCCTTCAAATGAATTAAAAAAAAAAATAAATATCACTAATGACTGATAAAAATGATAAAGCATATAAATCAATAGGTGAGGTTGCAAAAATTTTAAATTTAGTAAACCAAAAGAATGGAAAATTAAATACACATACAATAAGATTTTGGGAAAAGGAATTTAAGGTTATTAGACCGAAATTTTTTTCTGGTAATAGAAGATATTATGATAATAAATCTATTTATATACTTAAAAAAATAAAAGATTTGCTAAAAGAAGATGGTATGACTATTAACGGTGTTAAAAAATATATTGCAAATTCAAATTCATTTAAACTTGACGAAAGTAATTTAAACACTATAAAAGCTTCAAAAAATAATATTAAAAATAAAGTAGAAAAAATTTCGACAATAATAAAGCAAATAAAAGAATTAGGCTAATATGGCAAAAAAAACACATGTAAAAGTTAGATTGGTACCAGAGACAAAACCTGATAGTCCATTCTTTTATTATGTCAAAAAACCTGCTGGTGGTGAAAAAGCAAAAATAAAATTAAAGGCAAAAAAGTATAACCCGGCAACTAGAAAACACGAACTCTTTGTAGAGAAAAAACTACCACCCCATAGTAAGTAATTATTTTTTTTTGAAGTTTCTTCTTTCATAGTCAATATACGACCAAATCATATTTTTCCAAATCTTTTGTGTTATTTTGGGATCTATATTGTTTTTAATTGATTTAATTTTTATATTTTTTAGAATTATTTTTATTCTTTTCTTATCAACAATTTGATTTTTAAATTCTTTTAGTTTCAAAACCTTTTTCACTAAATCTGTTCTTTTTTTTATGATTTTTATTAAAGAGTTATCAAGGTTATCTAACTCTTTCCTTAATTTATCTAGCTTTTTCTTTTTAATTGGCGACATTTATTCAATTGGATTTATAAATAATTATTATATTTATTCGAATATGTACATAGAAAATATTCAACTTAAAAAATACGTATCTCTTTGGCTTGGAACCATGTTTTGGTTAATAGCTATTATGATTATTGTTGGTGGTCTTACTAGACTCACTGATTCTGGTTTATCTATTACAACTTGGGAACTTTTTTCTGGTTTTTTACCACCATTAAATCCAATAGATTGGGAAAATTATTTTAATCTTTATAAAGAGATACCTGAATATAAAATTCAAAACTATTCTATGACGATTAATGAATTTAAAATTATTTTTTGGTGGGAATGGATACATCGTTTCTTAGGTAGATTAGTTGGAATAGCATTTTTAATTCCTCTAATCATTTTTACAGTAAAGTTAAATTTTAATAAATTGAAATCTCTTTATTTTGTTTTTCTCTTAATATGTTTTCAAGGTTTTTTGGGATGGTATATGGTATCTAGCGGTTTAGTTGATAGAATTGATGTTAGTCATTACAGATTATCAGTTCATTTGATAATGGCATTTATAATCTTATCATTAATTTACTGGAATTATTTAAAGTTAAAAAAAATTAGCAAGATAAAAGAAATTAATACATTTTTAGTTTCATTTTTTGTATTTCTTATTTTTTTACAAATAATTATTGGTGCATTTGTCTCTGGCATGGATGCTGGTCAAATATATAATTCTTGGCCATTAATGGGTAATAATTATTTTCCAAACGACAACGTGGTATCAAATTTATTTAAACTAAATGCTTTTAATGATCCTTCACTTGTTCAATTCATGCATAGAAATCTAGCTTATCTAATATTAATAGTTTATTTAATAATCTTTTATAAAGTTTATTCGAACAAATTAAACAATTTGATAAATTCAATTAATGCTATTGGAATATTTTTAATTCTACAAATTTTATTGGGAATTTTAACTATATTAAATGGTGCACAGATTTATATTGCATCTATGCACCAAATAACTTCAATATTTCTAGTTTCTTCTTGTATCTATTTATTATTTATAAATAGAAAAACTAGCTTACAGCTTTAAGACTAGGTTTACCAGATGCACCAAGCGCTTGCTCTAAGTCAGCTATAATATCATCGGGGTGTTCTATACCTATTGAAAGTCTTACGTAACCAGGCGTAACACCTGCTGCTAACAATTCTTCTTCATTAAGCTGGCTGTGTGTAGTTGTTGCAGGATGAATTGCTAAACTTCTTGCGTCTCCAATGTTTGCAACATGGTAAAACATTTTTAAAGCTTCTATAAACTTTTTACCTGCTTCTACTCCACCTTTAACTTCGATACCTACCAGAGCTCCATTACCACCTTTAAAGTATTTTTTTGCTCTATCAGCAACTGCACCTTTATGTAGAGTTGGGTAAATTACTCTTTCAACACTTTTATGTTTAGTTAAAAAATCAACTACCTTTTCAGCATTAGAACAATGTTGTTTCATTCTCAAAGGAGCTGTTTCTAGACCTTGAATTATTCCCCACGCATTATCTGGAGCAAGTGGAGCACCCAGGTCTCTAAGCAAACAAACTCTAGCTCTAACTGCAAATGCTACGTTAGCACCAGTTAATTGTGGAACTACTTGACCCCAAACTGCACCTCCATAACTAGCATCTGGCTCATTAAATAATGGTTGTCTCTTAGGATCAGCTGTCCAATCAAAATTTCCTCCGTCAACTAAACAACCACCTATTACTGTACCATGACCACCAATAAATTTTGTAAGTGAGTGGATAACTACTGCTGCACCATGATCTAATGGCTTACATATCACCGGAGCTGCTGTATTGTCCATGATAAGTGGAACATTATGTTTTCTTCCAATATCTGAAACTTCTTTTATAGGAAAAACTCTTAGATATGGATTAGGCAGTGTTTCTGCATAAATACATCTAGTTTTTTCATCAATTAATTTTTCAAAATTTTTTGGATCTGATGGATCTGCATATCTGCATTCAATACCTAATTTTTTTAAAGTATGAGTAAACAAATTTACAGTTCCTCCATATAAATCAGTAGAACTAATAAAGTTATCTCCTGATTGGCAAACATTCATAATTGCAAATGTTGATGCAGCTTGTCCTGAACCTACAGTTACACAAGCTAATCCATTTTCTAAAGCTGCAACTCTTTTTTCAAGTACATCATTAGTTGGATTCATAATTCTTGTATAAATATTTCCAAATTCTTTTAAGCCGAATAAGTTGGCAGCATGATCAGTATTATTAAATTGATATGATGTTGTTCTGTAAATTGGAACTGCTACTGCTGTAGTTGATGGATCACTTCTGTAGTCTCCACCATGTAACGCGATTGTTTCTGGATTTTTAGACATTAAATCTCCCTATTTAAAGTACTTTGCTTTTGCAGGCGTACAATATATTTAAATACCTTGATGGACTAAATTTCATCAACTTAATTCTATTTTCTTAAAACTATTTAATCAAGGCTTAAAACTTAAGATAAAAAGGGGTTTTTGTAGATTGAGGCTCAAACCTATTAATTGACAATGATTATATTTATAAGTATTAATCCCGCATTTATGACAAAATACATTAAAAAAAGTGAACTAGAAAATAATTGGTATGAGATAGATGCTAACGGCGTGGTTGTAGGACGTTTAGCCACTATAATATCCAAAATAATTCGAGGCAAGAACAAAACAACCTATACTCCGCATATGGATAATGGTGACTTTGTTGTGGTAAAAAATATTGAGCAAATAAAATTTACAGGTCAAAAATTTCAAAATAAAAAATATTTTAGACATACTGGTTATCCTGGTGGAATAAAAGAAACTACTCCAGAGAAATTACATCAAAATAAACCAGGTGAAGCTCTTAAATTAGCAGTTAAAAGAATGTTACCTAGTGGACCATTAGGAAAAAAGCAACTTACAAAATTAAAAATCTACAAAGGTTCAGACCATCCTCATTCAGCTCAAAATCCTAAAGTCATTGATGTGTCAAAATTAAATAGCAAAAATATAGCAAGGATATAGATGGAAAAAGTTAAATTAGATTTCAAAGATAGCAAGTATGCAACTGGTCGAAGAAAAACTTCTATTGCTAAGGTTTGGCTAAAAAAAGGCTCGGGTAAAATTTATGTTAATGGAAAAAATTATGAGGATTATTTTAAGAGACCTAGTCATAAAATGCAGATTATGAGACCTTTTGAAATAATTGAACAACCCACTGATTATGATGTTAGATCCCAGGTAGTAGGTGGTGGACATACTGGCCAAGCAGGAGCGCTAGTTCATGGTATATCAAGAGCACTTTTATTATTCGATAACAATTTAAAATCTATTCTTAGAAAAGAAAAATTAACCACGAGAGATTCGCGTTCTGTTGAAAGAAAAAAACCTGGACGCGCTAAAGCTAGAAAAAGCTTTCAGTTTTCTAAAAGATAATATCTTTTTTCAATTCAACTGTTATATTAAAATTTTATGCGCAAGTTAAATGTACTCATTGCTGGATCAACTGGATATATTGGTATTCAACTAGTAAAACTATTAGTTAATCACAAAAATATTAAAATTAAATTTCTTTGCGGCAGTTCTTCTGTTGGAAAAAATATTGAATATTTTGATAAATCATTAAAAAATAAGAAATTGCCTAAAATAGTAAAGTTTAATAAAAAATTTCTAAAACATGTGGATATAATATTTACAGCTTTACCTAATGGACAAGCCCAAAGTTTATCCAACTTACTTCATAAAAATAATATTTTAATTGATTTATCAGCAGACTTTAGATTGTCAAAGGCAAAAGAGTATTTTAAGTGGTATGGTACCAAACATAACTCAGTTGAGAATATTAATAAAAGTATATACGCATTACCTGAAATAAGTAAAAAAATTATCAAAAAATATAAAATTATCTCATGTCCAGGATGTTATCCAACATCAATCTTATTACCCTTGATACCAATTCTAAAAAGAAGATTAATTAATAATAAAAATATAATTATCGACTCTAAATCAGGATATTCAGGTGCTGGCAGAGGTGTTCACAAAAAGTATAAGAATAAAAATTTATACGAATCGTTAAGTGCATATGGCGTAGGTTTTCACAGACATAATTCAGAAATAGAACAAGAGTTAAACAAACATTCTAAGGACAATGTAACTTTTAATTTTACACCTCATTTAAGCCCAATGTTTAAGGGAATCCTTAGCACTATTTACGTAAACATAAACTCCAAAAATTCTGTTTCCAAAATTCATAATTACTTATCATCATATTATAAAAATGATAAATTTATAAAGATTTTAAAAGTTAATTCTATAATAAGTACTAATGACGTTATAAATACTAATAATTGTTATATTTCAGTATGTAAAACTCAATACAGAAATAAAATAATTATTTTATCTGCTATTGATAACCTGATAAAAGGTGGGGCAGGGCAAGGTGTTCAAAATATGAATATATTATATAATTTTAAGTACAACGAGGGATTTAAATGAAAAAATATTTAATTATACTAATGTTTTTTACACTTTTTTCATGTTCATTTGATAATCAAACTGGTTTATGGAATCAAAAGATTAATGAAATTCAACTTTCAAATGTAGATTTAAATGACTTAGATGATGATAAATCATTTGAGGAATATAAAAAAATTATTATCATTTACGGAAAACATAGTGATTTTCCTAACATTAATTAGTTTATGAATAAGGAATTTAATTTAGCATTAGTTGGATTAGGTCAGATAGGCAACTATTTGCTAAATGAACTTAATAAAAATAAAAATGATATCTTATTAAAAACTGGTAAAAAAATTAACATTGTAGCGATCTCTGCAAAAAATATTAAAAAAAAAAGAAAATTCAAAATTAATAAAAAAATTTTTTACAAAAATCCTTTAGAAATTTTTAAAAAAAAGAAATTGGATTTGTTAATTGAATGTATTGGTATGTCTGATGGCGTTTCTAAAAAAGTTGTAGAAACTGCATTAAAAAATAAAATTCACGTAGTTACGCCAAATAAAGCTTTAATTGCCAAACATGGAGATTATTTAGCTAAACTTGCAGAAAAGAATAAAGTTAACCTGGAATTTGAAGCTTCGGTAGGTGGTGGAATACCCATTATAAGAACTATTAAAGAGGGCTTGGCAACTAATAAAATTAATAAAGTTTTTGGTATTTTAAATGGCACTTGTAATTACATTTTATCTGAGATGGAACATACTAAAGAAAATTTTAAAACAGTTCTTAAAAAAGCTCAAAGCCTTGGATATGCAGAACCTGGTAATCCAAAACTCGATTTAAACGGCTATGATGCCTTAGCGAAAGTAAGAATTTTATCATCTTTATCATTTAACAAAAAGATCTCACAAAAAAAATGTTTAATGGAGGGAATTGAAAACATCGAAATAAAAGATATTGAAATTGCAGATCAGCTTAATTTAAAAATAAAATTACTTGGAATAACTGAATTAATAAATAATCAAGTATTTGAACGTGTTCATCCATGTTTGATCAAGAAAGATAATTATATAGCTAATGTTAATGGTGTAATGAACGCTATTATATTAAATGGAAAACCAGTTGGTGAAAGCGTCTTGCAAGGTGAAGGTGCTGGTCCTGGCCCAACTTCATCTGCATTAATGTCCGATATTTTATCAATTTTAAGAGGTAATATTAAATTTCCTTTTGGTATACCAGATAGCAAAAGAAAGAGTGTAAATATTTATAATATTAAAAATTACTCAAATTCACTATATTTAAGATTTGAGGTAAAAGATAAACCTGGTGTTTTGTCTAGTTTAACAAGCCAATTGGCAAAAAAAAATATTTCTGTTGAAAGATTAATACAAATTCCAGATAATAAAATGAAAACAGCTTCTATAGTTATAGTAACTCATAAATCTAGAGAAATTGATGCTCAAAACTGTTTGAGATCATTTTTAAAAAATAAAAATATTCTTAAAATTCCTACTCTAATAAGACTTTTTTAGTAATGGAAATTTATATAAAACTGTTTGAGGTTATTTTTCCAGTTTTTTTTGTAATAGGTATTGGATATTATCTAGGCAAAAAAAATCCAAATATTGATACTAATTTTATAACTACTTTTGCAGGCAATATTGGTACACCAGCAATGATTTTTTATACAGTTACAACCACCGGAATAACATTAACTGTTTTTATTCACTATTTTACCTATGCATTAATAATGATAGGTGGTTTCGCCATAATAGGGCTCATTTTACTTTTTTTTTTAAATAAAGACTTAAGCATGGAGTTACCTCCATTAATTCTACCTAATACTGGTAACATGGGTGTTCCTATTTGTCTTTTTGCTTATGGTACTCAAGGATTGGGTGTAGCTTCAGCAATAGCATCAGTAATAATCCTCTTTCATTTTACATTGGGTGTATTTCTTGCAAAAAAAGAATTTTCTTTTGATGTAGTTTTAAAAAGTCCACCAGTTTATGCTATTATTTTGTCCGTATTATTTTTATATTTTAAAATTGACACTCCACTATTTCTTGAAAATACTACCTTTCTCTTAACTTATGCAACAATTTTTTTAGTTTTGATGTCTCTTGGTATTGCATTAACGAGGTTTAAATTTTCTTTAAAAAACTCAATTATTTTATCTTTATGTAGAGTTATTATTGGTCCTATTATTGCATTTATTATTATATATTATTTTGAACTTACAGGTTTTGCAGCTGGTGTTTTGTTAATACAAAGTGCCATGCCTAGTGCAATTTTAAATTATTTAGTTGGTAGTATGTATTCCCCAAAAAAAATTGTTGATAGTATTGCAAGTACAATTGTTGTATCTACGTTAATGTCCTTTATTACTATTCCTATAATAGTTTATATAGCTTTAAGTTATTTTAATTAATGAAAGCTATCGCTTTCAATTTATTAGCTTGGGTAATGCTTCCTATAATGGACGGATTTGCTAAATATCTAAGTACAGATATGCCTGTTTTACAAATAACTTGGGCAAGATATTTTTTTACTGTCGCTTTTACACTCCCAGTTATGTTTTTCTTTTTTAAAAAATATTTGGTTTGGACAGATAAACCCAAATTACAATTTTTGAGAGGTTTAATATTGCTATGTGCAAATATTTGTTTTTTTTATGCAATTTCAGTAATTTCATTAGCCAAAGCCTTAACTTTAGCTTTTGTTGCTCCTTTAATTGTTACAGCTTTTTCTCCAGTTTTTTTAGGTGAGAAGGTAGGATTTAGAAGATGGTCCGCAGTAATTTTAGGTTTCATAGGTTCTTTAGTAGTTATAAGACCAGGATTTGTAGAAATTAATTTAGCAAGTATAGCCGCTCTTGGAACAGGTGTAATGTATGGGTTTTATTTGATCATTACTCGTAAACTAAGTACCTCAGACAATCCTTTATTAACGTTACTGTTAACTGGTGTAGTGGGGGCCATAATTATATCCACTGTAATGCCATTTGTATGGGTTAAACCAACCTTAAATCAGTGGTCTATGATGGCTGCCATAGGTATATTTGCTTGTATAGGGCATTTATTCTTAATATTGTCTCTCAAATACGCTGACGCTTCTAAATTAGCTCCATTTAGTTATTTTGAGATCATTACAAACATCATTATAGGCTATTATTTCTTTAGTGATTTCCCTGATAATTGGACTTTCTTAGGATTATTTATTATTGTATTAAGTGGTATCTACATCTCCAGAAGACAGAACTTAGTTAAAAAAGTAAAATAATAGGTATTATCTATTTACTAATATCTAAAGTATTACATTCAATAACTAATTTAAACAATTGTTTTTGTTGAATTTTTATAATATAAAAAATTATAATATTAATACTTATCTAGAATATAAACATGCATAATTAATTTAATAGGTTCTTAGTTTTTGCTAAATAATGAAAAATGTTAAAAAAACCAACAAAATTAAGCTTTTTTAACCATACTAAATATTAAATTGGTTGAAATATAGGGTGGTCTAAAAGTGTTGATATAGTTGAATAGTAGAGCGATGCACTAATTGAATATACCATTTAAACGGCCATAGAGGGGTCTATTTTAAGTGTAGCCTCATATACGGTACAACTGAAGGGTGAACTTTGCTAATTTACAAGAAATCAATTAAAAAGATCAAAAAACGTTGATTTTAGTGATTTTTTTAATGTAAAAAAGCCCTAAAATAGGGCTAAATCGTACCTTTTCAGATCTAAGTAATTTGAGCTTTTGCCTAATTCCACCTCTCCCAGAGTAGCCTCCAAGACCTCCATCAGATCTAATCACTCTATGACAGGGTATTTTTGGAGCATATGGGTTTTTAGCACAAGCATTAGCTACAGCGCGTGCTGATTTTGGGCTTTTTATACCTATTGCTACCTGTTTATAGGTTTTTACTTTACCCTTTGGTATAGTTTTTAGGTATTTCCAGACTTTTAATTGAAATACAGTACCTTTCATTAATAAAAATTTAAAATAATATAACAAATTAGAAAAAAAACCGCCAAAATTGAGAGATAAACAGTTTCTAAACTTTTACCGACTTTTCTATAGTGTAAAAAAGTAAGAATTGCGAATGCGATTGATGTGATTAAAAAATATACTGGTTCGATTATTCCATCTATTGAAGGCATAAATTATAGGTAAATTGTAAGGTTTTCATAAAAAAACCCTGTATCCTTGTACCTTTTCAGGCACAAAGAACAGTAGTTTTGGCACGTCGTTGTATGCGCTACCGCCATGCCTTCCACCTAACGATTTTAGCGCTACTCCGCTAGGTTTTCTGCCCCCTGGGCTTGAATCTCTCGATTTTTCCCCAGTCGGTCAGTTAAGAGTTGCCTCTTAATTCATTTTCTAATCTATCAGACTGGTTTTATTAGTGTATCACTTTATTGTTGAAAATCACTAGTTCTTAACAGGGTTGAATAGTGGGGATAAATTAATTAATTCATTAAAAGAAATAGCAAGACAAAGATGCTAATAAAAAATATACCAAATATCATCATTAAAATTCTATTTTTCGTTATATCGCTAATTTTTCCCCAATAATTCATTAAAATAAAAAGAACAATTGGTATAGCTAATCCAATAATGACATATTTAGGCATATTTAGTCTATTTTAATAATTAATTTTTGTTTATTTATTTTTAGTTTACTTTTTTTTTCCTTGCTATTTATCTCATTATTCAAATTATTCTGTTCCATATTGCAACCTAATAATAATATCGTGAATAATATCAAGGATATAACTTTCATTATATTCTTATATTTTTTTTCTTGACTAATTAAATGTGATATATTATTACTAATGATAATTAATTGTTATCAATAGTAATAATATGAATGAATTAACTACTGATCTAAAATCGCTTCATGAGGCAACTTTAAATAACCTCAAAAGCTCTAAAGCAAATAATACTTTAAGAGCTTATAAATCAGACTTTAAAGATTTCGGTGCATTTTGCGCAAAGCATGGTTTAAATTCGTTACCAACAGAGCCAAAAATAGTTTCTTTATACCTGACCTATCTCTCTAAAAATTCAAAAATTAACACTTTAAGAAGAAGATTAGTATCAATAAGCATGGTTCATAAGTTGAAAGGACATTATTTAGATACTAAACATCCAATTATTGTTGAAAATTTATTAGGTATAAAAAGGTTAAAAGGAACATTTCAAAAAGGAAAAAAACCTATATTAATCAGTCATTTAAAATCAATAATTAATGTAATAAATGAACAAAAAACTGAGGAAATTAAGAAGGATCGAGACAAGTCAATAATCTTAGTTGGCTTTGGTGGTGGTTTTAGAAGATCTGAACTCATATCAATTGATTATGAGGATCTAGAATTTGTAACAGAAGGTCTTAAAATTACAATTAAAAGATCAAAAACTGATCAATTTGGAGAAGGGATGATCAAAGGTCTTCCCTACTTTAGTAATGAAGATTTTTGTCCAGTAGTTAATTTAAAGAAATGGTTAGAAATTTCTAAAATTAAAACTGGACCAATATTTAGAAGATTTTCTAAAGGATCAACATTAACAGATAAAAGATTAACTGACCAATCTGTAGTTTTGTTAATGAAAAAATATTTAAATTTAGCTGGTATAGAAAATAAAAATTTTTCTGGTCATAGTTTGAGATCAGGTTTTGCAACTGTAGCTGCAGAGTCAGGTGCAGATGAAAGAAGTATAATGGCTATGACAGGTCATAAATCAACACAAATGGTAAGGAGATATATTAGAGAAGCTAATATATTTAAAAATAACGCATTAAATAAAATTAAACTTTGATAAACTTTAAAAAAATATATTACGAAAAATATACAAAAAAATCATATTCAATAAGTAATGTTGATTTAATATTAGATAGAATTTTTTCAAAGATTAAAAATGGTATATACATTGACATTGGTTGTAATCATCCAATTAAATATAATAATACTTATTTACTACATAAAAAGGGTTGGAAAGGAATAAATATTGATTTGGATATAGAATCGATTAAAGAATTTAATAAATTTCGACCTCAGGATGCAAATATATGTGCTGTTGTTTCTGCAAAGGATGGAAAAAAAAAGAATATTTACATATATCATTCGAGATCAGCAATAAATACAGTTAGTAAAAAACTTGTAGATAAAAGGTCAACAAAACCCAAACAAATAATTGAGAGAGTCACAAGATCGTTAAATAATATAATCGAAAATACAAATTTTAAAAATAAAAAGTTAAATTTATTATCTATAGATATTGAAAATTATGAGTATCAAGTTTTAAGTAGCTTTAACTTTAATAAGTATAAACCTGATGTAGTTGTAGCCGAAATACATAATATAAAACAAAAAGATTTAGAAATTTATACCCAATCATTAGACTTTATATTAAAATCTAAGATATATAAATTAATGCTTAAAAATAATTATAAGTTAGTAAATTGGATACAGTCTGATTTTGTATTTGTAAGGAAGAATTTAAGAATTAAGTAAATTAATTATATTTTTTGAGAGAATATTGAATTTAGATCTATTTAGACTTTGATAATTACGAAAATGTGCTGTCCATAAACCGTAATTATAACTTTTATCAATTATATCAATCTGCCTAATACTTTTAGCAGCTGCGACATGAGAAACTGATCCATGGCATGCTATTAACAATGAAGATTGTATTATAATATTTTCAAGATTTAGAAAGTTTAAATTATCTATTAACTTAATATTGGGGTTAAAATTTTTAGCAAATATATCACTCAGTAACTCAGGGGTGTCAGAGCCAGAAGTTACAATTAATTTTTTATTAGTCTTTAATGTTAGTTCATTTAAAAATTCAATTAACTCATCTTTATTTGGCTCTATATTAATATAAGTTTTAATATAATTATTAAATATCCATTTTTCATCGAAATGAAAAACTAGATAATTATCTTTGAATATGTCGGGATTATATATATTTCTGTATTCTAATGTATTGAGGTCACTTTCTATAAAATCAAAATTTAAACTAAATAATATTCCTTTAATTTCGTCTATATAAGAAGTTTTTGTTATTTTATTTACATAATATTTGAATTTTGACCTTAAGAAATATGAAATTAATTTTGATCTATTTTTTGAGTCATGAATGATAATGGCTCTATAAAAATTTTTATTTATTTTTATAAATGTTTTTAATTTATTTATAAGACCTTTCTTTAATAAAATAACCTCATCAACTATTTTAAAAGATTTAATATATTCATAATTTTTATTTGAAGAGACTATCGTTATTGAGCAGCTTGGATCAATTCTCTTAATTGATTTAATTAAGATGAGAGATAAGTGAAAGTCCCCTATTCTATCTGTACGAAATATTAAATATTTGTTCATTTTTCATGCCACAAATATTTTTTTTTATTTACATTATTAAAAGTTTTGTCAATAATAAATTGAGCTACTAAATTTGAATTAAAATGTTTCAAGTATTTATGTTTTCCGTTTCTACCAATTTTTTTTCTTAATTTATCATCTTTACTAATTTTAAGAATTTTTTCAGACAAATCTGATAAATTTTTATAAAAAACCATTTCATTATTATTAAAAAAATTCTGGTATCCTGTTTTCTCATCAATTAGAGTTACAAGTCCATTGCCAGTAATTTGTGTTATTCTATCACTACTATAGTATTTTATTGGCGATCCTCTGCTTAAATTTAAACCCATTTTTGAATTTGAGATAGTCTTAAAATACTGGTCTGCCCAAATAGGTTGAACATTATTAATCCCAAACATGTCAAATTTCACATTCTTAGTTATATTAATTAATTTTATTAAAAATTTTTCTCTATCATCTGAAGTTCTCAATTTTAAGCTACCTCTGTGAACACCATGACTCAAAGCAAAAAATACATCATTTGAGCATTCATGATTAAAATTATTTAACGTTTCAAATGAGAAATCTGCTGGATTTGGAATAAAATAATTTTTAGTTTTCTTCGATAGAAAATTTAATACATCGGGGCTAGTTGTCAGAAAATTCGCGTCAATGAATTCAGACTTATCTAATATTCGTTTTTTATTTTTTTTAAAATCTGGACCATTTTTATTAAGAGGATCTAAAAACCACTGAGCAACTCTCAAGTTTGGATATTCATCCTTCAAATTTCCAAGTATTGTGGGTGATATTAGGTCTGCATGACCCAAAACTAACATATCAGGTTTATAATTATAACAGGTCTTAATCAATTTATCGTTTAATGATCTTGATCCTTTTATATCCGTGTATGATTTATAGTGTTTTTGAATATCTCTGTCACTAAATTCTAGCACACTATGTCCTAATCTTATAAATCCGTTATTAATTCTTCTACCAGTATTAAAAAATAACCTTCCATTATGTCTTTCATTAAAATTTGTAATATGCAGTATTCTTAGGGATCTTTTTTTATTATTAATATTAAATTTATTTGGTAAAGATAATTTAAGATCTCTAATTTTATCAATGAGGTTAGTTATATATTTATGTGTTAAATAGAAATTTTTATATGACAGTTTTTGTAAATTTTGTCTAATATTCTTTTTTTTAATTAATAATTCAATCTGTCTATAAATTTCATTTGATGAAAGTTTTTTAAGTATTATCCCATTAGTTATCGTTTCAGGAAGTCCTCCTCTATTACTTATTATTACAGCACATCCATTTGCTGCTGCCTCAAGGCTTGATCTACCAAATGGTTCCTCCCATCTAGAACAAACTACTGCTATACTTGTCTTTTTATAAATATTAATAACATCAGAATGTTTTTTAAATCCTAGTTTTTCTAGATTATCATGATTAAAATCAATTTTATCTCTTGGTTCATCCCCAATAACAATTGCTTTCCAGTCTTTGTATTTATTTAATATTTTAATTATCGCTGAACCAAATAAATCATATCCTTTAGACCTATTTAATTTTCCAACAAAAGTAATTATTTTTTTTTTGTTTTTAATTTTAAAATTATTTTTCGTTGCAGATTGATTTACCACTACTAACTTCTCGCTATTTACAAAGTCATTTTTCATACCTTTTAAAAACCTTCTTTTAGACCAGTTACTATTAAAAATAATCTTAAAACAATTTTTCATTAAAAAAATTCTTTCTGAAATTGTTTTTGAACCACTCATTGAAAGAGGGTCATTATGAAAATATAATATGTAAGTTCTGTTAAACAAAGAATTTACTAAATAGGTTAAATAAATAGGTCTATTGTGAAGTTCAATTAAATCTGATTGTAAGTTTTCCTCTTTTTTAATAAACTCATTAACGTATTCTTTGTTTTGGCTTTGAAAAAAATTTGTTTTGGGTAAAATATTTATGTAATTTAGAGCGAATGTTTCTTTGTAATTTGTATTACCATAAACATAAGTCTTATTTTTATACTTACTTATTTTTGTAGTATCATTAACGAATAATGAGACTGCTCCAGCATAACTAGGAGAAAAATTTTCTTTAAATGGTAATAAGACAGAGATTTTCAATTATAAATCCTTTTTATTTTATTTCTCAAATAATAATTTTTTTTTAGTGTATATTCATATTTCATAGCTAGAACCTTAGTTTTATATTTTTCATAATAAATTAATTTCCATTTTTTCCCTTTTGTAAACTTTGCTCCTCTATTTGAATTATGTAATTTAATTCTTTTATCCAGATCATTAGTATAACCTACATAAGAAATTGTTTTTTTTTTGTCTTTAGATGTAATTAAATAAACGAAATAGCTCATCATGGCGGTCCCTAGGGGAATCGAACCCCTCTTTCATGGATGAAAACCATGTGTCCTAACCGATAGACGAAGGGACCAAAGCATGTCCTTTTATTGCATAAAAAATAATTAATCAAGTTTAGGATATCTGCTTTTAATAACATTTTTATAAGAATTTGTGTGTGTTACGAATGTTTCTGTGTAAAATTCGTTGTTAATAATACTTACACCTTTTACTAAATCACCGTCAGTTATTCCTGTTGCGCAAAAAACAGTCTCCCCTTTAATTATTTCATTTAATTCATACTTCTTATCTAAATCTTTGATACCCATATCTTTTGCTCTTTTTATATCATTTTCAGTCTCAAATAAAAATCTACCCTGAAATTTACAGCCAAATGCGTCAAGTGCCGCTGCAGCTAATACGCCTTCGGGTCCACCGCCTATACCTAGATAAATATCAACGTCATACTTATCATCTGTAACCAGTATTGCTCCAGCAACATCGCCATCTTTTATAAGTTTTAATTTAACTTTAAGATTTAATAATTCATTAATAATATTTTGATGTCTTGGTCTATCTAATATGCATACTCTAACATTAGAAACATCTTTATTCCTAGCATCTGCTATATTTAATATATTTTTTTTTATAGAATTATCTAAATCAACCGCATCATCTGGTATACTCTTATTAATTGCAATTTTATTCATATAAGTTTCAGGTGCATTAAATAAATGGTTTCTATCTGAAAATGCAATAACTGATATTCCGCCAGGTAAATTGTTTGCAACAAAGTTAGTTCCCTCTACTGGGTCAACCGCAATATCAATTGATTTACCTTTTCCAGAACCTAACTTTTCACCAATATATAACATTGGTGCTTCATCTAATTCTCCTTCACCAATTACAATTTTTCCATCGATATCAAGTTTATTAATTTCTGATCTCATTATGTCTACCGCTGCTTTATCAGCTAATATCTTATTATTTTTACCTACAAATTTATGAGCTGCTATAGCAGCTTTAGAAGTAATATTTACAAAACTGTTTACCAAAACTTTACTAATAGACATTAAATTGACTTCGTTTCTAAATCATTTTCTGCAGATTTAAGTTTTTCTTCAAATTCTCTTAATCTTTTCCATACAGAAATTAGCTCAACTATTGTTGACCAACTTTTTACAAGATATTGTAGTGACCCCTCTACTCTTCCAAAAGCTCTTGTTATTTGTTGAACAAAACCTAACGTAATTGCTCCAGTAACTATTGTGGGAGCTAATGCTAAATAAGGTACTATTACCATTCCTTGGAAATAACTCCATTTTACTGTATTAAAATATAAATAATGAAAATATGACTTGTAGTGAATACCTCTTACCCTATTGTATAATTGACCAATTGTAGGTGGCGCAGCTCTAATAGGATCATCTTCACCATGTACTAATTCTTTTCTATATCCAGCTTCTTCTTTTTGAATATCATATTCTATTCCTGGTAACTTAATCCCCACTGCAGCTAATATTAATGTTCCACCTAATGCAGATATTATAGCAACCCAAACAAGCGCATGATCTACTTGACCAATCCAAGGTAAAACATCTATTTGTTTTGATAATCCCCATAAAATTGGTGTAAATGCAATTAATGTCATTATACTATCTAACAATCCAGTTCCAAGTCCTTCCATAATTCTTGCAAACTTTAATGTATCTTCCTGAACCCTTTGTGACGCTCCCTCGGTCAATCTAGCATTGAGCCATTGCTCGTGATAATAATTTGCCATTGATGTTCTCCATCTAAAAACCCAATGACTAGTAAAAAAACCTGTAAAGACAGCAATTACAATCCAAAGGCCTGCAATTTTTGCAAATGTAAAAAGATATCCAATAAACTCAGCTTCTGAAACTGAATTTGGTGTAGTTAATGCTTTTTGAAGAGTATCGTAAAAATCTCCAAACCATTCATTAATTTTAACATCCAACTGAACCTGATACCAAGTTGAAACTAAAATAAACAAAGAACCTAAAATGCTCCATGGATACCATTGTCTTTGGCTAAAGAATTTAAACATTTATTTATTTTGTAAAGTTATCTGCATATGATTTTTTAATAATTTTTCGATTTTGTGGTTCTACAAGTTCAAAATTAATATTATTTTTTTTTGCATATTCAATAGCTAATTCTTTTGATGAAAACTCTAATTTTAACTCTGAATAAGTATCTTTACTACTTTCCCACCCCATTAATGGATTTATTCCAGGCTTTTCAGAAAAATATTCCAATATCCATTTATCAAATTTTTTTAAACCAGACTGCATAGCAGTTTTTGAGGGTTTGTAAATTTTAGCTTTTTTCATTTTGTTAATATATATCACTAAGTATTATTATTATAAATTAATGATTTTGTTAAAAGTGGTCGGGGCGGCAGGATTTGAACCTGCGACCCTCTGGTCCCAAACCAGATGCGCTACCAGGCTGCGCTACGCCCCGAATTTGATACTAATACAGTAGATAATCAAAATATCAAAGTATAAACCTATCAAAATCATGAGAATTTAACAAGAATCTGCTATAAATGCCAAATGTTTATTGAATGTCCAAATTGTAACAAAAAATTTGAAGTGGATCATAATTTAATTCCTGAAGAAGGAAGACTTGTGCAGTGTGGATCATGTGGACACACCTGGTTATTCAAAAAAGTAATTCAGCCCATAATAGATGCTAAACCAACGGTTAAAAAAGAAAAAATTACTGAGAAAAATATTCCTTTAAAAAAATCAATAAAAGAAAATGTCGAAAGTAAAAATTTATTATCTAATAAAAAAAAGTACGAAATTGTTAAAAAAGACGAAAAAAATGAATATCAAGATATAAATTATTTTAAATTATTTATTGTAATAATTATATCATTTGTCGCATTTATAATTTTATTAGATACGTTTAAGATTTATATTTCAAATATATTTCCACAAATAAATGACATATTAAATAATTTATATGAGTCTATAGTAGATATATATTTATTTTTAAAGGATTTATTAAAATAAATTATGATTAATTATATTTCCTCACCATTTAAATGGTTTTTTAAACTTGAAGCTGCTAGTGGATTGGTTCTATTATTTTCAGCAATAATTGCTCTAGTAATAAGTAATTCTTATTTATCTGATTTATATTTTTCTACCTTAGATAAATATTTATTTATTGGAGTTAATAATATTGGGTTGAAACTTTCGGTTTTGCATTGGATTAATGATGCATTAATGGCTATATTCTTTTTTTTCGTTACACTAGAGATTAAAAGAGAATTCTTACAAGGAGAATTGTCGAATATTAAACAAGCTTTATTGCCAATTATTGCTGCTGTTGGTGGTATGGTTGTACCTGCATTAATTTATGTTTTTATAAATTTAGGTGATGCAGCAACTTTAAATGGTTGGGCCATTCCCTCGGCAACTGACATAGCTTTTTCGTTGGGTGTCCTTTCATTATTAGGAAAAAGAGTACCTTTATCTTTAAAAGTTTTTTTAACCGCTTTAGCAATTATTGATGATCTAGGTGCTATTGTGATTATTGCATTATTTTATTCTGGTGATTTAAGTGCCAAATATTTAACTTTAATGTTATTGGCATTTATAATTCTTTTAATAATTAACAAGTTTAATATTAAAAAATTTTTTCCTTATTTGTTAGTAGGATTATTTCTATGGGATTTTACACATAATTCAGGCATTCACGCAACAATTGCCGGTGTTTTACTAGCAATGACAATTCCACATAGAAAAAAAGAAAAAGATTTTTCGTTATTGATTAAAATTGAACATGCAATAAGTCCATATGTTGCATTTGGAATAATGCCTTTGTTTGCGTTTGCTAATGCAGGTGTATCATTAGAAGGATTATCATTCTCATCCTTATTAGATAAAGTTCCATTAGGTATTGTATTAGGTTTATTTGTAGGTAAGCAGCTAGGAGTTTTTGTTTTCTCTTATATTTCTATAAAAATGAAAGTGGCTCAGATGCCTAATAATTCTAATTGGTTTAATTTATATGGTGTTGGAATTTTAACAGGAATAGGTTTTACAATGAGTTTATTTGTAGGAAATTTAGCATTTGCTGAAAATATGCAATACATGGATGGAGTTAAAATTGGAGTTTTAACTGGGTCATTATTATCCACTTTAACTGGCTACTTTTTAATATTACTTACACCTAATAAATAAATTAAAACCTTATGAAACAATTACTATATATTGGAATAACTATAATTATGATTTTTTTTAAGACACCAGCAAACTCAAATTATGAAAAAGTTTTTTACGATTTCTCGATTGAAAGTATTAATGGAGAAATAATAAACTTAAGTGAATACAAAAATAAAGTTGTTCTACTCGTAAATACTGCAAGTTATTGTGGATTTACAAAACAATATGGAGATTTACAAGAATTATGGGACAAATATAAATCAAAAGGATTAATTGTTTTTGGAGTTCCTTCAAATTCATTTAATCAAGAAAAAAACAGTAACAATGATGTTAAAGAATTTTGCGAAGTTAATTTTAATATAAATTTTCCATTATCTTCAATCTTTGAAGTTAAAGGAAAAAATGCACATGAAATATTTAAATGGGCTAAAGATAACCACGGTAATTCTGCAGTACCTAAATGGAATTTTCATAAAATCTTAATTAATAAATCAGGAAAAGTAGAAGATACATTTGCTTCATTTACTAAACCAAAATCAAATAAGATTATTAACAAAATTGAAGGTCTTTTAAATTAAGAAGTTCATTCCATCGTAGGCAGGGATTACATTATTAGGAAGGAATTTTTGAACTTTTTTATAGTCTATATCATTCGCAAGATTGGTTAATATTGTTTTTCTAGGCTTAATTTCTTTAACTAGATTTAATACTGCTTGCAAATTAAAATGTGATGGGTGATAGCTATACCTTAGACAATCTATTATCAGGTAATTTAAATTTTTAAGTTTGTTATAGTCTTTTTTATAAATCTTATTAACATCACTTGCATACGCACATTTATCATTAATTTTATATAAAATACTTTTAATTTTACCATGTTGTACTGGAATAGATTCAATTTTTAATATTTCTTTTTTAATTTTATATTTATGAACTTTGTTCAATTTATTAATTTTTAATATAGGTGGGTAATCAACCGTTTTCTTGAAACAATATTTAAAATTTTCTTTTAAATATTTAGAAGTTTTTCTATCTGCGTAGACATCTATTTTATTACGATTTTTTAGATAAAAAACTCTTAGTTCATTTATCCCATGTGTTTGATCGGCATGCATATGTGTATAAAAAACTATGTTTATATTTTTTACCTTAGTATTTATTAGTTGTTGTTTAATATCAGGAGATGAATCTATAAGAACATTGAATTTATCTAATGATATCAATGCTGAGCATCTGGACCTAAAATTTTTTTTAATCTTTGGATTGCAATTTCCAAAATATCCATCAATTCTTGGTATTCCTAATGAACTTCCACAACCAAGTATTGTAAATCTAGTTTTCATAATTAAAAAAACAATCTATTAAAATTATCACTAGTTATATTTTGCATATCAGAAAATTCTAAACCTTTAATTTCTGAAAGTTTTTGAAGTGTATATTTTATAAATGAAGGTTCGTTTTTATTACCACGCATAGGTACTGGAGCAAGAAAAGGACTATCTGTTTCGATCAGCAATCTATTACTTTCTATTGATTTAAACGTATCTTGTAAATCTAAACTATTTTTAAAAGTAATTATCCCACTTGCTGAGAAATAGGCATCTAAATCAAATAATTTTTTAGCAAACTGTTTTGAACCAGTAAAGCAATGCATTAAAATTTTTGGTTTACTACTTTTAAAATTATTTAATACTTCAAATGTTTCATCTTCAGCATTTCTAGAGTGTACTATTATCGGAAATTCAAGTTTTATAGCTGCTTCGATATGTTTTTCAAAACTTAAAATTTGATCATTTTTATCACTATTTTCATAATAGAAATCTAACCCTGTTTCCCCTACTCCAATAATTTTTTTGTTCATTTTAGCGTTATTCACTAAAAAAGAACTATCAATTTTGTTGTCTTTAACCTCATGAGGATGAATCCCAATAGTTCCGTAAATAATATCGTCTATATCTATGATTTTAAGAATATTTTTAAAACTTTCCAGTGATGTAGAAATTGTCAAAATCTTTTTTAATCCAACTTTTTTTGATCTATCAAGAACTTGATTAAGATTTTTAAACAATGGTTCGTGATCTAAATGGCAGTGTGAGTCAATCATTTTTCAATTTTTTTAAATAATATATTTAATTTATAAATTTTTTGGTTTTCTTTAAGAAATTCGTTATTTTTTAATGATAAAAATTCAATTTTATCTTCCTTAATATTTAATGAATTTAAAACATTAATTGTTGTTTGAGGCATAACTGGATACAAAAGAATAGTAATTTTTCTAATTAACTCTAAAGCAGTATATACAATGGTTGAAAGTCTTATTTTATCGTCTTTTTTTTTCCAAGGTTCTTGATCATTAAAATATTTATTTGAAGCAAAAAGTTTGTCTATAATAAAACTCATATATTGATTTATATCTTGATTATCAATGAATGATCTTATTTTTTCCAAGTTGCTCATTGAATTTAGAATTTTAAGATCCTCATTATTAAATTTGTGTGATGGAATAACAGAAGAACAATTTTTTTCAGCAAATGACAATACTCTCTGACATAAATTTCCATAGTTATTTGCTAAGTCACTATTTATACAATTTTCTAATTTTTCCTCTGAAATATTACCATCATTACCAAAAGAAACTTCTTTTAATAAATAGTATCTAAGGGGATCTAAACCATAAATATTTATAATTTCCAATGGATCTAAAATATTTCCTTTTGACTTGGACATTTTTTCGTCCCCAGACAATATCCACCCATGACCATAAACTCTATGAGGTGGTTCTATATCTGCAGCTAAAAGGAAAGCAGGCCAATATACAGCATGAAATCTCAATATATCTTTTCCGATTAAATGAAGTGAAGCTGGCCAAAACTTATTGAAAAGATCATTTTTTGTATCAGGATATTTAAGAGCACTTAAATAATTTGTTAATGCATCTAACCATACGTATATAACATGATCTTTATTAGACGGTACTTGAATGCCCCATTTAAATGATTTTCTACTAACAGATAGATCTTTTAAACCACCCTTAACAAAACTAATAACCTCATTTCTTCTAGATTCAGGAAGTATAAAATTTTTATTTTTTTCATAAAAATTAAGTAGAGGTTTTTGCCATTCAGATAACTTAAAAAAATAAGACTCCTCCTCTACCCACTCAACTTTTGATCCTGATGATTTAGATTTTTTAATATTATCAATTTCTTCAATTTCGTCTTCAGTATAAAATGCTTCATCTGACACTGAGTACCATCCAGAATATTTAGATAAATAAATATAATTTTTTTTTTCAAGTATATTCCAAAGATGTTCTACGGCATCAAAGTGCCTCTTTTCCGTTGTTCTAATAAAATCATTATTTGATAAATTTAATTTAAAAGTTAAATCTTTGAAAATAGAACTAATTTCATCGCAAAATTTTAGAGTATCTTTATTGTTGTCTTTAGAAGCTCTCTCAATTTTTTGTCCATGTTCATCTGTTCCTGTTAAAAAAAAAACATCATAATTATCTATTCTTTTGAAACGCGCAAAAAAGTCAGCAACTATACTTGAATAAGCATGGCCCATGTGAGGTTTAGCAGATGGGTAATATATAGGAGTTGTAATATAAAATTTATTTTTCATTAATATATATCTTTTCAAAACGTATTAGAACAGATTCTAAATCTAAATTATATTTATATATATCATTTAATTCCTTTGTAAAAACTTTGTAATTATTAAATGCAGAAATATTATTTTTATACATAAAAAATTTCTTTGAAAAATATAACTCAAAAAAAAGATTCATATTATTTTTTATAAAAGGATCTTTCTTATATATCTTATTCTTAATTATATAATCTAAAAGTTGTTCAATAGTAAATTGATATTCTATATTATTATTAACAAATAAATAATATAAATTAACAAAATCCCCAGGAGAAAAATAAAAATTTTTAAAATCTACATTTAGGTTTTCATAAAAATTATTTTCTAAAATATTATTTAAAATAAATTCTTTTTGTGTGTGATTTAAATTTATATTAAAGTTTATGCATCTGGAATTGATAGTTTTAAGAAGAAATTTTGCAGAGTCTTTGATTAAAATAAAAATAACTTTTTCATTTGGTTCTTCCAAAATTTTAAGTAATGCATTTGATGCGTTTTTATTTAAATATTCAATTTTGTCAATTAAGATAATTTTTTCACAATTGTTAAATGATGACTTGTTACAAAATGATATAATATCTCTAATTTCGTTTACGTTTATCGATTTTTTATCTTCATCTATATTAGAAAAATAAAAGTTAGGATGAGAATTATTTTTGACAAGATTAAATGATTTATTTGATTCATTAATTCGAAAATTATTTTTATCATAGGTATAATCTTCATTTTTTGAAAAAATATAGTTAATAAGGTGAAATGCTAGGACTGATTTCCCAATACCACTTTCGCCAGAAAGTATAATTTTATTTGGAAGTTTTTTATTATCATATAAATAAATTAAATCGTTTATATATTTATCCATAGAAAAAAGGTTTATTTGCTCGATTGATTTAGAAAGCATAATTATAAAAACTTATTAATTTTATTTATAACTTTTATTTTATTATCGGATATACTTTTATTGCTATCAACTATTAAATATTTTTTTTTGTTTTTAGCTATTTTTAAAAATCCATTTTGTACTCTTCTATAAAAATTATAGTTAAATAAATCATATCTATTCTTCGTTTTTCTTAAATTTAACCTTTTAATTAGATTTTTCTTATTAACAGTATGTAAAAAGGTTAAATCAGGAGTAAGTGATCCCAAAATAAAATTATTTAATGTATCTATTAATTTTCTGTTAATTTTCATCCCATGATGTTGATATGCGATTGTAGAGTCTACAAATCTATCAATTAGTATAATCTTTTTTTTATAATTTTTTTTAATTATATTATGATAATTCTCATTTCTTGATGCTATATATAAAAAAAGATCTGTTAAAGACTTAAAATTTGATTTTTTGTTTAGAATTAAATCTCTAATTTTTTCTGAATTCTTTGATCCACCAGGTTCTCTAAATTTGATAAATTTAATTCTTTTCTTTTTGAGGTATTTTTCTACATTTTTAATATGAAGTGATTTTCCAGAACCCTCTATTCCTTCAAAAACTATTAAGGGTTTTTTAGACATCACCCCATATCAAATAATTAATTGATCTAACTATTCTTGAAATAATATTAATTCTTTTTACATTTTCGGCTGCAAGTAATTTATGTTCAGAGACAACTTCATCTTTATATGAAATAATAAGTTTTCCTAAAACATCATTTTCAGATATAGGAGCTTCGATTGGACCATTATATACTGATTTTACTTTTAAATATTTTTTTCTAGCTTTAGGTATAGTTTTGTAAATATTTTCATTTAATTTAACTTTAACTTTATTTTTGCTTCCCAACCAAACATCAAGTTCTAAAAAAGGATTATTTTTTTTGCCAATTTCTATAGTATCAAAATTTGTTAAACCATAAGTTAGAAGTTTGGTTGACTCTTTTGACCTGCTATTTTTGGTTTGAAAACCGCTGCCTACAGCGATTAGTCTTCTTTCGTTTCTAATTAGTGAAGAGGCTAATGAATATTTTTCCACTGCTAAGTATCCAGTTTTAATACCATCGGCTCCGATATTTTTATATAATAATGGATTTCTATTTCCTTGGGTGATCGGATCACCACCTGTACGGTTCCAAGTAAAATCTAATTCTTTAAAATATTTGTATTCTTCTGGATAATTTTTTATTAAATAACGTGACATAATCAATATGTCTCTTGCGGTAGAATAATTATCAGGATCATTTAATCCAGATGAGTTTGTAAAATTTGTGTTATTCATGCCCATTTCTTGAGCTTTTGAAGTCATTAAAATTGCAAATTCTGACTCAGTACCTGCTATACCTTCCGCTAATGCTACACAAGCGTCATTGCCAGAAGCAACAATAATACCTCTTAACAAATCTTCAACGGAAACACTGTCACCAACCATTATAAACATTGATGAATACCCTGCCTGTGATAATCGCCATGCATTTTCTGATATAATAAATTCGTCATCTAAACTTAAATCACCATTTTTTATTAGCTCAAATGCAATAATCGATGTCATTATCTTTGTCATAGAAGCAGGATATATAGATAAATCTGCATCTTTTTCATAAAGAATTTCACCTGATAAATAATCTTGGAGAATTGCAGTTTTAGCCTTAACATCAAAATCTACTGATAGAGCATTTTGAAATACGATTGTAGAAAATATTAATATAAGCTTAAGTATTTTTTTCATTTCTTATAACCTCTAAATTTTCAAAATTAATAATATTCATATCATTAAAAGCTTTCTCAATTAATTCAACTTTATTGAATGGGCCTAAAAAAACACGAAAATAGTTGTTTGATATCTCAACAATTGAAACTTTTTTAATAGTAGTTTCATTAATAATTTTTTTTTTCATTATTTGAGCTGATTTTAAATAATAAAAGTCTGCAACTTTAACTATATAATCATATTTAACTTTTTTATCAATTTTTTCTTTAACTTGGTTAATACTTAAATCGTTTATACTAATACCTTCTACGGGTGCTTTATCAGCAACCTTTTTTTCTTCATCAAACATTTTAGCTTTTTTTGCAACAAATGTAGTACTTTCTGTAACTTCTAAAATTTCTACATATGGTTCATTTAAACTTATTTCTAATTCATCAAAAATTCTTTTAGATAACACAGCATTATAAAATAATGGATATACTGCATCAGCACCAACCCTAGCTAAAATTGATTTATTGTTTAAAAGGTTAGTAATTTTTACTTTAGTATCCTTTTTAAGATTTTTTTGAAAAATAATTAATGATCTATCGTCAATTTTTTTTGTAACCTCTTTACTTTTGTATAAGCTATTCTCATACATTAATCCAAACCCCTTGTTGACAAAAATATTGTTTGCATCCTGTTTTTTAAAAATTTCTCTAGTTCCAATGTCAGGTGTAGAACAAGAATTTAAAAAAAATAACAATAATATGAAAATTTTATAATGCATTTTTAAATTTATTTTTTAATGTACAAACTGCTAAACCAAATCTTAAAGATCTGTTCCACTTTAAAATTAATTCATAATTTTTAAAAACTATAAATGCCGGGTACAAAGGATTTGGATTTTCTACAATTTCTTTATCAGGAGTTATTATTGCAACAATAAGATTATCATTAAATGTAATATTATCAGAATTTTTTATATACTTTTTCATATCTTTAAGTTTTTTTTTATTTTTAATATTTTTTGCTGAATAGTTTAACAATGATGTAGGAATATTATCAATTAACTCAACTTGTAAATAACAAGGTTCATCAGGATTCCATCCAAGTTTATTTATATAGTTAGCTGCTGAAGCAAATGAATCTTCATAAGATTTTAAATTAATTTCATCATCAGTATTATAATCGATTGCATAATTCATTATAGTTGAAGGCATAAATTGAAAATTTCCAAACGCTCCTGCCCATGATCCATACAATGTTTTGTGATCAACGATACCCTTGTCTATCAATTGTAAAATTTTAATTAATTCATTGGTAAAAAATTCACTTCTTCTTTTATCGAAACTTAAAGTCGATAAAGAAGAAATTATATCCATTTTTCCAAGATATTTACCAAAATTTGTTTCAATACCCATTAAGGATAATAATAATTCTTTATCTACATCATATTCTCTAGATACTTTATCAATTAAATCATTATTATTTTTATATATTTTTTTTCCAATAATAACCTTTTCATTTGATGATCTTTTGTTAACGTAGGTTTTCGTATTTTCATAAAATTCAGGTTGATATCTATCATATTTAATAACATCAGGTAAATATTTGGCATTTTGCATAACCAAACTAAAAGTTTTTTCAGATATTCCATTATTTAAAGCTACTTTCTTGAAGTTAACAACCCAGTCATCAAAATTCTCTGCATATGAATATAAACTATAATTTAAAACAATTAATATGTACAAAAAACAATATCTAATTCTTTTCATAGAGATCTCTTAAATAGATTAATACAGCAATCCATATCAAAACAAAACCTATCAGCTTATTTATTAAAAAAGGCTCATCATACAAAAATAACCCTAATAAAAATTGACCTGTTGGAGCTATAAAAAAAATCATGCTAGCAGCACCAAGTGTCGATAATTCAGATCCTTTAACAAAAAGGAATAAAGGAATCACCGTCATAGGTCCTGCCATAATTAAAATTAAAGATAAATCGATATTAGAAAATGAAAAAATTATTTCGTTTGATATGTTAAGACTATAAAAAATAAAAATTATTATTGGAATTAAGAATACACTCTCTACAAATAAACCCACATCTGTTTCTACAGAAATAATTTTTCTTAATACCGCATATCCAGAAAATGATAACGCAACTATCAGACCTATCCATGGGACATTATCTAAAAAAAACATCATATAAATAATTGAAATAAAAATTAAAAATATAGAAATTTTTTTTTTAAAATTTAAATTCTCTTTAAGAAATATACTGCCAAAAAAAACGCTCAAAATAGGAAAAATGTAATATCCAAAACTAGCTTCAACTAATTTATTAATTGAAATAGCATAAATCCATACTGACCAATTTATGAAAATTAATAATCCTGATAAAATAAGTAAAAGTACTTTTTTTTTATATTTAAATGTATTTAAAACTAAATAAAATCTTCCGCTAATAACAATTGTAAACAATAATGATATAACGGTCCATAATACTCTGTGTGAAACAACTTCCAAAGGATTAACATAGGATATGAACTTAAAATATAAAACTCCCAAAACTCCCCACCAAAAAGATCCGAATGATGCGTATACAATACCTTTATTAAATGATGTCATAAATATAAACAATTGATTTATATAGATAGATTTTCTGCTTGCATATTAATTAATTATTTTTGAAATAAATTAATTAAATTATAGCAATAAAACCTTTTATATTTTCTTTATGCTTAATTTATTTCTGCTTCTAATTGAGCAATAATGCTTTCATCATTTGATAGCTCTATGACAGCGAATTCAGCATCGTTAAATCTGTTTGGACTTATTAGTCTCCATTCTTCTGGATTGTAAGATCTATCACCCTCTTGTACCGCATATGTTGGTATTAACTTATATCCTGCTTTTGATGTTACAGAATTACCAATGCTTTTTTGATCACCCATCATTATCCCAAAAATATAGTCAAAGGCATCCATTTGAAATCCCATTCCCCCAGGAACACAAGTATTTCTTTTCATAGAATCGCAAAAAAAAGCATCTTCCCAATAATAAATTTTTAGTACTTCTTTTAACCATTTTCCATTTTCTTTATAATAAACATCTGTATCTATTCCTGCTTGTTCAAAATTCGATCCATTCGCTAATTTATTTATATTAATTTTTAAAATTATATCAGTTGAATTTGGTCCATTGCTTACACGGTTTAAAACTAAAATTTTTTTATCAAAATCTCTTTTAAAAGCTTCAATTGTTAAAAATTTAGACTTTGGTAAGTTTATAAAATCAGAGTTACTATTATTTTTAACATTAGTTTTTTCTGTACTATCACTTTGTGTTTCTAAACTTTTACCCTCAGAACTATTCTCACTTTTGATTTCTAGCTCATTTTTAAGTTTGTCTTCCGCTTTTTTTAAGGCTTTCTTTAAATCTCCTAAACTTGCTGCTGAGACAGAATTTGATATTAAGAATAAAGATAGTATAAAAAATATGTATTTCATTTTAAAATAACTAATCACTAATCTAAATAATGATCAATCAAAATAAATAACAAAGATACAAATTAGCACTATATACTAAAAAAAAACTATAATGTGTCTCTTAAGTATAAGTAAAATAAAAGTGCCCTATATTATCATATAAAAGTCTTATGAATTTTTAAATTCTAATAAAACCATCGTTCTCCAACCATTTTTTTCTTTTAGAACCTTTTTTGAAATTATTTTATATCCAGCTACACTAGCATCTTTTAAGATATTATCAGCAATCATCTCATATTTTTTTACTACACCTTTATTATTTTCTTTATGAGTAATTTTTTCAGATTTAACTATTGAGTGTTGCGTTATATCAGCTATTTTCAATTTAGCGTCCATAATGGCTTTTTGTTCAGATATTGTCAGATCATTTGACCATCCTTGACCACACATTTTTATTAAATTATCTGTAGATTTATTTTTCTCACACCAAACATTTGTAAATTTCATTAAATCATTTGGTGAGCTAATTGTTTTCTTATTATTAACATAAGAACTAGTACAATTTGTTAAAATTAAACTAATCATAGTTAGTATTAATATTTTCATATTTTCTCCTTTTTATATATTTTCTGCCACTACCATCACTAATGTTACAAAAGCTTGTTGAAATTTTTCTTCTGTAATAAATCTGATAATGAAGTTTTCTTTTTCATTACATGTGTAATGTTCTTTTTTATTAACAATCTCATTATTAACCACATCAGCTTCAGCGTAATATTTGCATTCACTTTTGGCGCTAGTCATTAATAAAAAAAATATTATTACAAGTCTTTTGACCATATTTTTTCTTTTCTTTTTTGACTGATTTCAAATTGAACTTGATTAAGAATTGCATCTATTAAATTAAAAAATGCAGTATTTACTTCATATTCAAAAAGCTCTTTTTTGCATTGTTCAGACTTACAATTGGTTAATAAATTTGTTATTATTGATTGATAATATTCATTTGACTTACTAAAAGCGTGAGTGGTAAAACCCAAAAAAAATACAAGAACTAGTATTTTAATTATTTTCAAAGTATCCTCCTTTATTAAATTTTACTTATTACTAAAAAATTTAATGTTTTATACTCAATTTCATATAATCATGAATTTTTATATGTTTTATAGTGAAAAATTTAACTTTATTTTTCACTTAATAAAAACTAGATTAATTTAAGATTAAAATGACAAAAATTCGTGAACCCTTATCTATTGAAAAAATTTTAAAAGACTCAATAAGTAAACTTAGTGAAAAGGAAATTGAGAGTTACACTGGAAAATCAATTTCTCATTTTAGAAAATGTAGTGATCCAGATGATAAGGATCATAATCTTCATTTATCAGATGCGATTAAAATTGATGTCCTGTCAATAAAATCTCAAAATAGAAGTCCTTTTTTAGACAATATGAGTTTAATAATAGAGAATGAGTTTATTACAAACCAAAATATTGAAGATGTCTCAAGAATTTTAAATCTTATAGGTGGACGAATTGGAAATTTAATGGATACTGTAGAAAAAGCTATGCACCCTGACGGTCCAATGGGAATAGAAGTCTCAAAACAAGAAAGGGATAATGTATTTAATGCTATTTCTGAAGTTGAGGAAAAAATAGCTAAATTAAAAATTTCATTAAAATAAAATTATTTCTTCTTTTTTTTCTTTAATCTCAATTTATCTTTTTTTTTAAGTTTGCCCCACCATTTATCTATTAGATGAAACTTTAGGGTAGCTATTATTACTGGAAACCAATATTCATCATCATCAATTTGGCCCCACCACTTATCTAATGGTTCCTGAAATATTTGATAAAAAAGATTAATAAAATAACCTATTGAAAATGCTAAAAATATCCAGCTTAGGATTGCATAAATCATTCTTTCGTCTGATAAATATGCAAGTCCTACCAGTCCAAAAGCAAGTGCCCAGAAAAGTGCAGATAATTTTTTTTTCATATTACCTTTTATTGAACCTTACAAATATTCCAGCTAATAATATTATTTCTTCTTTTTTTTCTTTGATCTTAATTCCTCATTTTTAAGTGCTTTGTCCCACCATTTATCTAATGGTTCCTGAAATATTTGATAAAATAAATAAATAAAATAACCTATTGAACATGCTAAAAATATCCAGCTTAGGATTGCATAAATCATTCTTTCGTCTGATAAATATGCAAGTCCTACTAATCCAAAAAAGATTGCCCAGAAAAGTGCAGATAATTTTTTTTTCATATTATCTTTTACCGAGCCTTCCGAATATTGCAGCTAATAATATTATTACGAAAAAAATAATTATAATTTGACCTAGTGACATTGCTAGAGCATCACCAATACCTCTTTTAAGAGGAGAATATTTTGTTTGGGCATTATAACCAATAGATAGCCAAAAACTTAAAAATGATAAAATAAAGAAAATTGTGGAGTACAAAGTATTATAACTTTCTAGAAAGGATTGTCCTATAAATAAGAAAATTATAGATAAAAGCATGCACCATAAACCTTTTGTAAATAAAGATTTAACTCTTGAAAAAAAACCAACGTTTTCCGGTTCGCTATTTATCCAAGCAACAATAGCTCCTAATAATGGCAATGCTAGAAATGATAGTATTAATATATTATCAACTTCATTAGAAAAATAATTTCTTGGTCTATAACTTTGTAAAACTATGAAAGAAATTGATATCAAAAACCACAGAGATACAATTTTTCCTAACAAGCTTGAAGAAGCATATTTCGATGAACTTTTTTTTACAGAAGTTTTTTTTAAAGATCTTTTTTTTACCATAAATTTAATTATTTAACTTTTTTTTCTATTATCTTAAATTCTTTTTCTAAAAAAAGAATCCTATCTTTAGTACTTTTAATATGTTTGGTTGCTTCTTTTTGCTCTGAACTATCCATGCTTGAAAATTTTGTTTTAATATTTGCTAAAAATTTTTCTAATTCAGTAACTCTTTTTTGATATGCTTTTTTATAATTACTAAAGTCTACTATTCCTAATTCTTGATGAAATTTTGCAAAATCTGAAGTTTTCATAACACCAGTAAAAATATTTTTATCTTTAAATTGCAAATTTACAGTAGTTTCTTTAGATTCAGAGGTAGTTTCCATTCCACGAAGAGGATTTACAACTGAACGACCACTTAAAGCTGATAAAGCACCTAAGCCTTTCAATAAAGTTTTTCCTGCAGATTGTTTTTGCACTACCCTATTTTCAAAAGAATAAGATCCTTGTTTTAAATCTTTTGGTAACACATATTTATCTTTTCCAATTATAATCTCTAGTGTATTCTCTACTCTTTTTACTTTTGCTCTACCCTCAAAATCTCCACCTAATTCTGTAAATGAACCTGAATAATCAAAAATTCCCATTAAACCTCCTTTAACTATTAATTTATTTTAATATACGTCTTATTAAATTAATAAGTCTTTATTAAAAAACTTTATAAAATAATAAGATGAAACGTATAATCCTAGCTTTATTAGTCAATACATTTATGCAGATTTGATTTTTTTTTTATTGAATTTATAGATTATACTTATAAAACCTTGCACATGGAGAGATGGCTGAGCGGTTGAAAGCACCGGTCTTGAAAACCGGCAAAGGGGCAACTCTTTCCTGGGTTCGAATCCCAGTCTCTCCGCCACTATAATTTAAATCTTTGAAACTTATCAACTATATCCTTCATTAGTGGGTCATTAGTATTTATTAAAGATTCTTTATTTTTAATTGATATTAAAGTTTCATCGTTCATATTGACAAATTTATCTAACGTTTGAAGACTATTATCGTTGATACTATTTATAATTGATTTAACAAAAGCTATAATAAGCATGTCCATTTCTTTTGTTCCTCTGTATGAGGCTCTATAGATAATTTTATTTTTAAGATCTTCTTTATTTAGAGACATAGATATATAAATAAATAATGTTAAGTTATGAATATTTATTATCTAATATAGATACCATAAAAGGTGTGGGATACAAAACAGCTAAATTATTTAGAAAAAAGAATGTTAACACTATATTTGATTTAATATGGAATTTACCTAGAGATTTTGTAGATAGAACAGATGAAAAAAAAATAAATGAACTTCAAATAGGAAAAGTACAAACGGTTACAATAGTTCCTAAAAAATATAACTTTCCTAGAATTAGAAATTTGCCTAACAGAGTACAATGTGAAGACGATACTGGTGTGTTAGATTGTGTTTTTTTTAATAGTTATGAAGGATATATTAGAAAAATTTTACCATTAAATAAAAAAATAGTAATAAGTGGTAAAATTGGATATTTCAAAAAAAAATACCAGATAACAAATCCTACACACATATCCTCTGACACCAATTCAATCAAAAAAGTTTTTTCAAATTATAGTCTTACCGAAGGTATAAATCAAAAAATGTATACTAATGTTATAAATGAAGTATTAAGTAATTTGCCAGATATAAATGAGTGGCTAAGTGATAGAATTTTGAAAAAGTTTAATTATATAAATTGGAAGCAATCAGTAATCCAATTACATGACCCAAAAAATATTAAAAAAAAAGGTGATTTTCTAAATAGACTTATTTTTGATGAAATATTTTCTACGATGCTGATTAATTCAAATATTAGAAAATCTATTAAAAAAACAAAAAAAATCAAAAAAAAATTTAACTCAACCGCGTTTGAGCATATCAAAAAAAAAATAAATTTTAACCTTACAAAAGATCAGTTAAATGCAATAAATGAAATTAATAATGATTTAACCTCAGATCAAAAAATGTTCCGTCTTTTGCAAGGTGATGTAGGAAGTGGAAAAACTATAGTTGCTTTAATATGTTGCCTAAATGTTATAAATAGCAATTTTCAAGCAAGTTTTATGGCTCCAACTGAAATTCTTGCTAACCAACATTATAATTCAGCGAAACAACTTTTTGGAAAAAATATTATAGTAAAACTTTTGACAAGTAAGACAGATTATTCTGAAAGAAAAAAAATTTTAAATGATTTAAAAAATAATAAGATTGATCTTTTAGTTGGCACTCATTCATTATTTCAAGAAAAGATCATCTATCATAATTTAGGTTTAATAATTATCGATGAACAACATAAATTTGGAGTTAAGCAAAGAAAGAAATTATCAGATAAAGGAGGAAAGAATTGTGATGTTTTGGTTATGTCTGCAACTCCGATACCTAGAACGATGATAATGACTATTTTTGGAGATATGGATGTTACTATTTTAAAAAGTAAGCCAAAAAATAGAAAAGACATTAAAACTTATAGTAAAATCGAAGATAAAATTAATGATGTTATAAAGTTTGTAAATGAGCAAATTATAAAAGAAAATCAGATATTTTGGGTTTGTCCGTTAATTGAGGAGTCTAAAAAAGTTGATCACCAGTCATCAGTTAAGAGATACGAAAATTTAAAAAAAAAATTTAATAATAGAGTTGGTTTATTGCACGGACTTTTGGATAAAGAAAAAAAAAATAAAATTTTATTAGACTTTTTAAATAAAAAAATTGATATACTAGTTTCTACAACTGTAATTGAAGTTGGAATAGACTTTCCTAACGCAACTGTAATAATAATTGAAAATGCCAATAAATTTGGACTTTCTCAACTTCATCAGCTTAGAGGAAGAGTTGGTAGAAGTAACAAAGAGTCATCTTGTATATTAATGTTAAAAGAAAATATAAGTGAAAATGCAAGAAAAAGAATTAAAATTTTGAAAAGTACAAATGACGGATTTAAAATTTCTGAAGAAGATATGAGGTTAAGAGGTTATGGAGATTTACTAGGTTTTAAACAAAGTGGTATAAAAAATTTTAGACTGGCAGATCCCATTATTAATGAAGATTTATTCATCTTAGCAGAGCAAGAAATTAAAATTATAGAAAATAACAATGAAAGTTTGAAAAAATATATACCTCTCCTTAAACTTTATGATCGAGCAGACATATTAAATGATATAGTTTAATTTTTTGGATTAGATGTTCCAGCTGACACTATAAACTTTGATGCTTCTTCAAAAGTCATGTCTAAATAAATAACCTCTTCTTTTGGAAACATAAGTAAAAAACCACTTGTAGGATTTGGCGTTGTAGGCACAAATACATTAATTAAATTTCTATTTGTTTTTTTACTTATTTGACTTTTGTTTTCTTTTGTTGCAAATCCAACTGCCCATGAACCTTTTCTAGGATATTCAATAAGAACAACGCTTTTTTTGTTTCCTTTGTTACTAGTAAAAGACTCAGTCATTTGACCAATTGCAGAGTATATAGTTCTTAAGACAGGAATTTTTTTTAATAAATCATTAAGAATTGCTAGAAACTTTTTGCCAATAAATGAAACGGACAGTCCACCAACAATAGTAATGAATATTACTGATAACAAAATTTCCAGACCAGGTATTGAAAATGGAAGATAGTTGTTAGGATTTATTTCTTTAGGAATTATATTAGATGAAATAGAAACTAAAAATATAGTTAAATATAATGTAAAACCTATGGGAACTAAAACCACAATTCCTGCAAAGAAATAGTTTCTTAATCTATTAAATATAGAAATTTTTTTTTTAGATTTTGCCATACGTATAATTATTACTATATAGCAAATATTTTGATTAAATCGAGTATATCATATACATTAATACCTATATTTAATGAATTTTTATTAAAATAAACTGATTTATAATGGATAGAAGATTTTTTTTACAGTATTTAGGTTGTGGATGTTTAACAATAGGAATAAGTTCTTGTTCCTCTGTTCCTATAACTGAAAGAAAACAATTAAAAATAATTCCTGAAGCTAATCTAAATGCTCAAGCAGCTCAAATTTATGAAAAAGTAAAGAGTAAAGAGAAGCTAAGCGATGATATTAGTAAACTTAATGAAATTAAAGATATTGGCAAAAGAATGGAAAATTCAATTGCTGAGTATTTTGATAGAACAAATATTAAAGATCCAACATTAGGATTTGATTGGGAATATATATTAATTGAAAATAAAAAAGTTAAAAATGCATGGTGCATGCCTGGAGGTAAGATTGCTGTCTATACCGGAATACTAGATGTTACAAAAAATAAAGATGGCTTAGCAGCAGTAATGGGACACGAAATTGCACATGCTGTGGCCAAACACTCTGTTGAAAGAGCAAGTAGAGGTGTTCTATTAAGAACTGGTACAACTATTTTTGATATAGCTACAGGTGGAAGTTTGTCTAAAGTAAACCAAGCTACAGGAATGAATACTGTTGGTTTATTATCACAAATAGGAATCATGAATCCATTTAATAGAAAGCAAGAGTCGGAAGCAGATTATTTAGGTTTAATTTTTTCTTCTCTTTCTGGTTATGATATAAGAGAGACTCCCAAAATTTGGGAAAGAATGAAAGAAGCAAACAAAGGTAAAGAACCACCTCAATTTATGAGTACACACCCTTCTCCTGATAACAGAATTAAAAAAATAAATGAATGGACAAATAACATTATATTAGATTATCCACCAATTAATCTTTCATAATCTAATAATGGTGAGCCCTGTTGGACTCGAACCAACGACCCATTCCTTAAAAGGGAATTGCTCTACCAACTGAGCTAAGGGCCCACAGAAACTTTCTTATATTCATTTTTTTTCAATAATCAATCTGTTAAATTATATTTTATTGAAATATCGATCATGAAATTTAAGAAAACTGCCATTTTCTATGTGATATCTAATTTGCCCCATTAACTCTTGATAGAAATTTATATTATGCAAAGTTAATAACATTGAGCCAAGCATTTCGTTTGTATTAAATAAATGATTTAAATAATTCTTTGTATATTTATTTAAATTGAAATTTGAAGTTTTGCTATCTAATGGTGTGTTGTCATTTTTATATTTTGAATTTCTAATATTCACTCTTCCATCCCAAGTAAATGCTAAACCTGTTCTACCAGATCTTGTGGGCATAACACAGTCAAACATATCTATACCTCTTTTAACTGCACCCAAAATATCAGAAGGAGTACCAACACCCATTAAATATCTTGGTTTGTCTTTTGGCATCATTGGAACAATATTATTGAGAACCTGAAACATTTCATTCTGTGATTCACCCACAGCTAAACCACCTACTGCATAACCATCAAAATCTATTTTTTGAAGTTCTTCTAATGAATTTTTTCTCAAATCATCAAATAAACCCCCTTGTACTATTCCAAATAAAGCTTTTTTTGGATTACTTCCAAACTCATCTTTAGATCTTAGAGCCCACTCTGTCGATAAATACATAGATCGTTTTATTTTTTCATAATCTTTGGTTTTTTTTGGACATTCGTCCATAACCATTAAAATGTCCGAATTTAATCCTTTTTGAATTTTAATACTTTCTTCAGGACTAAGAATATATTCTTTTCCGTCTATGTGAGATTTAAATATTGCTCCTAGCTTTCTGTCTATTTTGTTTAGTTTAGACAATGACATTACTTGAAAACCACCAGAGTCTGTTAAGATTGGAAGTTTACAATTCATAAATTCATGCAAACCTCCTACAGAAGATATTCTTTCAACCCCTGGTCTTAACATCAAATGGTAAGTGTTAGATAAAATAATTTGACTACCTGTTTTAATTAAATCTTCTATGAAAACTCCTTTAACAGTTGCTTGAGTTCCAACTGGCATAAATACAGGAGTGTTTATAACTCCTCTAGGAGTTTTAATTAGACCAAGTCTAAATTCGTCACATGATTTTAATAAGTTAAAAGAAAACTTATCGTTTTCCATTTAAATATTATTTTTTTTATTTAGATTTAAAACTGATAATTTTATCAGGATTTGAAACTGCACCATTTTGTCCGTCACCTCTTTTAATATTATCTACATAATCCATTCCCTCTACGACTTTTCCAAATACAGTATATTGTCTATCTAAAAAAGGAGCTGGTTTAAAACAAATAAAGAATTGACTGTTAGCACTATTCGGATCAGAAGATCTTGCCATTGATACTGTTCCTCGATCATGAGGTAAATCGTTAAATTCAGCTGGTAAATCTGGAAAGTTAGATCCACCCATACCAGCTTTATTTAAATCAAAATCTTTGTTTGATAAATTTCCAAATTTGACATCACCTGTTTGAGCCATAAATCCATCTATAACTCTATGAAAAACAACATTATCGTATGATCCATCGTCAGCTAACTTTTTAATTCTTTCAACATGTTTTGGTGCCACATCTGGAAATAGTTCAATTACCACATCACCGTCTTTTAATTTTAATATCATTATATTCTCCTGTGCGTTTATATTGTTAGTTAAAAAATAAAAAAAAATAAATATATAAAAAAAAATTTTACTCATATTTTTTTTTTAATGATTTTATAGTACTTTTTGTTGTAAAATTTTTAATATTTCCATTTAATTCTACAACTTCTTTTATTAACCTAGATGAAATTATCTGGTTTTTAACATCTGACATTAAAAAAATTGTTTCAATATCATTATCTAATTTTCTATTCATTCCAGCTAGTTGAAATTCATATTCAAAGTCGGAAACTGCTCTTAATCCTCGCAATATAATTTTTGAATTGAATTTTTTACACAGTTTTGTTGTCAAAGAATTAAATGAAACTATTTTTATTTTGGTTCTTTTTATTTTTAGATCAAAGAATAACGCTCGATTAACTATATCAATTCGTTCATCAATAGAAAAAAGTTGATTTTTTTGTTTACTATCAGATATAGCAACTACTATATTATCAAATATTTTTAATGCTTTTTGTATTACATCAATATGTCCATATGTTATAGGATCAAATGTTCCTGGATAAATAGCAATTTTTTTCATTACTTCAAATTATCATCAATTTTAATTGCTGAAACAACTTTTTCTTCACCAGATAACTTGAAAATTCTTACACCTTGAGTATTTCTCCCAGCAATTCTTATTTCTTTAACTGCTGTTCTTATTACTCTTCCTTTATTTGTTGAAATAAGTACGTCATCACCTTGATTTACAGGAAATGATGATGAAATATTTCCGTTTCTTGAAGAATTAATGATTCCAATAATTCCTTTTCCACCTCTATTTGTAACTCTATATTCATAATGAGATGTTCTTTTACCAAATCCATTTTCAGTTATTGAGAGGATGTAATTTTCTTTTGCTAATTTTTCTGATTTATCAGTTTTGCTAATTTTTCCATTTTTTTTTGTATCATCATGATCAAGTATTGAAAGCGAAACTATGCTATCGTTTTCTTGCAAATTTATTCCTCTAATTCCTTTTGAAGACCTGCCTTTAAAAACTCTAAGTTTTTTTGACTCAAATCTAATACATTTACCTAGCTTAGTGCTTAAAATTATATCTTGATCATTACTGCATATTTTAACACCAATAATTTTGTCATCATTATCTAACTTCATTGCAATCTTACCACTCGTATTAATTGATGAAAAATCATCTAAATTATTTTTTCTTATTTTACCTTTAGAGGTAGCAAATATTATGTGTAATCCTTTATTATTGTCGCTTACCTCTGGATAAGGCATAATTGAACTAATTGATTGATGGTTTTTTAATGGTAAAATGTTAAAAAGTGATTTCCCTCTTGATGAAGCTGATCCTTCTGGTATTTTCCAGCCTTTCAATTTATACACTAAACCTTCGGTCGAAAAGAAAAGAACTTGAGTATGTGTACTAACAGATAAGGTTTGAACAACTGAGTCCTCCTCTCTTGTAACTATACCAGTTTTTCCTTTTCCACCTCTTTTTTGTTGTTTGACATTGCTTAATGCTCCTCTCTTTATATAACCTTGCAATGTAACAGTAATAATAACGTTTTCTTTTTGAATTGTTTCTTCAATATCATAATTTAATACAGCATCAATTATCTTTGTTCTTCTTGGTATTGAGAATTTCTCCTTAATATTTTTAAGATCTTCACTTATCACTTTAAGCAATTCTTTTTTTGAATTAATGATTTTTTTAAGTTGAAGGATTAAATTTGAAAGTTTATTAATTTCATCCTCTATTTCAGAAATACCTATTGCAGTCAGCTTTTGCAATCTTAACTCCAATATAGCTGTTACTTGTTCATCTGATAAGGAGTAAAAAGATGTGCTTTTCTTATTTTCAATTAACTTCAAAAATTTTTGTGATTTTGTTATCTTCCATTTATTTTTGAGCAAAGAATTTTTTGCATCATCAGGATTTTTCGATGATCTAATAATTTTAATTATTTTATCCAAATTTTCGACAGACACTGACAAACCAATAAGAATATGTGCTCTTGTTTCTGCTTTTTTAAGATCAAATTTTGTTTTTTTGATAACAACATCTTCTCTAAACTGTAAAAAATTTTCTAAAAAATCTTTTAAATTACAAGTTTTTGGTTTGTTGTTAACAATTGCAAGGGTATTAAATCCAAAAGAACTTTCTATAGTGGTATATTTAAAAAGTTGTCTTTTAATAGTTTCAGGCTCTACATTAGTTCTTAAATCGATAGCAACGCGAATACCTTGGCTATTAGATTCATCTCTAATATCTCTTATACCTTCAATTTTCTTATCTCTTACTAATTCTGCAATTCTCTCATTAAGATTGGATTTATTTACCTGATAAGGTATAGAAGAAATAACTAGTCTATCTCTTCCATTTTTCAAATTCTCAACGCTAATATCACCTCGAATTTTAAACGAGCCTCTACCTGATTTATAACCTTCTTTAATAATATTTTTGCCAATTATTATTCCTCCTGTAGGAAAGTCAGGTCCAGGAATAAATTTCATCAACTCTGGAATTTTGATATCCTTATTATTTATTAACGCTAAAGTTCCATCAATTACTTCACCAAGATTATGAGGTGGTATACTTGTTGCCATTCCAACTGCTATACCACCCGCGCCATTTACTAACAAATTTGGATATTGGGCTGGCAGAACTGTTGGTTCTTTTTCAGTTTCATCATAATTGCTTTTAAATTCAACGGTATTTTTTTCAATTTCATCAATTAAATATTGTGAAATTTTCCCTAATCTAGTTTCGGTATACCTCATTGCTGCTGGTGGGTCTCCATCAATTGAACCAAAATTTCCTTGACCATCAATTAAAGGCTGACTCATAGAAAATTCTTGAACCATTCTTACTAAAGCATCATATACAGCTTGGTCACCATGTGGATGATATTTACCAATAACATCTCCTACTATTCTTGCTGATTTTCTGAATTGTTTAGACCAATCAAAACCACCTTTGTGCATTGCGTAAATAATTCTTCTATGTACAGGTTTAAGTCCATCTCTAACATCAGGTAAAGCTCTACTTATAATTACGCTCATCGCATAAGATAAGTATGATGAACTCATTTCATCATACATTGTAATAGATTTTATGTTTTTATCTTTAGAGATTTGGTTATCTTGCATAACAGCTAAAATGGTATATCGTCGTCTAAATCATTTGGCGTAGCTTGAGATGTGTCTTCTATAGTTTGCTTGTTATCTTGAGATGGGATCGAGCTTTGATTTCCACCACCAAGCATTGTTAATGATGAATTATATCCCTGAATAAGAATTTCTGTAGAATACTTATCTTGACCACTTTTTTCATCTTTCCATTTTCTCGTAGATAGTTGTCCCTCAACATATATCTGTGCTCCTTTTTTCAAATATTGCTGAACCACATTAACTAATCCTTCATTAAAAACTACTATTCTATGCCATTCGGTTTTTTCCTTTTTTTCACCCGTGGATTTATCTTTCCATGATTGACTTGTAGCTAAACTTAGACGTGCAACACTTTTTCCATTAACCATTTGTTTGATTTCTGGGTCTGCGCCTAATCGTCCAATTAAAAGTACTTTATTTAAACTTCC
The DNA here is from genome assembly GCA_902521005.1 of uncultured Pelagibacteraceae bacterium. GTDB lineage: Bacteria > Pseudomonadota > Alphaproteobacteria > Pelagibacterales > Pelagibacteraceae > Pelagibacter. The sequence goes on from CABYPZ010000001.1 coordinate 122,616, forward strand.
TGCCATATTATTTTAAATAAATTGATTTGATTTAAAGTTATTATATATCACAATTTGAATTGAATATTAATTATATTAAACTAAATCAACTAAAATTATGCTAAAAAAGATAGTTATTAAGGGCGCAAAAGAACATAATCTGAAGAATATTTCTTTGGAAATTCCTAAAGATAAATTTATTGTAATTACAGGACTATCAGGGTCAGGAAAATCCTCACTAGCATTTGATACGATATATGCTGAGGGTCAAAGAAGATATGTTGAAAGTTTATCAGCATATGCAAGACAATTTCTTGACAAAATGAAGAAACCGAATGTTGACCTTATTGAGGGTTTAAGCCCAGCTATATCTATTGAGCAAAAAAATACATCAAAAAATCCAAGATCGACAGTAGCTACAGTTACAGAAATATATGATTATATGAGAGTATTATATGCAAGAGCTGGAATACCCTACTCTCCATTTACTGGCAAACCTATAACATCACAAACTATATCGCAAATTGTTGATAAAATAAAAGAACTTCCAAAAAAATCAACGATATATTTATTTTCACCAGTAGTCAGAGGAAGAAAAGGTGAATACAAAAAAGAAATACTTTCTTATAAAAAAAGAGGATTTAGAAAAATTAAAATTGATGAAAAGTTATATGATATTGATCAAGCACCAGAATTAAATAAAAAAATCAAACATAATATATCTGTTTTAGTAGACAGAATTATTCTAAATTCATCTTTAGGAAATAGATTAGCTGAAAGTGTTGAAACAGCTGTTAATTTATCAAATGGTTTACTTTTTGTTGAATATGAAAACGAAACGCTTCCAAAAAAATTCAGAAAGGTAGAAAATATAATTTTTTCTACTAGCTTTGCTTGCCCTGAAAGTGGTTTTACTATTGAAGAAATTGAGCCAAGATTATTTTCATTTAACAGTCCTTATGGTGCCTGTGAAGAATGTGAGGGGATAGGTGTAAAATTAAATGTAGATCCAAATTTAGTAGTTCCAAACGAAAAAAAAACTTTAGCTGATGGTGCTATTTTACCATGGGCAAAATCTACTTCTTTATACTATGCTCAAACTCTATCATCGATATCTAAACATTATGGTTTTTCATTAAACGATAGATGGGAAAAACTTTCTAAAAAGATTAAAAATATCATTTTATATGGTTCTGACGATGAAGAAATAAAGTTTTCATATGATGATGGTTATGAGAAATATTCTCATAAAAAAACTTTTGAAGGTGTAATTAATAATCTTGAACGAAGATATCTAGAAACAGATAGTGATTGGAAAAGAGAAGAAATATCACAATACCAATCAGATACTAAATGTGAAAGATGCAACGGAATGAGATTAAAAGAGGAAGCCTTGTGTGTAAAAATTGACAAGTTAAATATAAGCGAAGTGACAGAAAAATCTATAATTGACTCTAGAGAATGGTTTAAATCATTAAATACAAAACTTGATGGTAAACAGCTAAAAATAGCTGAGCATATTTTAAAAGAAATCAATGAAAGATTAGATTTTCTACTAAATGTAGGATTAGATTATCTGACATTATCTAGAGAGTCTGGAACCTTATCTGGAGGTGAAGCACAAAGAATAAGATTAGCATCTCAAATTGGTTCTGGTTTAACTGGAGTTTTGTATGTACTTGATGAACCATCAATTGGTTTGCATCAAAAAGATAATGTAAAATTAATTAATGCTCTTAAAAGATTAAGAGATTTAGGTAACACCGTTATTGTAGTAGAACATGATACTGAAACGATGGAAAACGCTGATCACATAATTGATTTAGGTCCAGAGGCTGGTAAGAATGGAGGTGAAGTAATTGTTCAAGGAAATTATGATGAAATTATAAAGAGCAATGAGAGTATTACTGGAAAATATTTGTCTAATAAATTTTTTATACCTATCCCCAAAAATAGAAGATTAGCAAAAAACGGAAGATTTTTAGAAATAGGTGGTGCAAGTGGAAATAATCTTAAAAATGTTAATTTAAAAATACCTTTAGGAAGTTTAACTTGTATTACTGGTGTTTCTGGAAGCGGTAAATCTACTTTAATATTACAAACTTTATATAATGCCTTAAATCTTTCTTTAAATAATAATAAATCAAGAAAGATACCAATGCCATTTAAAAGTTTTAAAGGAATAGAATTAATCGATAAAGTAATAGATATTGATCAGTCACCTATTGGTAGAACACCTAGATCTAATCCTGCAACATATACAGGAGCATTTGGACCTATTAGAGATTGGTTTACAGGCCTACCAGAGTCGAAAAGTAGAGGATATAAACCTGGAAGATTTTCATTCAATGTTAAAGGTGGTAGATGTGAAGCATGTGAAGGAGACGGGGTTATTACTTACGAAATGCACTTTTTACCAGATGTATATATTGAATGTGATGAGTGTAAAGGAACAAGGTATAATAGAGAAACTCTAGAGATTAAATACAAGGAAAAAAGTATAGCTGACGTCCTAAATATGACAGTAGATGAAGGATGCGAATATTTCGAAAATATTTCTAATATAAGATCGAAATTATTGACTTTAAAGAAAGTTGGTTTGGGCTACATCAAGATAGGTCAACAGGCTACAACATTATCTGGAGGAGAAGCTCAAAGAATTAAATTAGCAAAAGAACTATCTAAAAGGTCTACTGGAAGGACAATGTACATTTTAGATGAACCAACTACTGGATTGCATCAACACGACATTAAAAAACTTTTAGAAATACTTCATACTTTTGTCGCAACTGGAAATAGTGTTGTGGTAATTGAACATAATTTAGATGTAATAAAAACAGCAGATTACATTATAGATATGGGACCAGAAGGTGGTGTAAAAGGTGGGGAAATTATAGCAGAAGGTAAACCTGAGGAAATTTGTAATGTTAAAAATAGTTTTACAGGCCAATTCTTAAAACCATTATTGAGTAATAGGTTCAAAAAAACAGCTTAAATAATTTATTTTTTTAGTATATAATAGAATCATGAGTAATTTCTTTTCATCATTATCAAAGGTAATTCACACATCATTATTGCTGACAATTTTGCTTTTTATTTTTTTGTCATTTGGTGTTGGTGGTTTTGATATAGATACTTACTTTTGGAGCTGGTTATTTAGATACTTTCATGTAGCCGCAGGTATAATGTGGATAGGCTTGTTGTGGTATTTTAATTTTGTACAAGTTCCAAACATGTCAAAAATTACTGATGAACAGAAACCAGCTATCACAAAAGTAATAGCACCTTCTGCATTATTTTGGTTTAGATGGGCAGCATTAGTAACTGTGATAACTGGATTAATTGTTGCATATTTAAACGGATATATTCACGATGCAATGGTTTTAGGTATTGGAAGTGGCGGAGGAAGAAATACTGCAATAGGAATAGGTATGTGGCTAGGTATTATAATGGCTATAAACGTTTGGTTTGTTATTTGGCCAAGCCAAAAGAAAGTTTTAGGTATTGTTGAAGCCTCACCCGAAGAAAAACCAATAGCTGCAAAAAGAGCTTTGATTGCATCAAGAACAAATACTCTACTATCTTTACCAATGTTACTTTCAATGGTGGCTGCGCAAAATTTATATTAATTACTCTTTTTCTTCTTTAAGTATAGTTTTTTGAGACACTTTTAACATTACTAATATTGGATTAGCTATATAAATTGAAGAATAGGTTCCAATTATGACACCAAGTATCATGGCAAATGAAAAACCTTTCAATATCTCTCCACCAAAAATAAATATAGACAATAAAGCTAACAATGTAGTAGCAGATGTTATTATTGTTCGCGATAGTGTTTCATTTATAGAGATGTTTGTAAGATCAAAAATTTTTATATCCGAAAATTTTTTTAAATTTTCCCTAACTCTGTCAAAAATTACAACTGTATCGTTCATTGAATAACCTACAATAGTTAATACAGCTGCAACAATTGATAAATTTATTTCAAGGTTTAATATTGAAAAAAAACCAAGTGTTATAATAACATCATGAAAAATAGCTGCAATTGCTCCTAGACTAAATTGCCATTCAAATCTAATCCATATGTAAATTAACATTGCACCTAAAGATAAAAAAATTGCTAAAATACCTGATTTTAATAACTCTGAACTAACTTTTGGTCCAACACTCTCAACTCTCCTAAAATTAAAGGAATTACCTAAGTCTTTTTTTAATTCATTTTTTAAATTTTCTATAAAATTCTCTTCAAGATTTTCTTTTTTTTCAAATTTAACAATAAAATCATTATCATTACCAAAATTTTTAACACTAACATCTCCTAGACTCATATTTGTAAATGATTTTCTTAAATCTGAGATACTTATTGTATTATCATTAGTTCTTAATTCTATTAGCGTACCTCCCTTAAAGTCTACTCCATAGTTTAATCCTTTAAATAATAGAAATAATATGGATACAAAAATTAAAGATAGAGACAAATAATTAAATTTTTTGTAGAATAAATTAAAAGGTATATTATTTTTTTCCATTATATTAATTTCTCCTTATGCCTGTTTTTTGAAACATAAATAGAAGTAATCAACCTTGCTATAAAATAAACTGAAAACAATGTTGTTATTATTCCAACTCCTAAAGTTACAGAAAATCCTTTGACAGGACCTGAGCCTAAAATAAACAATATTGCAGCTGCTATTAAGGTTGTTATATTAGCATCTAAAATTGTGGTTCTTGATTTTGTATATCCACTATCAAAAGCAAGTAATTGATTTTCCTCACCTTTTTTTTCCTCTTTAATTCTCTCGTAAATTAACACGTTGGCATCTACAGCCATACCTACTGTTAAAATTATTCCTGCTATACCTGGCAATGTAAGTGTAGCTTCAAATAATGTCAGTATTCCAATTAGCAAAAACAAATTAAATATTAGCGTAACATTAGCTATTAATCCAAAAATTTTATATTTTATAAGCATAAATAAAATAACTAACGAGAATCCAATTATCAAAGACAATATACCTGAATTAATTGAATCTTGACCTAAGTCAGGACCGACAGTACGTTCCTCAATGATATTTAAAGGTGCTGGAAGTGCACCCGATCTAAGTAGTAAAGCCATATCCGTAGCTGATTGAAAAGTAAAATCACCAGTTATTTGACCAGATCCACCAACAATAGGCTCTTGGATTGTTGGTGCACTAATAATTTTATTATCCAAAATTATTGCTAATTTCTTTCCAACATTATTAGTAGTTGCTCTAGCAAATTTTTTTGTACCCACCCTATCTAAATTGAAAGAAACAACTGTTTGATTGGATTGATTATCCATTCTTGGATTAGCATCAATAAGGTTTTCACCACTAAGAACTATACGCTTACTTACAATAACTTCAGTACCATCTTCAAATGATAGTTTTTCAGTTCCAAATGATTCTTCTGAATTATTTGTAACAAATTTGAAAGTAAGATTGGCAGTTTTTCCTAAAAGAGATTTAATTCTATCTGGATTATTTAAGCCAGGTAATTCAACTAATATCCTGTCACTGCCTCTTTTTAGTATATTGGGCTCGTTAGTTCCGACTTCATCAACTCTTCTTCTGACAATTTCAATTGCCTGTTCTTGAGATGCACCTTTTATTAATACTAAACCATAATCAGATAGTTCTAATAGAACGTCAGTATTACTAATATTTAAATTAAACTGATGAGTTTTAAATTTTGGAAAATATGGATTTATTTCACTTTCTTTGTCAGCAAAAATATCCTCAATAAGATTTGACTCACCTGAATTAATTTCAAATTTAATACTTCGATTATCTATAATCTCAATATTTTTAAATTGGATATTTTTATTCTTTAAATACTTTTTAATCTCAAAAAATTTATTTTGTACTTGTTGAATAATTACAGGTTCATTATCTATTTCTAATAATAGATATGAGCCACCTTGTAAATCTAATCCAAGATTGATTTTTTTTTTAAAAAAATTGTTATCGAAAGAAAAAAAATTAGATAAGGCAAAATAAGATAAAAGTAATGTAATAACTATAACGGATAATATTTTTAATTTTGAGAAGTATAACATTGCTTTTTAATGTTATTTTTTTATTTCTGGATTATTTAATAGAGCTTGTATTCCTGTTGCTTTAATTATTTCTACTTTTACATCGTCAGATATTGATACTTCAACTTTATCATTGTCAATTACTCTATCAACAGTACCGACTATACCACCAGCTGTTACGACTTTGTCGCCTCTTTTTAAGTTTTCAACCATTATTTTATGATCTTTAACTTTTTTCTGTTGAGGTCTTATTAGAAAAAAATAAAAAATAACAAAAATTAAAATTAATGGTATGAACTGTCCTATTCCTGATCCTGACATAATATTATAATATTTATGAATTGTTTATACTATCTATATTATTAAAACAACTGCTATTTGCTTTTGATAATATTTAAATTATTCATGTAAGGTATAAGAGCTTCTGGAACATTTATTGATCCATCAGCATTTTGATAATTTTCTAGAATAGCAATTAATGTTCTTCCGATAGCAAGTCCACTGCCATTTAAAGTTCCTACAAACTCTGTATCATTTGTAGAACTTTTATATCTTGTTTTCATTCTTCTAGCTTGAAAAGTTCCACATGAAGAGCAGCTAGAAATTTCTCTAAATTTGTTTTCAGACGGAAGCCAAACCTCCAGATCATATGTTTTTTCAGCACTAAATCCCATATCACCAGAACAAAGTAAAACTTTTCTATAAGGTAACTTTAGTTTATCCAAAATTGAAGAAGCGCACTTTGTCATTCTTTCCAGTTCATCTGCACATTTATTATTTTCGACTATACTAACTAATTCAACTTTATAAAATTGATGTTGTCTGATCATTCCTTTTGTATCTTTGCCGTAACTTCCAGCTTCTTTTCTAAAACAAGAGGTTGATGCAACATAACGCAAAGGCAAATTTTTAACATTTAGAATTTTATCTTTTACAATATTTGTAAGAATAACTTCAGCCGTAGGAATTAGGAATTTTCTATCATTTTTTTCATCAATTTTTAATTCAAACTGATCATTTTCAAATTTAGGTAACTGTCCTGTACCATACATTGAATCTTCATTAGCTATTAATGGAGGGGAAACTTCTTCATATCCATTTTCCTTTATATGAATGTCCAACATAAAGTTAGATAAAGCTCTTTCAAGCTGAGCCAATTTATCCTTAACAAATACAAACCTAGTACCTGAAGTTTTTGTTGCTACATCAAAATCCAACATCTTCAAATCATCACCTAACTCATAATGAGACTTAGGTTTAAAATCAAATTTTCTAATTTCACCTTTTGTTTCAACTTCAACATTAGATTTTTCATCCTTTCCTACAGGAACATCATTCAACGCTAAGTTAGGCAAAGATGAAAGAATATTTTCAATTTCAGTTTTAATTTTATTTTGTTCAGTATTTAATAAATCAATTTGAGTTGATATTTTTTTTGACTTTTCAAATAAACTTTTATCTTTTGATTTTGAAATATCTTTTTTTTCTTTTTCTAAAGTTTCTTTATTTTGAATTAAATTTCTATTTTTTTTATCTAATTCTAATATATTTTCTAATTTTAAATTTTGATTTCTTTTTTTGATTGAATTTACAAATTCATCAAAGTTTTTACGAATATCTTTAATATTATGCATTTTCTTTTTCTTTTTTTTTCTCAATAATTTTGACTGAAAAAATTGATAATTCATACAATATTAACAAAGGTATAGCCAAACCTATTTGGGTGACTGGGTCGGGTGGTGTAAGTACTGCTGCTGCAGCAAATATTATTACAACTACATATTTTCTTCTTTGTTTTAAAAATGCAGAGTCGATTACGTTAATACGTGCTAATAAACTTAGAACGACAGGCAACTGAAAACTTAAACCGAAAGCAAATATTAACTTCATTACTAGAGATAAATATTCATTAACTTTAGCCTCCAATTGTATTGGTAATCCTGTGGACATGCCGCTACTTTCAAAAGATAAAAAAAACTTAAATGCTAAGGGCATTATAAGGTAGTAGACAAGCATACCTCCTAAAAGAAATAAAATTGGTGTAACAATTAGATATGGCATAATTGCAGATTTTTCATTGTCATATAAACCGGGAGCAATAAATTTCCATATTTGTATAAGTATATAAGGACTTGTTATAAAAAAGGCAGTAAAAAATGAGACTTTTAGATATGTTAAGAATGTTTCTTGAAGAGCTGTAAAAATTAATCTTCTATCAGATCCATCTTTTTTAACTGCTTCAGCATATGGCTCAACTAAAAAACCATAAATATATTCAGAAAAAAAATAGCAAATAACAAACAAAACAGCCAAAAATATTAAAGAATTAATTAATCTTTGTCTTAATTCAACTAAGTGGGATACAAAACCTGTTTCCTTATTATTTTCCATTATCTATTTCAGTTTCTTGTTTACTTTTGTTGATATTTTTATTTGAATTTTTTTCTTCAGTTCCAAAATCTTCAAAGTTATTAACTTCATTTTGAACATTGCTAACATATTTTTTAATACTACCAATCCATGAACCTATTTTTTTTAACATAAATGGAAAATCTTTAGGTCCTACAACTAGAATTGCGACTGTTACAACTATTAAAATTTCAAACCAGCCAATTGTTGGCATTTGAATTAATCTTTATTTGTATCTTGATTGTTTGTATCTTGATTTTCAGAAACATTTTTAGTTGTGTCTGTTTCTATAGCGTCAGATGCCATGCCCTTTTTGAAGCTTTTTATTCCTTTAGCCACATCTCCCATAAGGCTAGAGATTTTACCTCTGCCAAAAAGCAGGACTACTAAAATTACTACTATCGCTATTTGCCAAAATCCTATACTCATAAATACTTTATATCTTTATTATCAAATTTTTAAAAGAAAATTATTTTCTATTAATCATCTTTGTTGAGAGTGCTATTTAACATTTCATCAATATCTGAGTAAATATTTTCCTTTGTTTCATCTTGATTCTCTTTATAAAATTTACCTGTTCCAAATATTTTAGCATCTACATTTGACGTATCAATTAAACCTGCTGTTCCTAATTCATCAATAGTTGGTAAATCTGAGAGTTTTTGAATATTAAAATGGCTTAAAAAATTATCTGTAGTTCCATATTGAATCGGCTTACCTGGTGTATCTTTTCTTCCTTGAGGTCTAACCCAATTAAGCTCCATTAGAATTTCCAATGTATTAGTGCCGAAAGCTACACCTCTAATTTCCTCAATTTCAGCTCTAGTAACTGGTTGATGATAAACAATAATTGACAATGTTTCCACTGCAGCTCTTGAAAGTTTTTTTTCAATAGTTTTTTGTTCAGACATTAAGTTGGATAATGACTCAGAAGTTCGGAATGACCATTTTTTTGATATACATACTAAATTAATACCCCTATTAGAGTACAATTTTTGTAACTTTTCTAAAATATTTTGGACATCAACTTTTTTTGATAATTTAGACTCAATAGTATCAATATCAAGAGGTTCAGCAGCAGCAAAAATTATTGCTTCAACCTCTTTTTCTCCATTGGTCAGATTATTTGGAAAACTAACAATATTATTTTTTTTTTTAATTTTATTCATTTATTTTTCCTTTATATAAATATCCTCAAATAGATTATTTTGTTTGATAGAGATATTTCCTTCCTTCGCTAATTCAAGTGAACCAGCAAAAATTCCAGATAAACCAGTTTTTTTTAAACTACTAGAGCTAAAAAAATCTTTTGGAATTATGTCATGAATATTTTTCCAGTCTTTGAGACTTCCAAACAAATTTTTTATTGTTTTTATTCCTTCTTCAGTCGTTAAAACGGGTAATCTTGGAATATTCATTGTTTGAAAATCTTTAGTCATAATAATAGTTGAATATGCTTTTAAAATTTCAAATAAAGTAAGTGAGTACTTTGAGCTGTATATTGATCTAATATTACCTTTCATGCCTCTAAAAAAAATGTCTCTACCCAATCTTTTTCTTTTGAGCATTTGATCTGATAACAATCTAATTAATTCTAATTTTTTAAGTTGCAGTTTTAATTTTTCAGCAACTTCTAATGCTTTAAATTCTTCTTCATCTGTTTCTGGTAACAATAATTTAGATTTTAAATAAGTTAGCCATGTTGCCATTAATAAATATTCAGATGCTAGTTCAAGATTAATATTTTCAGTGGTTTTGATAAATTCAAGAAATTGATCTGCTAATTTTGTAATTGATATAGTTTCTAGATCAACTTTTTGAGATTTTGCTAAATCTAAAAGAACTTCTAATGAACCACTAAAATTATTAATATCCACTTTAAAATCTAAAGAATCATCCATATAAAATGTATACTATCCAAATATATGATTTAAATTAGTATTTTTTTTTCTAATAAATTTAGTAATAAATGGAGAATTTTTGGCCACTGTTGTCATTTCCTTAATATTACCATTACAATGCAAAACAAGATTACAACCTGCAGTAAAAGCTCTGATTGTATTTTCTTCTAAAGAGAATTTAAGTGCTTTCATTGATATATCATCAGTCATAATTATATTTTTATATCCAATATTATTTCTAATAAGTTTTATTACTTTCTTTGAATGAGTTGCTGTATTCAATTTATCAATAGATTCATAAATAATATGTGCTGTCATGGCTAGACATGAAGACTTATTTTTAAATGGATAAAAATCATTTTTTTCAAGTTTAGATAGTTTCTCTTTAATCTTCGGTAGATCAGAATGTGTGTCCTTAGATGAAAGACCATGACCAGGTATATGTTTTATAACTGTTGCAATACCATTTTTTTCAAAGGTCCTAATACATAAATTACCTAGATCAGAAACAATTTTTGGATTTGATGAGTAACATCTATCCTTTAATACATTACTTGAAAAACTTCTTAAAACATCAAGAACGGGTACAGTATTAATGTTAATACCTAATAATTTCAAAATGTAGGATATTTGATTAATATAAACTGAAAAATATATACCAAACTTTTTTTTATCTTTTCTATACAAATTTCCAAAATATTTTTGACTAAATATCGATGTATCTATGATTTTTTTTAATCTTGTTACCGTACCTCCCTCTTCGTCAATAATTATCGGATAGTTTTTATCCTTAAATACTTTTCTAATATGATCTGTTAAATGTTTTGTTTGTTTAATTGAATTTATGTTTCTTGAAAAAAGAATAATTCCCCAAGGTTTATACTTTTTTAAAAAAGCAATTTCTTTTTTGTTTAATTTAGTACTCTTTATACCAACAATAAACGCTTTTTTTCTATTAGTCATTATTGTTTAGAAGCTCCCAAAAAGAAAAATTCTTAGTTTTTTTATTTGTATCATTATTTTTATCAACATCTTGAATAATATTTTCAGTATCACTTTCTAATACTATTAGTTTTTCACCAATATTTTTTATTGACTGATCTATGTTATTAATTTTTCTAAAATAATTTTTAATATTTACATCGGAAAAATAATATTTTGATGTTAAAAATAAAAATAAAGAAATTGTAATTATGTAAAAAGCTAATTTTATTTCTTTAAACATTACATTTTTTCTGGAGTATTTACTCCAAGTATATTCATTCCAGATTTAATCACTACTGATATCAACTTTAAAAATACAATTTTATCATCAGATATACTACCATTATCAATAAATCTTTTTTTTACATCTTCTCTGCCCATATTCCAGTAACTATGAAAATCAGACGCTAGTTCAAACAAATAAACAGGTATTCTATGAGGCTCTAATTTACTTGATGATGTTTCTATACATCTTGGCCATTCTGAAACTTTTCTTAAGATATTAATTTCATCCTTTGAATACTCAAATGAGTAATTTTTAATATTTATTTTATCTTTGATATCTAAATTAATATTTCTAAAAACTGAAGAAATTCTAGCGTAACAATACTGGACATAATAAAGTGGATTATCTTTTGATTTTTCTTTTACTTTTGTAAAATTGAAATCTAGTTCTACGTCACTGCTTCTACTTAACATAATAAATCTTGTTGCATCTTTTCCAACCTGATCTAGTAGATCATCAACAGTTATATAGTCACCTTTTCTTTTCGACATTTTAAAAGGTTTGCCATCTTTAATAAGTTTAACTAACTGGCTAACTTTGCAAATAAGTTTATTTTTTTCTCCTGATAAAGCTTCAACAACTGAAGAAATTCGTTTAATGTATCCAGCGTGATCAGCACCAAGTATATTTATTAATTTATCAAACTTTCTGTCTATCTTTGTATTATGATAAGCAACATCACTGGCAAAATAAGTCCAGCTTAGATCACTTTTTTGAAGAGCTCTATCTTTATCATCTCCAAAGCTTGTTGATTTAAATAGTAATTGATCTCGTTCAACCCATTCACCGTTATTCTCTTTTGCTGGGGCATTTATTTTTCCTGTGTAAATGTAATTACTATCTTGTAGTTTCTTTACAACTTTATCTACTTCATTATCATTAACAATTTTAGTCTCGCTGATAAAATTATCATGATTAATTCCAAGGTCTTTTAAATTTTTCTTGATTAAAGCTAAAGATTCATCAACTGATGCCTTTTTTAGTTCTTCTTTAATATTTTCATAATCAGAAAAATCTAAGATTTTTTTTTTTGTTATTATATTGCTTGCAATGTCTATTAAATAATTACCAGGATATAAATCTTCATTATCAATCGGGAATTTTTCATTAAACATTTTTTCTCGAATTCTTAGATATATAGAGTAAGTAAAATGATAAATTTGGTTACCATGATCATTTACGTAATATTCTTTAGATACATCATTATTGTTAAAAATTAAAAGATTTGAGATAACGTCACCTAATATAGCACCTCTACAATGTCCAACATGAAGTGGGCCAGTAGGATTAGCTGACACATATTCTACAAGTATTTTTCTGCCTTTAAGTTTGCTCGAACCATATGATATTTCATTTTCAATAACGCTTTGAGAAAATTCACTCCAGAATTTTTTGGTAAATTTAATATTAATAAATCCAGGTTTTGCAAACTCTATTAAATCAATCATGTTGTCATTTTTTTTAATTAATTCGATTAAAACTTTTGATAATTCTTCAGGGGATTTAGAATTTAATTTAGCTAATACCATTGATACATTTGTAGAAATATCAAAGTCAATTGATTTTGGTGTGCTATCGACATTAATACTATTTAAGTTATCAGGTAGCACAATATGACCTTCGTTACCTGCTTCATTTAAAATTGAAATAATTTTATTTTTATAATTTTCAAATATATTCATTTTATAGATTTATAAATATTTAAAGCATATCTATCAGTCATGCCAGATATATAATCAGCTATTGCTCTTTCATTATAATTTTTCTTTGAAATATGGGATAAATATCTTTTAGGATATCTGCTTATATGTGCATAAATACTTTTGATAACTTTTTTTCCATGATTGTTTTTTGATATTACATTTTTGTTTTTATACATCCTTTCCTTCAAAAAAAATCTTAATTCATTAATAATTTGATTGTAATCATCAGAAAAATTAACTATTTGGCCAGGGTAGTTGTAAATATCATTTATCTTTTTAATTTTGTTATTTTTTAAATTCAAAACTGTTGTATTAATTAAATTTTTTACCATAAGGTTAATCGAGTCTCTTATCATTTGATAAATTATTATATTTAAATCTTTTGATTTAGGGTAACTATTGATTATGTCTTTAAAAAAATTTATTTCCTTTAAATGATTAATATTGAAAAGTTTAGCATTAAATCCATCTTGAATATCATGATTGTTGTATGCAATGTCATCTGATATTGAGGCTATCTGGGCTTCAAGTGTTGAATTTTTTTTAAGATTAATTTTTTTTTTAAAGTTCTTAACTCCAATTAAATTATTTATTAATTTAGTATCTGTGCATGGACCGTTGTGTTTTAGAAGTCCATCTAAAGTCTCTATTGTTAAGTTAAGACCATTAAACTTAATATATTTTTTTTCTAAAAACATAACTATTCTTAATGTTTGTAAGTTATGATCAAATCCACCATAATCTAACATGCACTCATTCAAAGCATCTTCACCTGCGTGGCCGAACGGTGTATGACCCAAGTCATGGGCTAAACTTAATGTTTCTGTTAGATCATCATTTAGATGTAAATATTTTGATATTGTTCTAGCTATCTGAGCTACCTCGATTGAGTGAGTTATTCTGGTTCTGAAGTGATCACCTTCTGTATTAACAAATACCTGTGTTTTATGTTTTAACCTTCTAAAAGCAGAACTATGTATAATTCTATCTCTGTCTCTTTGAAAAGGGCTTCTATAATTGGAGCTAGGTTCTTTAAAAACTCTACCTTTGCTACGAATTATCGCTAGATATTTGTAATTTTTCATTCTTTAAAAATGGTAATTTAGTATTATATTAGTAATATCAGGGTTAAATGATGATTAAAGAAATTAAATTTACTGATAATGCGATAAAACATATCAATGCTATCCTTTCAAAAAAGGATCATGGCATCTTTTTTAGAATCGCGATTAAAGGTGGTGGTTGCTCAGGATTTCAATACGATTTTTCATTTGATAAAGAAGCTCAAAAAGATGACTTGGTTCAAAACAATATACTTATTGATAAAACCTCAGCAGATTTATTAAAAGGATCAGAAATTGATTATGTTAAAGAATTAATAGGAGATTCATTTAAAATAAATAATCCACAAAGTAAGTCTTCATGTGGTTGTGGCGTTTCATTTTCAGTTTGAATGATCATTAGCTCCTGGAATGTAAATTCAGTTAGAGCCAGAATTGATAATATTAAAGAATATTTAAAGAAGTTTTCACCAGATATTATGATGATGCAGGAGATTAAAACTCCAAATGAAACTTATCCCTACGATGATTTAAAATCTCTAAATTATGAAAATTACGTATTTGGTCAGAAAAGCTATAATGGTGTAGCGATAGTTTCAAAAAAAAAATTAAATAATATTCAAAATGACATATTTAAAGACAAAAATAAACAGTCTCGGTTGATTTCTGCAGATGTAAAATTAAAGAAAAAAAATATTTATTTAATTAATATTTATACACCCAACGGAAATCCTGTTGATACAGAAAAGTATACTTATAAGCTGTATTGGTTAGACAGCTTAATTAAAAAGTTAAAATCTCTTTTAAAACAAAATGAAAATATAATTATTGGCGGAGATTTCAATATCATACCTTCAGCGGAGGATGTTCATAATCCAAAAGGTTATGAAAATGATGCGTTGTTTAGATTAGAGATAAGAAAAAAATTAAGAGAAATTATTAATTTAGGATTTCATGATGCTTATAGATACATTTATCCAGAAAAAGAAGGTTATACATTTTGGGATTATACTAGCGGTGCGTGGCAGAAAAATAATGGGATGAGAATAGATCATTTCTTAGTGTCAAACTCATTAATTGGTAATGTTAAAAATGTAAATATTAATAAGTATCCACGTGGTAAACAAAAACCTTCAGATCATACACCTATTGAATTGGAATTAGCTTAAAGATTTAATTTTATTTACCAATTCTTCATTTATATTTCTTGGACCTTTATCTAATCTATTTTTATGTCTTCTTTCACCTGGTAACCTTACACCATCCATAGATTTCATTTTTTCAAAAAATTCATCTGCATGTTTATTCCAATCATTTCCAGATAGTTTATCTGGTGATATAGCTAAAATAAATTCACCACCACTTGGTGGACCACCATCATTATTATCTTTGGCAGCTGTTTCAAAACTAAAATTATCTCCAACTAACGCTCCTGCCATTAATTCGACCATCATAGCAATTCCAGAGCCCTTATAGCCTCCAAACGGTAGTAAAACTCCACCATCAGCTATTTCACCAGGGTCCGTGGTTTCTTTACCATCCTTAGTCAATCCTGTACCAAGAGGTACTTTGTGACCTTCCCTTTTAGCAACTTGTACTTCACCCATTGCCATTGATGCAGTTGCCATATCATACACAACTGGAGTTTTTCCAAGTCTCGGCCAAGCAAAGGAAATTGGATTTGTTCCAAATAATGCTTTAGTCGCTCCAGCGGGTGCAACAGCAGGTTTGTATGATGTACATGCAAAAGCTACTAACCCTTGCTCTGCTATCATTTCTGTTTCAGGCCACATAGCAGCCATATGATGTGAATTATTTATAGCTAAAACTGCTACTCCATTTTCTTTTGCAGCTTTTACTAATTCTGGAATACCTTTATTTAAAACTACAGGAGCTAAACAATTATTTCCTGAAACTTTTATTACACTTGGTGATATTTTTTTAACTTCTGGTTTACCTTTGCCATTTATTTTACCACTTTTAAGTCCTGTCACATAAGCTGGTAGTCTAAATAGACCATGAGATAATGAACCATCTCTTTCAGCTTTCATTATTAAATCTGCAAGTATAGATGAAGTTTCATCATCACAACCATTCGCTAATAATGTTTTTTTGGCTAGATCAAAAATTGCATCTAATGTAAGGGAAACTGTACTCATCCCTTTATTAGATATTATTTATTACAAAAGATCAATTTTAAATTAACAACCTTTGAAAGATTTAGACATATTTTTGATTAAATCAAAATATAAATCTTTACCAGGATCTAAAGTAGCACCTAATGGATCAAGTACTCCAGTTTGGATATCCATATCTTTAGCTACAGCATTAATTATGTCTGGGTTAAATTGAGGCTCAGAGAATATACAACTTACCTTATCGTGTTCAATAATTTCTCTGATTTCTGCTAATTGTTCAGCACCTGGCATAACATCTGTATTTACTGTAAATGCACCTAGTACATTAACATCAAATCTTTTTTCAAAGTATTGATATGCATCGTGAAAAACAATCGATTTAAAATCTTTATTTAGATCAGATTTTACTTTTTTTAAAAGTTTATCTAAATCTTTTTGAGCTTTTTTTAAATTCTTTTTATAAGTTGAAGCATTTTTTTCATCATTTTCTATTAAATGTTCAACCATTTCATTTAAAATAACTTTAGCATTTTCCGGATCTAACCAAATGTGTGGGTCATACTCACCATGCGCATGGCCTTCGTGTTCATCATGTCCATGTTCGTCATGATCATCTTCTTTGTGACCATCTTCATCGTGTCCGTGTTCATCATGATCATCTTCTTTATGACCATCTTCATCGTGTCCGTGTTCATCATGGTCATCTTCTTTATGACCATCTTCATCGTGCCCGTGCTCGTCATGACCTTCATGTCCATCAAAAATATTTCTTTCTCTAAACTTTAATTTTTCTAGTCCTTTAATTTCCATTAATTCTATTTTTTCAGCTTTTTTTGCTATTGAGTTAAGAGGTTTAACCAAAAAATTCTCTAAATCTTCACCTACCCAAAAAATTATATCTGCGTTCTGTAACATTTTAGCGTGAGAAGGTTTAAGTGCAAAACCGTGTGGAGAAGAGTATCCATCAACTATTAAGTCTGGTTTAGCAATTCCATCCATTAAATAACTAGCTAATGAATGTATAGGTTTTATAGATGCTACCACCTTAATTTCAGCATTGACTGATGAAAATAATGACAAGAATGATATGATTGTAAGGATAAATGGCAATTTTTTTAAGTTTTTCATAATTAAAATATTTTGTTGTTGTTATAATATAACGCTGTGTAATAATATAACATTAATAAGTCAAGTGATAAAATGAGCTCTGAAAATAATATTTTAGTAAAATTAAAAAATGCAGGTATACGTCAAAATGATAAATGGCTTGTACAAGGCGTATCATTAGAAGTAGAAAAAGGTAAAATTGTTACTCTTATTGGCCCTAATGGATCTGGTAAAAGCACAACCGCAAAAATTGCATTGGGTATTTATAAAAAAATTGAGGGTAATGTAGAGAAATTTACTGATAAAATTGGGTATGTGCCTCAAAAAATTTCTGTAGATTGGACATTGCCATTAAGGGTACATGATTTCATGGTTTTAACTGAAAATCTAAAAGATGAAGAAATAAATAAAGCTTTAACATTAACTGGTGTTTTAAATCTAAAAAATAAAAATTTAGGAAATCTATCTGGAGGTGAGTTTCAAAGGGTACTGCTTGCTAGAGCTATTTCAAAAAAACCAGAATTACTAGTTCTTGATGAGCCAGTTCAAGGTGTGGATTTTACGGGAGAAATAGCTCTCTATAAATTGATTAAAGAAATATCAGATAGATTAAATTGTGGAATTTTATTAATCTCTCATGACCTACACACCGTAATGAGTGCTACAGATCATGTTGTATGTTTAAATGGTCATGTATGTTGCTCAGGATCTCCAATTGATGTTGCAAAAAATAATGAATACAAAGCTTTATTTGGAGAACAAGCTTCTCAAATACTCTCTAGATATGAACATAAACACGACCATGTTCATTCTAGTGATGGAAGTATAAAACAAAAAAATTAATATGTTTGATGATTTTTTTATAAGAGCTCTTTTTGCAGGAATTGGTGTTGCATTTGTTACAGGACCTCTAGGTTGCTTTGTAATATGGAGAAGATTGTCATATTTTGGCGATACTCTTGCTCACTCTGCCCTACTTGGTGTTACTATTGCTTATTCTTTAGAATTTAATATTGCTTTTTCTGTATTTATAACTTCATCTTTAATAGCTTTAATTTTAGTTCAACTACAAAATAAAACTAATCTTCCTGGTGACGCTTTACTTGGTCTTTTAGCACATTCTTCATTAGCTGTTGGTCTTGTAGTTATTGGTTTTTTAACATTTATAAGATTTGACATCATGGGATTGTTATTTGGAGATATTTTAGCTGTAACCGTTAACGACATATATATTATATGGTTTGGTGGTGCTTTAATATTACTGATACTTAAATTAATATGGAAACCATTATTTGCATCAACGGTAAATTACGAATTAGCTGAAGCCGAAGGTTTAAATCCTGATAGAGCTAAAGCTATATTTACAATTTTAATGGCAGCTATTATTGCTATATCAATCAAAATGGTGGGTTTATTATTAATTACTGGAATGTTAATCATACCAGCAGCAATGGCTAGAAATATATCTGATAGTCCATTAAAAATGGTAACATATTCAATTATTGGAGGTTTGCTATCAGTTTTAATCGGTCTATTTTCATCATTAGAATTTAATACACCTTCAGGACCATCAATTGTGGCTGCAGCTTTATTTCTATTTATACTTTCACTTTTAAAAATAAAACAAACGATTAAATTGAAAAATTGAGAAGGAATCGGTAATATGAACAAAATGCATAAAGAACATAATCTTTCAAAAAATCAGCAGATTATTTTCGATTTAATAGATAAATCTCCTGAACCATTAAAAGCTTATACAATTCTTTTTAATGTTCAAAAAAAAGGTATTAAAGCTCCGTTACAGGTTTATCGAGCTTTAGATAAATTAGTTGAAATAGGAAAAATTCATAAAATTGAAAGTCGAAATGCCTTTATTGCCTGCCATAATTCGAGTTGTCAGGTAGCAAAAGCTACTGCATTTTCAATCTGTGAGATTTGTGAAAAAGTAACAGAAATAAGTAGCGCAGGTCTTTCTAAATACTTAGCTAATTTCAAAGACAAAGATGGTATGAAATATAGTAAATATAATCTTGAGTTTTTTGGATTATGTAAAAAGTGTAGATAACTTATTATCTAAAATTTAAATAAAACAAGCTGAAAGGAAAACGTATGTTTATTAAAAAATATCTTAAATGGATAAGCACATTTTTAGTATTAGTTGGTATTCTATTAACAAACCTAAATATATATCCTTTGAATATATATTTTCATGGATTAGGAGTTGTTGGATGGACTATTGCTGGATTTGTTAGCAAAGATAAAGCGATACTAACTAACTTTGGACTACAAATACCATTGTTCTTAATAGGAATTTATAAGATTATTATATAGTGGAAAATATATTATTTGTTTGTACAGGAAACTCTGCAAGAAGTATCATTGCTGAGTCTATAGTTAATAATAAATATAACGATAAATTTAAAGCCTACAGTGCTGGTAGTAACCCTTCTGGTAAAATTAATAAAGATATAAAACGTTATTTAAACAATAAAGGCTTTAATCTTCAAGACTACTCGTCTAAAAATTTTAGTATGTTTATTAATGGAGAAATAAAAATTGATCATGTTATTACTGTATGTAATAATGCAAACAATGAGCTATGCCCTATTTGGCCTAAGGAAAGACAAATCATTCATTGGGATATTGAAGACCCAGTAACAAAACTTAATAACATGAATGAGGATGAAAAATTTCAGATAATTACTGATACTTTTAATAATATTGATAAAAGAATTAAAAATTGGATTCTAAATGAAAAATAATAACAGAATATTTCTAGGTGAATTTATTGGAAGTTGCTTTTTGTTAATGGTTATAGTTGGGTCTGGAATAATGGCTGAAAATCTCACTAATGATAATGCTTTGAGATTAACAGCTAATACACTCGCAACTGGAGCTGGCCTATTCGTCTTAATAACTGCTTTTGCAAATATTTCAGGTGCACATTTCAATCCCTTTGTAAGTTTAGCGATGTTTTTAAGAAAAAAAATCAGTGGAAAACTTCTGATCATATATATTCCTGCCCAAATACTTGGTTGTTTACTGGGTGTTATGTTGGCTAATGTTTTTTTTGAACACAATATTCTTGAGTTATCAACAAAAAATAGAGATGGTTTTCATATTTTCTTATCTGAAATAATTGCTACTTTTGGTTTAATTTTTATTATTTTTGCTACTCTAAAAGATGGCAAAATAACAATAGCTGCAAGTGTTGCAACATATATCATGGCTGGTTATTGGTTCACATCATCAACATCTTTTGCAAATCCAGCTGTTGCTATAGCTAGAACTTTTACTGATTCTTTTACAGGAATTAATTATTTAAATACGCCTACATATATTTTGGCTGAATTTTTGGGAGCTTTAATAGCTGTATATTTAATTAAGAAATTGGTTAAATAAATACAACTTTATTGCGAAATAAAAATTATTAAAAAGTAGACATTAATATTTAATAGTTTAGTAGTCGATGAATCCTCCTAATAATTCTCAAATTAATAAATTTATATCTAGAATTATTTTCCGTCTCAGATTACATAATCCTTAAGTCATGAATCAATATGAACCGAAAACAATAATATAAAGGAGATAAGTAATGGAAATGACTTTAATTTACACGGTTATAGGGTTTGCCCTTGCCGGTTATAGCGTAATCGCTAACGACTCAATTCAAACACTAGGTACATTTATAGCTTCAAAAAAGAAGTGGTTTAAATGGTACGTACTTGCAGGATCAGCTTCTAGTGTAATGATTTTAGCTTTAGCATGGGGATGGTATGCGTATGATGGTGATATTTCATATGGAAGATTAACTAGAATACCTTATCAAGAAATTCAATGGTATCATGCAGTAGCGCCTGCAATACTCTTATTATTAACAAGAATTGGTATACCTGTATCCACAACCTTTTTAGTTCTTTCAGCGTTTGCTTCAACAGTTGTGCTTGAAAAAATGTTAATGAAAAGTGTAGTTGGTTATGGTTTAGCTGCAATGGTTGCTTACATAGCCTGGATAGCAGTATCAAAATTCATTAATGAAAAATTTGATGAAGTAGATGACAAATGGATAGGATTTTGGAGAAATGCTGTTTGGGTTTCATCAGGTTGGTTATGGTGGGTTTGGTTATCTCACGATGTGGCAAATATTGCTGTATATCTTCCAAGACAACTTGATATTACAATACTTCTGATTGTAATGGCATATTTTACTATTTTGCTATTTTACATCTTCTACATTCAAGGTGGACGGATCCAAGCAGTAGTTTTGGAAAAAACTGGAACTAGATATGCAAGATCAGCTACAATTATCAATGTAATTTATGCTGCTGTTTTATTCTACTTTAAGGAACTAAACGATTTACCAATGTCAACAACATGGGTATTCGTTGGTTTGTTATGTGGAAGAGAACTTGCAATTTCAACTATGAACAAAGATTATAAGTTTAAGTATGTTTTCCCATTAATTGGTAAAGACTTTCTTAAAATGATCTTTGGACTAAGTGTTTCAGTTGGAATTGTTTTAGCAATTCACTATATAATTATTCCAAATAATTGGTTTTAAATATATTTATGTGATCGTGTTAATTATTTAACACGGCCATAAACATCCTGATATCGAACAATATCCGTCTCTTTTAAAATTGAACCTACTTGAGCTTCAATAATTTTTACTGGTTTTTTATAGGGATTTTCAATTCGATGTACTGCACCTAATGGAATAAAGATGGTTTCATCAGGTTTCATTGTAAAATATTTCTTATTTAAAGTAATTTTAGGTTTACCTTGAGTAACTACCCAGTGTTCAGCTCTATGATGATGTTTTTGAAGGCTTAATATACCTTTTGATTTTACATATAATTCTTTAATTAAGAATTCCTTACCATTAAATAGATTTACATAACTACCCCAAGGTCTATGAAATACATTCTTCTTTTTATAATAATGTCTCTTATTTCGTCCGTACATCTTACAGATTTCTTTCCAAGATCCTAAATCAGACCAAGGGATATCTAATTTGATAGCATTTATATCTCTAGTTTTTTCTAATATTGCATAGTCGAAAGACTTGGCTGTTGCTTTAGTAAATGCCTGTTTATTTAAATAATACACATTACTTTTATATTTTGCTTTTGTTACAGCTTTGTTACAGTTTCGGTAAATATTTGGTTGGTATTTCTTGAAATTATTAATTATTGAGTCTTTTCTCAAATAAAACATTCCAGAATTCCAATAACCCTTTTTACTTATTATTTGTTTAGCTTTAGCCTCTTTTGGTTTTTCTACAAATCTAGTTACTTTGGTATTTTTTGTTAAAAAATAACCAAATTCACTTGAAGGCATTGTGGGTTTAATCCCAAATATAAAGATATTATTTTGAGAGAGTTTCTTTTGATTTTTTTTGATAGCTTTATTAAATAATCCAACCTTCTCTATCAAATGATCAGCAGCCAAGAACATTAAAGGTTGTTCATTTGGAATATCCTTTATTAATGCCGTACTTAAAATAGCTGGTGCTGTATTTCTTTTAGATGGCTCTAAAACTATTTTATATTTTCTTACTTTATGTTTTTTAAGATGTTGTTTTACTTGTTTTAGATATTTCGCATTTGTGCTTATAATTGGTGCATCAAAAATAGAGGCTTTAACTCTCTCTAAAGTTTTACCTAATAAAGTCCAATTACCAAAATCAATAAACTGTTTAGCTTGATGTTTTTTAGCGTTAGGCCAAAGTCTTGTGCCAGCACCCCCGCAAAGAATTACAGGTCTTATTTTCATTAAATATCTGCGTAAGTTTTTACTTCGTTTTTACCACCTGGATGTGTTGGAGCGCCTAAATAAGCTGGACCAACAGTTTGCGCATATTTCCAAAGTGTTCCATTTCCAAAGTTAATTTTCTTTGGTTTCCATTTCTTTCTTCTCTTGGCTAATTCTTTTTTGGATAATCTTACATTTATAGTTCCTTTTTTTGCATCCAAATCAATTATGTCGCCATTTCTTAATAAAGCTATCGGACCACCTACAGATGCCTCAGGACCAACATGACCTATACAAAATCCTCTTGTAGCTCCAGAAAATCTTCCATCTGTTATAAGTGCAACTTTTTCACCTTTGCCTTGACCGTAAATTGCTCCAGTTGTTTGAAGCATTTCCCTCATACCAGGTCCACCTTTTGGTCCTTCGTATCTAATAATTATAATATCACCGTCTTTATATTTTCTATTTTTAACAGCTTTGTAAGCTGCTTCTTCAGTATCAAAACATCTTGCTCTTCCAGTAAATTGCAATCTTTTTAAACCAGCAACTTTAACAATTGCACCCTCTGGAGCTAAGTTTCCTTTCATTCCAACAACACCTCCATCTTTAGATAAAGGATTATTATATTTTCTCATAACTTTTTGCTTAGAATTAAACTTAACATTCTTTAAATTCTCTTTCATAGTTTTGCCTGTAACCGTCATACAATTTCCGTGAATATATCCACCATCTATAAGAGTTTTAAGCAACATAGGAACACCGCCTGCTTTCCACATATCTTTTGCTACGTATTTTCCACCAGGTTTTAAATCTGCAAGATAAGGAGTTCTTTTAAATATTTTAGCAACATCCATTAAATCAAATTTAATACCAATTTCATTTGCAATAGCTGGTAAGTGTAAAGCTGCATTTGTTGATCCACCCGTAGCAGCAACAATTGTTGCAGCATTTTCTAAAGCTTTTTTTGTTACAATATCTCTTGGTCTTATATTTTTTGCTAATAAATTCATTACAGCTTTTCCACTAGCTAAAGCATATTTATCTCTTCTATTAAATGGAGCAGGAGTTCCAGCAGAATAAGGTAAAGCTAATCCCATTGCTTCTGATACACATGCCATTGTATTAGCAGTAAACTGACCACCACAAGCACCCGCAGTTGGACATGCTTTTAATTCTATTTTTCTTAATGCGTGTTCAGAAATTTTACCAGCAGAATATTTACCAACACCTTCAAAAACATCTACAACAGTTATATCTTTACCGTTCAATCTACCTGGTAAAATTGATCCACCGTAAATAAAAACACTTGGAACATTTAATCTAACCATTGCCATCATTAGACCTGGTAAAGATTTATCACAACCAGCAACTCCAACTAATGCATCGTAACAATGTCCTCTAACTGTTAATTCAGTTGAATCTGCAATTACATCTCTTGAAATTAAAGAAGATTTCATTCCTTCATGTCCCATCGCGATACCATCAGTTACTGTAATTGTACAAAATTCTCTTGGAGTACCACCTGCAGATTGTACACCCTTTTTAACTGACTGTGCTTGTCTCATGAGTGCAATATTACAAGGAGCTGCCTCATTCCATGTTGAAACAACACCAACAAATGGTTTTGCAACGTCTTTTTCAGTTAAATTCATTGCATAATAAAAAGACCTTTGTGGTGCTTTATCTGGCCCTAGCGAGGTATGTCTACTTGGGAGCTTTTTTTTATTAAATTTTTTCATTATAAACTTTCAATTGTTAAAGAAATTTTTTTAATATCTTTTTTTAGATTACTATAGTTATTTTTTTCTTGTTGAACAATATCTTTTGGCGCTCTTTGAATAAAGCTTTTATTATTTAATCTTTGAGATATTTTGTCCATTTCTACTTTGTACTTATTCTGTCTATTTAATAAATTTTCTTTAATAGTACTTAAATCTACATTTTCATCGAAGTAAATTTTAAACATATCTCCTGAAATAATTAAGGAAGCTGATGCTTTGTTTTGGTCTTTATCAAAAAGATTATTAATCCTTCCCAATTTTTTTATAATCACATCATTATTCAAAACAAAAGATTTATTATTTTTTTTTATATTATGGATTGATATATCAACAAATGAACCAGGGCTAACATTTAGCTCATTTTTAAAAGATCTTAAATTAGATACTATATCTATTATTTTGTTAACTTGGTCATAATCACTGTCTTTTTTTGATTTTCCAGAAATCCAATTAGACAACATCAGAAAATTTTTACCATTTTTATCAAATTTGTTTGTTAGCCATATTTTTTCAGTAACAAATGGAATAAATGGATGTAGCATTACCAAAATTTGGCTAAATATATAACTGGACACCTCTTTAACCTCTGTTTTTGCCTTATTATTATTTGAATAAAGTATAGTTTTAGATAGTTCTAAGTACCAATCGCAATAAGTATGCCATGCAAAATGATATGCATTCTTAGCTGCCTCATCAAACCTGTAATCATCAATGTTTTTTTTAACTATATTAGAGGTTTTTAATAATTCAGAATATATCCATTTATTTATATTAACTTTTAGTTTTGGAGGTTTTTTTGAAATTTTTAAATTACATTTGTTTTGTATTAGAAAATTATTTGCATTCCATAGCTTATTTAAAAAATTTCTATATCCTTTAACTCTATCTTCAGAAAGTTTAACATCAGTTCCTGGTGAAGCCATTGATAACAATGTAAATCGTAATGCATCAGCACTATATTTTTCAATTAGATCAAGTGGATCAATTACATTTCCTTTAGACTTAGACATCTTTTGACCTTTCTCGTCTCTTACTAATGCATGAACATAAATATCTTTAAATGGTTCTTTATTTAATAATTCCATTCCAAACATAACCATTCTAGCAACCCAAAAAAATATTATATCAAAACCAGTTACCAACACTGTTGTTGGATAAAATTTTTTAAGATAATCATTTTTTTTAGGCCAACCTAATGTTGCAAATGGCCATAGACCTGATGAAAACCAAGTGTCTAATACATCAGGATCTCTCTTAAGTTTAACATCTTTTTTATAAAATTTTTTTGCTACCTTAAGGGCATCTTTTTCATTTAATTCTACAAAAATTTTATTATCAGGACCGTACCATGCAGGGATTTGATGGCCCCACCATAATTGTCTTGAAATACACCATGGCTCAATATTATTCATCCATTGAAAATAAGTTTTAGACCAATTAACTGGAAAGAAATTTGTTTTTTTAGATTTAACAATTTTTTTTGCTTTAACTGCTAGTTTTTTAGCATCTGCAAACCATTGTTCTGTTAAAAAAGGTTCAATAACAGAATTAGATCTGTCCCCATATGGTACTTTGTTTTTAATATTTTCTTCCTTAACAAAAAAATCTTTTTCTTTTAATTCGTTTAATATTTTTTTTCTTGCTTCAAATCTATCTAATCCAACATAAGATGAAATAGCATTATTGTTTATTTTGCCATCTTCGGTAAAAATATTAATAATTTCTAAATTATTTCTCTTACCTACATCATAGTCATTAAAATCATGAGCTGGGGTAATTTTTAACGCACCAGTTCCCTGTTCGGGATCAGCATAATTATCAGTAATAATTTTAATTTTTCTATTTACTATTGGAATGATTGCAAATTTATTTACATACTTTTTAAATCTTTTATCTTTTGAGTTCACTGCAATTGCAGTATCTCCTAACATTGTTTCAGGTCTTGTTGTTGCAATTGTTATAAATTCATCTGACTCATCAATTGGATATTTTATATAATAAATTTTAGAATTTACTTCCCTTTGATCAACTTCTAAATCTGAAATAGCGGTTTTTAAAACTGTATCCCAATTTACGAGTTTTTCAGCTTTGTAGATTAATTTTTTTTTATATAAATCTACAAATACTTTAATTACTGCTTTTGATAAATTTTCATCCATTGTAAAGGCATTTCTAGACCAGTCACATGAACATCCTAATTTCTTTAATTGGTTTATAATAATGTCACCATATTGGCCTTTCCAATCCCAAACTTTTTCAATAAATTTATCTCTACCCAAGTCGTCTTTTTTAATATTTTCATTGTTTAACTTCTTTTCCACTAAAGCCTGAGTTGCTATTCCAGCATGATCGGTGCCTGGTTGCCATAAGGTCTCAAAATTATTCATTCTATGATATCTGATTAATAAATCTTGTATCGAATTATTTAATGCATGGCCCATATGTAAACTTCCAGTTACATTTGGAGGTGGAATGACTACCGAATATTTCTTTTTATTTTTTACTGGTTTGAAAAGATTATTTTTTTCCCAATATGAGTAAATTTGGTCCTCTATTTCTATATGTGAATATTTATCTAAACTCATACTATTTAGTTTATAATTTAATAATATTATTTAACAATATTATTAGTTGTTTATTTAATAGACTAATTAGTAATATTTAATATACAGAAGTGATAATATTTAATATTTAGATATTAAATGGCCACGTGGCGGAATGGTTACGCAGAGGATTGCAAATCCTTGTATCCCAGTTCGATTCTGGGCGTGGCCTCCAAAAAAAAAATCTTGTTTTAATTATTAAAAAAAGTAAGTTGAGGTTTTTACATTCCTCGGTAGCTCAGTTGGTAGAGCAGTTGACTGTTAATCAATTGGTCGCAGGTTCGAGTCCTGCCCGAGGAGCCAAAAAAGTTCTTAAGTATTTTAAACTGCTTTTGAAACTCCAGGAGTGACAGACTGTAAACTTTTATTAAATTTAATTTTTTGTTCACTTGTCAATTCAGAATATAGTTTAATTAAAAAATTATAATTAACAGTCATGTGTCCTTCTTTAGTTTTTTCTAAATTAATTAAGTATTCAGAAAAATCTTCAAAAAAATAGCTTATTGGAACTTTTAAATAATTGGAAAGTTGCAATAATCTAATTGAACTTACTCCATTGGTTCCTTTTTCGTATTTTTGAATTTGCTGAAATGTAACATTGATAGCTTTTGCTACCTTTGTTTGTGTTAAACCTAAAGCTAATCTTCTTAACTTAAGCTTGTTCCCTAAATGTTTGTTAAAATTATCTTCCATTAAGACCCCTCTTAAATATTTTATAAACCACAATTCAACTAATTTTTAATAGATACTGCAATAGATAAATTTATTTTTTTCTTCAAAATTTTGAATATATGGGATCTATGTCAAGACCAAATATCACACTACAGTCATGAATTATATATAACGATTCTAAAGTATTTGGCTCAAAAATAGTTTAGTTCTATCACTTTTTGGGTTAGCAAAGAATTCCTTAGTTTCAGCTCTTTCTACTATCATTCCTTCATCCATAAAAATTACTTCATCTGCTACTTCCTTAGCAAAGCCCATTTCGTGAGTAACAACTATCATTGTCATTCCAGCTTTTGCTAGATTAACCATTGCATCTAATACTTCTTTAATCATTTCAGGATCTAATGCTGAAGTTGGCTCATCAAACAACATTATTTTAGGCTCCATACACAAAGCTCTTGCAATTGCACATCTTTGTTGTTGACCACCAGATAATTGACCAGGATATTTGTATGCTTGGTCGTCTATTTGAACTTTTTTAAGTTGATCTAGTGCTAGTTCTTCTGCTTTTTTCTTGGGCATTTTTTTTACCCATATTGGAGCTAATGTACAGTTATCTAAAATTGATAAATGAGGAAATAAATTAAATTGTTGAAAAACCATTCCAACTTCAGCTCTTATAGCTTCAATATTTTTTGTATTTTCTGATAATTCACTTCCATCAACAATAATTGTCCCTTTTTGATGTTCTTCTAATCTATTAATACATCTTATTAAGGTTGATTTTCCAGATCCAGATGGTCCGCAAACAACAATTTTTTTATTTTTCTCAACTTCAAGATTAATATCTTTTAAAACCTGAAAATCTCCAAACCATTTATTCATATTGTCTATTTTTATAATGGGTTGGGACATTTTTATCTTTCTGTTTTGTATTTAGCTTCTAAATTATAACTATATTTACTCATAGCATAGCAAATTATCCAGAAAATTATAGAAGCAAAAATATATCCTTCCATAGCAAAACCTAGCCATTCTGGATTAGTTTTTGCCATTGCTAACATTCCTGCTATTTCAGCCAGTCCCACAACGAAAATAAGTGGAGTATCTTTAACTAAAGCTAAAAATGTATTTGCAATACCTGGTATTACTAATTTCAATGCTTGTGGTAAAATAACAAATATATGCATTTTCCAATATCCCATACCCAAGGATTTTGCAGCATCATATTGACCTCTTGGTAAAGCTTGTAAACCACCTCTTATAACTTCAGCGCAATAAGCAGCTTCAAATAAAGTAATTGCTATAATCACTCTAACCAATTTATCCATAAAAAAATCTTCTGGTAAAAACATGGGAAACATTACTGATGACATAAATAGTACTGTGATTAAGGGAACTCCTCTCCAAAACTCAATGTAACCAATTGAGATATATCTTACAGTAGGTAAACTTGATCTTCTACCAAGTGCAAAAATCATTCCTAACGGAAAACAAAAAATTAAACAAAAGAAAGATACTATAAATGTTAATGAAAGACCTCCCCAAGCTCCTGTTTCTACCCACTCTAATCCAAAAGCTCCACCTGATATTAGATAATAAATAATTAAAAATGCAATTATTGGGTAAATTATTACATAATAAAGAGCTAAATATTTTTTTAATTTTTCTGTAGCAAGTAAACCAGCCATTCCAAGAACAATAACCAATATGAAAGCTGAATTAATTCTCCAGTGCAATTCGTTTGGATACATTCCATACATAAATCTTCTGAACCAAACTTTGATATAAGTCCAACAAGCGCCTGTACCTGTGCAAGCTTCTCTGCTATCTCCAGATATATTGGCATCTAATATCATCCAGCTCATTGATGGTGGTATTGCTTTTATAATTAAAAAGATAATTAAAAGAGTTAAAACTGCATTAAAATTAGACGTGTTTACATTTTTATTTAAAATATCTAATTGTTTTAAACCTGTATAATCACTTCTTATTAAATAAAGGCCTATTGTACCTAAAATTAAAGGTAAGAAAAAACTTATCGATCCAGGTAAAAAATTAGTAAAGTTTAATTTAAAAAAAGAATTTAAGCTAACATCAATCAAACTGACTAATATTAAAAATAACCCTAGATACAAGTTTGTAATAAAATTTTTACTAATCATTATTTTTCCTTAATTTCAATTTTTTTATTATACCAATTCATTAATGCAGCTATCGCTAAACTTAATGATAAATAAGTAAGCATAGTTATAGATACAATTTCTATAGCTTTACCTGTTTGCATCAATGCTGTACCTGCAAACACAAGCACTAAATCTGGATAAGCTATTGCAGCAGCCAAAGATGAATTTTTTGTTAAATTTAAATACTGATTGGTTGTTGGTGGAATTATAATTCTTAAAGCTTGAGGCATAACAACTAATTTTAAAATTTGATTTGGATTTAAACCTATTGAAGCTGCAGCTTCTTTTTGTCCTTTTCCTACACCTTGAATTCCTGCTCTAACACATTCTGCTATGAAAGTTGCTGTATAAAGAGATAAAGCTAGAGTAAGTGCTATAAGTTCTGGTGGAAGACCAATACCTCCTACATATGTAAAAGATGTAATAGATAATTGCTTAATGACAGGTATTTCAAAATCAAGTGAAACACCACCTACCAAAAACGTTAGAAAAGGTAATATTATAATTAAACTTAAAGATATATAAAACACAGGTAATTGTTTACCTTCATTTTCTTGTAATTTTCTTGCGTAAGTTCTAACAATTACAATTCCTATAATTGCTAATATTACAGAATATAAAAAAATATTTAAATTTTCCCAAATCATTGCAGGAATGTAAAAACCTTTTATTGTTAGATAAGAAACGCCTAGCAATGGTTCTGCATCTTGGGGCAAAGGTAAAGCTCTTAATGCTGCATAATACCAAAAGAATATTTGCAATAATAAAGGAATATTTCTAAAAAATTCGACATACCATGCTGCTGTGTTTCTAATCAAATAATTTGAAGATAAACGGGCAACACCTACAATCACACCAATAATAGTACATAATATAATCCCTAAAACAGCTACCAACAAAGTATTTAATAATGCAGCAACATAAGCCCACCAATAAGGATCTAAACCATCGTAATCGACAAGACTAAACTGTATATCAAATGACGCTTCTTGTTTTAAAAAACCGAATCCAAAATCAATACCTCTATTGTCCATGTTGACTTGAGCATTAAAGGTAAAAAAACCAAATATTAATACAACTAATAATAGTGTAAAAAATTGTGGAATTAATCTTTTAAATTTGTTGTTCATTAAATGTGATATTAAAAAAAAGGGCTAGATAAATCTAGCCCTTTTTAATAATTATTAACTTAAATTATCTTGATGGTGGAACGTATAAAATACCACCTTTAGTCCATAATTCGTTTGGACCTCTGTCTGGTAAAATACCAGTGTCAGCTATATTTCTCTTATAACTTTCA
This sequence comes from uncultured Pelagibacteraceae bacterium, assembly GCA_902521005.1. Taxonomy (GTDB): domain Bacteria; phylum Pseudomonadota; class Alphaproteobacteria; order Pelagibacterales; family Pelagibacteraceae; genus Pelagibacter. Next base: position 154,541 of record CABYPZ010000001.1, read on the forward strand.
CCATAATTTCCAACTTGCTTGATAATTCTTAAGTTCCACTCGTTATCTAAACCGAATGCAGCACCCATTTCACCTTCAGCTCCAACTAATCTTTTGATTTGTGGATTGTCTGAAGTTTTCATTGAGTCAGCATTAGAAGAAGTAATACCATATTCTTCAGCTTCGATCATAGTATTTAAAGACCATCTAACGATATCTTCCCATACTGCATCACCTTGACGTACAACAGGACCTAAAGGTTCTTTTGAGATCGTCTCAGGTAAAACTATGTGATCGTCCGGAGAGCTTAACTTAATTCTTTGCGCAGCTAAACCAGATTTATCTGTAGTGTATGTATCACATCTACCAGCATCATATGCAGCTACAACTTCGTCAGCTTTTTCAAAAGTTACTGGAGTATAAGAAATTCCTTTAGAATTAAAGAAGTCTCTCATATTTAATTCAGTAGTTGTACCTAAGTTAGTACAAGCTGAAATTCCATCTTTGAATTGACTTGTTGAAGTTATACCTGAACTTTTTCTAACCATGAAACCTTGACCGTCATAGAAGTTTACACCAACAAATGTAAGTCCTATATCAGCGTCTCTAGAAAGTGTCCAAGTAGTGTTTCTTGATAAGATATCTATTTCTCCTGATGTAAGAGCAGTAAATCTTTCTTTAGCACTTAATGGTGTGAATTTAACTTTATTTGCATCACCTAGTACTGCAGCAGCAACAGCTCTACATACATCAACGTCTACACCAGTCCAATTTCCTGCAGCATCAGCATTAGAAAATCCTGGAAGACCTTGAGAAACTCCACATCTCACGAAACCTTTTTTCTGAGTGTTTTTTAGAGTTTTTGATTTCTTAGCAGCCATAGTTTCTGTTGTGAATACAAACAGAACTGCAACCATAGCAACAAAAGAAGTCAATTGTTTTATTAATTTAAACATTTTTATTCCTCTTATTGTTTATTTATTTGTTAACAAATATTCAAAATTCATTTTTGAATAACAATAATTAAAGCAGAAAGTTAGATGGTCAGCAATGATAAAAATATCATTATATAGTGTATTTATGGCGCGCCCTGGAGGATTCGAACCTCCGACCCTCGGTTTAGAAAACCGATGCTCTATCCAGCTGAGCTAAGGGCGCTTAAGGATATTTTTCTTAATTAATACAACAAATAAACAATAATTAAAGTAATTTAAGTTAATTTTTTAAAACTATAGTCATTGACGGACTCAGCATAATTAATCCAATTTTTAATTGTAATCATATCATTTAAAGAATTACCTTTTAAGGTATCATGCGGATTCAACTCACTAGATATATTTTTAGGATAAAATTCATTAATAATATTTTCCTTTTTGTGCCAATCATCATTATATTTAAAGAAAGATTTAGATTTGCTATCAGTAATTTTATAATCAGGATATTTTAAAGTAAATTCTGAACAACCTCTTTTGACAATAGTTTTGTGATCAATCTTCAATGATTTATTTATTAATTGGTCTATTTGAACTTTTAAAGCTTCAGCTTCATCAACAGTTTTACAATAAATAAATCCTTTATAATTTCCATCTATATCTTTTCTTTTTTCGACCATACATTTTTTAATATTTTTAACAAAAGTTATATTATCAAATAAAAAATGTAATTTGATTAAGTCAACTACATTAAAAACATTAACCTGTACCTTGAAACAACTAAAACAATTTTTGGGAATTATATTGTATGTATTGAAAGCTGTATGATATCTTGGGCAATCTAATGGATCATGATTATTTCTGAAAATTTGAGTATTATCAAAACCTAAATTATCAATTTTTGTTTTAATAATGTCAAAATTTTTTTTGAGATAAGTTTTTAAAGTTCTATTATCTAAGATTTTACTAAAACTAAAATGTAATATTAAGTTATACAATGATAAATCTAGTTTAATAATTTCATTGTCTAAATGATCTTTTGGTTTAAAAAAAGTTAAAGATTTAATTAAATTAATTTGGGTTTCTTTATTATTAGGATCTAATTTTAAAGATTTAATATAATTTTTAATTGATAAATTATATTTACCTAAATCAGAATAGCATTTAGCAATATTAAAAAATAAATCTGCATCAAGAGTATTTAACTTTTTAGCTGCATTGTAAATTTTAAGAGCTTTATTAAAATTTCCTAAAGAATATTCAGTTATACCTAAAAGTTTGTATGCCATATAAAAATTAGGATCTAATTTGATTGAATAAGCGAGTGAAAATAATGCTTTTTTATATAATCTAAAAGATAAAAAAAGTTCGCCACAGATAAAATTTATTTGTTTATTTTTGATTTTGTATTTTGCTAATATATCCGCTTGAACTAAAGCATCTTTAAATTTTTTTGTTTTATAATTTTTTACTAAATCATCTGTAATTCTATTTATATTATCTGTCATTATTTAATAAAAAATTTTTTAATTATAATTAATAGACTTATTAACTCAAATCTACCTATTGTCATAAATATAATTAATATAAATTTTGTATATGAATTTAAATCATAAAAATTAAAATCGTTTAAACCATACATAGATGACGTTGTAGTATTCATTAGAGTTAAGATACCTATTTTAAATGAGTCTTCAAAGTTAATTTCTGATATCGTAAGTAAAGTTGTTAAAAGAAAAAAAGAACTAACAAAAATAATTAATGTCAAAAAATATTTATAAATATCTTTTAAATCAATATTCGTATCAAATAATTGAAATTTATTTGTATAAACATAGTTTGGTTTTGAATATGACAAAATCTCATTTAGTGAAAATTTAAATAAAGCAAACAATTTAACAAACCTTATACCTGAACTTGTTGAAAAGTAAGATCCACCAACAATTACTAACATTAAAAATAATATATACAGATTATTGGGAACATCAGATAATGATATTCCTATATTGGAGATGCTGCTTGCTATTGAAAATAATATTAATGAAAAATTATAGTCAAAATTAAGAAAGATAAAAAAGAATAATATTATTAAGGATAAATAGATAAATAGATAAATATCTTCAGCAAAAAAATTTAAATTTTTTCTTTTAAAAAAAATTAAGTTATATGACAAAAATAAACTAAAGAAAGAAAATAACATTAATAAAGAAAATGCTATTTTTTTTAAATTAGTATTTAAAATTATATCAAGATTATTAAATGGCAAAAAGCCACCAGAAGATATTATTGTCATAGAAAGATTAAGAGAGTCAAAAGATCTAATGTCTACTAAATTTAATGATAAAAAAATAAAAATTGTTAAGAAAAAATACAAAATAAAAACTTTAATAGACTGCTTGAATGACTCTAAATTATTGAGAGATATAAAATTTGTTAGTGATTTTTTAATTTTGTCGTCAAATATGTCTATTAATAAAATAATTGAAAATAAAAAATAAATACCTCCTATCCACTGTGATGTGGATCTCCATAGTATTAAACTTTGATCTAAATGCTTAATATTTTCAAAAATACTAAATCCTGTTGATGTGAAACCTGAAATAGCCTCAAAATAACAGTCCAATAATGAAATGTTATAAATGCTCAAATAATAAGGAATAGATATTATTAGTGGTATTAAAAAATAACCTAATATAACTGTCAATATTTTATGGAAAATGGTAATTTTTGTTATTTTATTTTTAAAAAATAATAATCCAAACCCTAATAATAATGAAGTTAATAAGGTGTAGATATAAGTATCTATATTCAAATAAATATTAAAGTAATAACAATAAATAATATTTACTAATGATAAAAAGGAAATCAGTACTGAAAAAAAACCTAAATAATTGGTTAGCAATTTACTCATTAAACAGAAGTTAAACGAAACATGCTCTCAACTGTCTGAAGTTGATCTTTTTTTGCAAGCAAAACTACAGAGTCATTTTTTTTGAAAATAAAATTTGATCTTGGTATTATAACTTTATCTTCTCTTAAAATTGCGCCTATTCTGATTTCGTTTGGCAAATTACTATCTTTAAGTTCTTTATTTATCAATTCAGAAGTTTCAATAATTTCAGCCTCAATAACTTCATAATCACCGTTTAATATTGTGTAAGCATTCTCAATAGTACCTTTATGTATATGTTTTAAAATACTTGAAACAGTTGTTTTTCTTGGGTCTATCAAATCATCAATTTTTAAAGATGATTGTAAAAGCGAATAATTTGGTTTATTCGTTAATGCCATCGTCCTTTTATTTTTGGAAAATTTCTCCACAATTACACTTACCATTAAATTATCTTCATCATCATTAGTTAAAGCAATTACGGTTTCAACATCGTCTAAATTCACTTCTGCTAATATATCCTCATCTAAACCATTTCCATTAATTACAATAGTATTGCTCAATTCGTTTGCTAAAAATTCTGCTCTTTCTTTATTTTTTTCTATTATCTTTAACCTTGCATCTTCAAATGTTTTTTCAATACTCTTAGCTAAATGTAATCCAATATTTCCACCACCTATAATTAAAATTTTACTTGATATTTTTTCGTGATGACCAAATGTTTTCAATGTCTCATTCATTTGTAATGAGTTTATAACAACATAAGCTTTGTCATTAAATTTCATAAAATCATTTTTTTTCAAAAAAATAAATTTATCATCTCTAACAACACCAAGAATATTTGCGTTTAATTTTGGAAATTTTTTTGTTAATTCATTAAGTTTAATATTTGATATTGGGCAGTTTTTATCGATAAATATTTCTAATAATCTTATTTTATTGTCCGCGAAAGGAACATTATCTAGAGATCCTGGTGACTCTAATTTTCTTTGAATTGATTTTGCGATTTCAAACTCAGGAGAAATAATTACATCTATTGGTAGATTTTCTTTATTATACAGTGTTGAAAATTTTGGATCTAAATAATCTTGTGATCTAATTCTAGCTATAGTTTTTGGTACTTTAAATATTGAATATGCGATTTGGCAAATGAGCATATTAATTTCATCATTTCTAGTTACAGCAATTATCATATCAGCTTCAGATGTATTGGCTTTTTCTAAAATAGTTGGAAGTGTAGCTTTTCCAACTATAGCCTTAACATCCAATGACTCATTAATTCTTTGGATGTCTTCACTAGATTGGTCAATGACCGTTATTGAATGATCTTGCTCAGTTAAACTTTTTGCAATCGCAAATCCTACCCTACCTGCCCCACAAATAATTATATTCATTAGTTTAAATCTTTAACACCTAAAAGTTTAAGCTTCCTATGAAGAGCTGATCTTTCCATTCCAACAAATTTGGCTGTTTTTGAAATATTGCCTCCAAATTTTTTTAATTGATTAATTAGATATTCTTTTTCAAAATTTTCTCTAGCTTCTCTCAAAGGGAAATTTAAAGTTTCATTAATAGTAAATTTATCATTTTCACTTTGGGTAAGGGATTCTTTTATAATATTCAATATTATTTCTTGGTCACCACCTTGAGATAATATTGCTACTCTTTCGATTAAATTTCGCAGTTCTCTAACATTACCAGGCCAAGAATAACTTAATAAATAATTATTATTTTCTATTTTAAAAGTTTTAATGTTGTTAAACTTACAAATATTTTCAATAAAGTAATTTGTCAATAAGGGAATGTCTTCAAGTCTTTTAACAAGTGGGGAAAGAGATATGTTAAATACATTTAATCTGTGAAACAAATCTTCTCTAAAATTTCCATTATTGATTTCGCTTTGAATATCTTGGCTTGTAGAGGATAGTATTCTTACATCTACCTTGATATCATGTGTTCCATTAATTCGTTTAAATTTTTGATCTATTAGAATTCTCAAAATCTTTGATTGAGTCTCCAAAGGTATTTCGGTAATTTCATCAATTAATAAAACACCACCTGTAGATTTTTCTAATGCACCATACGAAATTGAACCATCTTTTTTTTCTTCACCGAATAATTCTTTTTCATAAGAATTTATATCTAAAAGTGCACCATTTAATATAACGAATGGACCTTCTTTTCTTTTTGAATTTCTATAAATATTTCTTGCAACTAGTTCTTTTCCAGATCCTGTAGGGCCAGAAATAAATACCCTACTTTCAGAGGTTGATATTTTTTCTATCTGTTCTTTAATTGAAAGTATATTTTCACTTTCACCTATTATTTCAAATGTATGAAATAATTTATTTTTTAATATAGAGTTTTCATTTTTAAGATTTATATTTTCTACTGCTCTTTTAATAAAATTTAATAGCCTATCTTTATCAAAAGGTTTTTGAATAAATTCAAAAGCTCCAGATTTCAAAGATTTAATAGCCATATCAATATTTGCATGGCCAGATATTATAATTACTGGTATATCTTTATTTTTTTTTTTAATGTGAGTTAATAGTTCTATACCATCATTATCTCCTTTATCTAATTTAACATCAATTATTGCTACATCAGGAAGCTTTTTATCTATTTCAGTTAAAGCTTGATTGTAGTTAGCGGCCATTCTTGTTTTATATCCAGCTTCTGTTATAAGCTCATCTAGAATAAGTCTTATATCTGAATTATCATCTATTATTAAAATTTCAAATGACATATATAAATCTACCTTGGTAATTTTATTTCTATTTTTGCGCCAATTTTAGAATTCATAAACTGTATACTTCCATCATGATCACTTATAATTTTGTTTACTATAGAGAGTCCAAGACCTGATCCTTTTTCTTTAGTAGTGAAATATGGTTTAATTAATTGCTTAGCATCATTTTTTAAAAATCCAATACCTGCATCGGATAAATTAATGCCTATATAATCTTTTCTTTCGAAAATTTCTATATCTATTATTTTATCGAAATCTGTTGATTTACTTGATTTTTCTTGAATACTTTCAATTGAGTTTTTAATTAGATTAAAAAAAACTCTACTTATTTGCTCATTATCAAACATAAAAAAAAGTGATTTTTGATTTTTTAAATTAAAGTTAATTTTAATATCTTTTGAAATATTTTTTAAAATTTCAATATTATTATTCACCACTTCTACAATATTATTTCTTTTCAAAAGTGGTTTTGGCATCCTTGCAAAATCAGAAAATTCATTAACTAAAGTTTCAATTTGCTTTATTTGCTTTAAAATAGTTTGTAAATTAGAGTTATACTTTTCCCTGTTTAAAGTATCGATATTGTTTGAATACTTTGATTTTAAATTATCAATTGTAAGCTGAATTGGGGTTAAAGGATTCTTAATTTCATGAGCTAGCTTACGAGCAACATTTTCCCAAGCCTCATGTCTCTCAGAATTAACAAGTTTTTCCTGCTGAGTCTGTAGTTTTTCTACCATTGCATTAAAATTTTTATTTAGTCTTTCCATTTCAAGATCTGCTTTAACCTCTGGTACTTTTGTATTGAGGTTTCCCTTACCTATCTCTGATGATGCAGATATTAAATTATTTATAGAAATAAAAAATCTTGATGAAAATCTAATTGCAATTGTAATTGAAAGAAATAATAAAAGAGTTACTATTATAATATAAATTAAAGCAAATGAAATTCTTATACCAGTCCTTTGGTCTTCCACAGTATAATAAAAATTTAAAGCTTCCTCAGATTCTTTTAAGTAATTAGATATATTTTTATCTAAAAATTTTACGACATATAGAAATATATCTTTTGTATTTTGAACTTTAATAATTGCAGCTGATTTATTTTCAAAAGCATTAATAATTTTTAATGGTCTACTGTCATTTTGAACCATTTGAAATGCTCTATCTTCTATTTGAATTTTATTATTTACAGGTGAGGAAAGAATTATTTTTTTGTTTATATCTAATAAATATATTTGGTCAAGTCCTCTGAGTATTCTTTGGGTATTTAAAAAGTTTTGTAACATATCTTTATTATTAGATAAAAATTCTATATTTTTACCAAGATCAAAAGAAACAAGAACAATATCAGATTCAACTTTATTTCGCTTTTCATCAACATAATCTCTTGCAAGTTTATAAGAATTATTTACGGCTAAAGTAATTTTGTTATCAAAATATTTTTCTAAAGCAAAAGAAAATAAAAAAAGAGAAAATACTGAAATAAGCAATGATGGTATCAACGTAAATAATGAAAAGAAAATTATATACTTCCTATTTGCGATTGATCCTCTGACACTAATATTATTTTTAATTGAATTTTTAACCTCTATAAAAATTATGAAGAAAAATAATAATAAAAGACAAATATTTGACAACAACAGATAATTAAGATTGATTTCATTTAAAATAATAAAACTTTTATCAATAAAAGTTAAAAATGTTAAAAAAGATACAGCTAAAGTTAATATAAAAACTATAGATATAAAAATGTTTCTTTTTAAAAAAGTTAACATAGATTAAAAATATATTAAAAAATAAGAAAATAAAGTGATGAAAATGTTCTTTGTAATACTAGCGGCAGGAAAAAGTAGAAGATTTAACTCTAAAATACCAAAACAGTACAATTTTTATAAAGGCAAAATGGTTTTGGAGCATTCAATTGATATAGCAAAGAAGTCAAAAATATTTAAAAAAATTATACTTGTAATAAATAAATCACATAAGAAATTTATAAAAAAAATAAATAAAAAGAATCTAAAAATTATTTATGGAGACAGTGAAAGATATGGATCCTCACTTAAAGCCATTAATTATATAGATAAATTTAAACCTAATAAAGTATTTATTCATGATGCTGCTAGACCTAATATTTCATTAAAGTTAATTAAGAAACTTTCAAAATTAATAAAAAAATATAAAACAGTTATTCCTTATATTAAAATCGACGATTCTATAAAAATTAAAAAAAAAAATTTTTATGATAATTTAGATAGAGATAAAATTATTTTAACACAAACGCCTCAGTGCTTTGATTATAAACTTTTAAAAGATAATTACAAAGATATTAAAAATAATATTACTGACGAAGTTTCAGTTTTTCTTAAAAAAAAAATTAATGTTAAGTTTGTAACTGGAGAAAAGGAAAATTTTAAAATTACACATAAAAATGATTTATTAAGTGAACATGTAAAAATGTTTTATGGTATTGGCTTTGACATTCATAGATTAATTAAAAAAAAAAAACTTTATCTTGGAGGAATAAAAATTCCATATCATTCAGGATTAAAAGGACATTCTGATGGTGATGTTATTTTACATGCTATAATCGATGCAATATTAGGAGCAACAAGAAAAAAAGATATTGGTTCTTTATATCCAGATAATAATAAAATTTTTAAAAATATTAGATCTCCAAAAATGCTTTTTCCTGTAATGTCTGATCTAAATAAAAATAATTATATTATAAATAACCTAGATATAAATTTAATATGTGAAAAACCAAAAGTATCTAAATATAGAAACAAAATAATAAATTCTTTGTCTAAATTAATGAAAATAAATAAAAATATTATTAATATAAAAGGTAAAACTGTTGAAAAATTAGGTTTGATAGGTAAAGAAGATGCAATTGCATGTGAAACATTAATTTCAATTATCAAATATGAATAGATTAAATTTTTTATTTGTAACACTATTTGGTATTGGGAAACTTAAAAAAATACCTGGTAGCTATGCTTCATTAGCAACAACTATATTTTTATTTTTTTTATTTCACATTCTAAATTTGTCTCCAAATATTGTTTTAGTAGGGGTTATTTTTATATTTTTGATTTCTATTTATGCAGTAAATGTTTTTATTAAAAATTTGGACAATAAAGATCCTAAGGAAGTTGTGATTGATGAATTTATTGGTCAGTCAATACCAATATGTTTATATGAAATTGCTCATCAAGATACAAAAACGAATGGTCAAATATTAACATTTTACTTTATAATGTTTATTTTATTTAGAATTTTTGACATAGCCAAACCTTATCCAGCAAGTTATTACGACAAAAATTTAAAAAATGGTTTCGGTGTGATTATGGATGACGTATGTGCTGGATTGTATGTAGTGGCAATTCTGGTTTTTTATATGGTAATAACTTCATGAAAAAACTTTCTGAAAAAGTAGTAAAATTATTGAGAAAAAAGGGTCTAAATATATCATTTGCTGAGTCATGCACAGGTGGTTTACTTTCTAGCTCAGTCACATCAATAAGTGGATCTTCTAAAGTTTTTAATCTTGGTTTAATTACTTACTCAAATAAATCCAAAATGGATATTTTAAAAGTTCCAAAAAAAACAATAAATAAATTCGGTGCGGTTAGTTATGAGACATGTTTGAGCATGGTTAAAAATTTAAATAAAATAAGTAAAACAAAAATATCTATATCAATTACAGGTATTGCCGGGCCTAAAGGTGGTACTAAAACAAAACCTGTGGGTTTGGTCTTTATTGGTTTAAAAAAAGGAAATAAAACTGTGATTAAGCGTTTCTTATTTAAAAATAAAAATAGAAATTCAATTCAAATAACCACCGTTAATAAAGCGCTAAATTTAATTTTATCTTTTATTAAATAAATCTTCAGCCCTTTTTTGAAATGCATCAGCAATTTTATCTAGACCAAATTGAAAAGATTTAGTCATAAGAATATTTAAAAAATCATTTTTTAATTCAAAATCAACATCAAATGAAACCTCAGTAATATTATTTTCTTGTCTAAAGTGCCATTTATTTTCTAGATGCTTTAATGGACCATCGAGATTAGTTACATATATAGAGTTGTCGTTTTTATCAAATTTAACATCACTTTTGTAAGTGTCTTTAAAAGGGCCTTTTCCAATTGTTAAATCTGCAATTATTGTTATGAGGTTTTTATCATCTTTTTTCTCATAAATTTTTGAGTCTATGCAAAATGGAACAAATTGTGGATATTTTTCAATGTCAAGAACAAGATCTATTAATTGATCCTTATTGCACTGTATTAATCTTTTAACTGATGCTTTGGGCATTAGTTTGTTTAATTCTTTCTTTTTGAAGAATTTCAAAATCTTCATCTGCATGATAAGAAGATCTTGTTAATGGGGAAGAGGAAACTAACAAAAAACCTTTTGATATAGCAATAGATTTTAGTTCTTCGAATTCCTCAGGATTGTAATATCTATCTAAGGGATGGTGTTTTTCTGATGGCTGCAAATATTGTCCTATTGTTAAAAAATCAACCTCAGCAGTTCTTAAATCATCCATTACTTGAATTATTTCATCTTTATTTTCTCCTAGGCCAACCATCAAACCAGATTTAGTAAAAATATTTTTATCAATTTTCTTTACATTTTTAAGAAGTTCTATTGATGCAAAATATCTAGATCCGGGTCTTACTTTTCTGTAAAGACTTGGTACAGTTTCAATATTATGGTTAAAAACATCAGGCTTTGCATTAACAACTATTTTATAAGACTCATCCTTTCTTAAAAAATCTGGGGTTAAAATTTCCACTGTTGTATTTGGGTTTTCCTTTTTAGTTTCAGTTATAACATTACTAAAATGGTTTGCTCCACCATCCTTTAAATCATCTCTATCAACTGAAGTTATTACAGCATGTCTAAGATTAAGTTTTCGTATAGCTTTTGCTATCTTAAAGGGCTCTAAAGGGTCAAGAATTTTAGGTTTACCAGTAATAACATCACAAAATGCACAAGCTCTTGTACATATATTCCCCATAATTAAAAAAGTTGCGTGTCTTTTGCTCCAACAATCAGTTATATTTGGACAATTAGCCTCTTGGCACACAGTTTTAAGATTATGCTTGTTTACGATAGTTTTTGTTAAAAAAAATTCTTGAGAATTTGATAACCTTGATCTTATCCATGATGGTTTTGGTTTAATAGGATTGGCAGGCTTATTTACTTTTTCCGGATGTCTAGTTTTCATCTTTTTTAATAATATAAATTTTGTCGTTTTTTTTTCCAAATAGAAATTTTTCTCTTATTAATATTTCAATATAATCAAGGTCTAATTGAGTAGTAAGTAAAGAGTTTTTGTGTTCTAGATCCTCAATTTTTTCTATCAAAATTTCTTTTTCATTGTCTAAGTTAATCATGATATTTTTTTTTTCAAGATAAGAGATTAAACCTCTTTCACCATCAAATAGGTTAAAAAAGAAATATAAAAATAAAAATGTAAGAATTATTAAAAAATAGTTTTTTTTTATTTTGGAGAACATTCTTAAATACTATTCATTTTTGACTTATTGCCAAGTATCTCCTCAATTCTAATTAATTGATTATATTTTGATACTCTTTCAGATCTAGCTAGTGAACCTGTCTTAATTTGATTTGAATTTGTACCAACTGCTAAATCGGCAATAAATGTGTCTTCACTCTCTCCAGATCTATGAGAAACTATTGTTTTAAAACCAATTAATTGAGCAAACTTTATAACTTCTAATGTCTCAGTGACTGTGCCAATTTGATTTAATTTTATTAATATTGAGTTTGATGATTTGTTCAAAAATCCAATTTTAAGTCTCTCTAAGTTGGTTACATATAGATCATCGCCTACTATTTGTGTATTAGCAACTTTTTTCATAAATTTGTTCCATGATATCCAATCATTTTCCTCAAAAGGATCTTCAATTGATTTTATTTTATACTTTTTAATTAAACTTAAATATTTTTTTATAGTTTTTTCAGAGGAAATATATTTATTTGAATGAATTGAATATTTTCCCTTTTTAAACAATTCATTTGCCGCAACATCTAAGCATATACTGATATCTCTACCATTTTTAAATCCAGATACTTGAATTGCTTTTACTATTAATTTTAACGCATCCTCATTTTTATCTATCATGGGTGCAAAACCACCCTCGTCACCTACAGAGGTAGATTCACCTCTATTTTTAATCAATTTTTTAAGATTGTTTATAACTAAAAAACAAATCCTTATACTTTCTTGGATAGATTTAGCTTTGTCAGGTCTAATCATAAATTCTTGTATTCTAAGTCCATTATTAGCGTGTGCTCCACCGTTAATAACATTCATTAATGGATATGGTAATTTGAAATTTTTTTTAACTAAAAAGGTTTTAAATAATGGTAGTTTTTTAATTTTTGCAGAAAGTTTTTTAACTGCCATCGATACTGCTAAAATTGTATTTGCACCAAGTTTACTTTTTTTGTTTAGTGCCATCTAAATTGATTAAAATAAAATCTATTTTTTCTTGATTGTGTAAATTTTGATTTTTGAGCTTTTTAGAAATTATTGTATTTATTAACTTAACAGGTTGTAAAACACTCTTTCCTAGATACTTATTATTTTTTTTATCTCTCTTTTCATATGCTTCGAAAGAGCCTGTTGAAGCACCAGAAGGACAAATAGCAGTAGCACTCATATTATTAGAAAACACCTCTGCTTCTATTGTTGGATTCCCCCTGCTATCAAAAACTTGTCTTCCTTTGACTTTAGTAATTTTAGCCATTATTTTTTTTAATAAGGTTATCTATTTCAACTATTTGAGAAACTAAATTTTCTAGATTTTTTAATGGAACCATATTAGGTCCGTCTGATGGAGCATTATCTGGATCTTGATGTGTTTCTAAAAAAATTCCTGCAATTCCTACAGCAGTTGCTGCTCTTGATAAATATTCAACAAATTCTCTTTGACCACCACTTTTTTCTCCAAGACCACCAGGTTGTTGTACGGAATGAGTTCCATCAAATATAACAGGATATCCATTTTTTGACATTATAGGTATAGATCTCATATCTGAAACTAAGGTATTATAACCAAAGCTTGCGCCTCTTTCAGTTACAAGTATATTTTCATTCCCCGAGTCTGATATTTTTTTTGTTACGTTAACCATATCCCAAGGAGCTAAAAACTGACCTTTCTTTACATTAATAATTTTATTTGTTTTAGCGGCAGCAATTAATAAATCTGTCTGTCTACATAAAAAAGCGGGTATTTGGATAATGTCTACATGATCAGAAACTACTGAGCATTGATCGATATTGTGAACATCAGTCAATACTGGAATATCTAGTTCTTTTCTTATTCTATCAAATACAGGCAAAGAAGTTTCGAGACCAGCACCTCTCTTTCCTTTAAGACTTGTTCGATTAGCTTTATCAAATGAAGTCTTATAAATAAAACCAATATCAAGCTTTTTTGCTATTTCCTTAATCTTACCCGCCATATCCATAGCATGCTGCTCTGTTTCAAGTTGGCATGGTCCTGAGATTAATGATATTTTTTTATTATTAGAAATTTCAAAATTTTTTAATTTTACAATTTTATTTATCATTTATAGATTTTTGCAGCTTTGATAAAAGATGAGAATAAAGGATGTGGTGACAAAGGTCTAGATTTAAATTCAGGATGAAATTGAACTCCTATAAACCATGGATGATCTTTTAACTCAATAATCTCAGGTAATTTATTATCAGGTGAAATACCAGAGAAAATTAAACCTTTTTTCTCAAATTTATCTTTAAGGTTTATATTAACCTCATATCTATGTCTATGTCTTTCTTGAATTGATTGGCTCTTGTAGATTTTTTTTATTTTTGTATTTTTTTTTAATTTTGCCTTATAAAGACCTAGCCTCATCGTTCCACCTAAATTCTTATCAGTTCCTTTTATGATTTTACCATTTTTATTCCATTCATTTATTAATCCAATAATTGGATAACAATTGTTGTTAAATTCAGTAGATCCTGCGTTAGTTATTTTAAGAACATTTCGTGCAAACTCTACCATTGCCATTTGCATTCCAAAGCATATTCCTAAAAAAGGTATTTTGTTTTGTCTTGCATATTTAATTGCTGAAATTTTTCCTTCCGTTCCTCTCTTACCAAATCCACCTGGAATAAGGACTCCAGAAACATTTTTTAATTTTTCTTTTATTTTATTTGGCTTTAAGTTATCAGACTCAATTCTAACTAAATTTACTTTTACCTTATTGTCTATACCCCCATGAGTTAAAGCTTCATCTAGTGATTTATATGCATCTTTTAGGTTTACGTATTTACCAATTATAGCAATGTTTATTTGGGTTTTTGTTTTTAAAATTATATCTGTTATTTTTTTCCATGGTTTTAAGTTGGCTGCCCTTTTGGAATTAATTTTAAAATGTTTTAAAACTTGTTTATCTAATTTTTCATTAAAAAAACTGATTGGGGCTTCATAAATAGTCTTTACATCTACCGTTTCTATTACATTGTTAATTGGAACATTGCAAAATAAAGATATTTTTTTTCTTTGATCCAGTGGTATTGATCTTTCGGACCTACAAATAACAATATCAGGTTGGATTCCTAAACTTCTTAGTTCTTTGACTGAGTGTTGTGTTGGTTTAGTTTTAATTTCATCAGAGGCTTTCATGTAAGGAACTAGTGTTAAATGAATAAATAATGTTTTATTTTTTCCATTATCATTTGAAAATTGTCTTATTGCCTCTAAGAATGGAAGACTTTCAATATCACCAACTGTGCCTCCTATTTCACATATTACAAAATCTTCATTGGTAATATCTTTTTTTATAAACTCTTTAATTCTGTCTGTCACGTGAGGTATAACTTGAACAGTTTTTCCTAAGTAACTACCTTTTCTTTCTTTGTAAATTATATCACTATAAATTTTACCAGTTGTAATATTATCTGATTTCTTTGAAGAAATATTTGTAAATCTTTCGTAATGACCCAGATCTAAATCTGTTTCAGCGCCGTCGTCTGTTACAAAAACTTCACCATGTTGAAAAGGACTCATTGTTCCCGGATCAACATTTAGATAAGGATCCATTTTTCTTATCCTTACTTTATACCCTTGTGATTTTAATAAATAAGCTAAAGATGCTGAGGCCAAACCTTTACCAAGAGATGAAACCACGCCGCCAGTGACAAATATATATCGCGCCATGGAATTATGTTATAGCTTGTAATTATAAAATTGGAAAGTATTTAATTGTTATTTTCAGGAATTTTTGGAGCTTCATCCTGTTTATTTTCCTCTATTTTATCAAGCACAGATTTGCTGGGTGTTAATTCTCCCCTGGAAACAATAGTCAAAGCTAAACTGCATATAATGAAAAGAGTAGCTATTATTGCTGTAGCCTTTGTAAAAAAGTTACCTGCAGATCTAGAAAACATAAAATTATCTTGTGAAACACCTATACCTAATGCCCCACCCTCTGATTTTTGAACTAACACAACAATAACTAGGATGATTGCTAAGATTATATTTATACCTAATAAAATATTTTCCATGAGGACTAATTAATAGTTTTTTTTATGATATCAATAAAATTCTTAGTTTTTTGAGAGGCTCCACCGATCAAAAATCCATTAATTGATCTTATTTTTGATAATTCTTTAATATTTTTTGTATTAACTGAACCACCATATAAAATTTTTATATTTTTAAGTCTTGATCTCTTCCTTAATAAGCTTTTTACAAATATAACAATATTATCAAGATCTTTAGAAGCAGGTATTTTTCCAGAACCTATAGACCAAACTGGTTCATAGGCAATTATAATATTGTTAAATTTTGAAATATTTTTGAGACCATTTAAAATCTGTTTTTTTAAAACTATTTTAGTTTTATTTTTTCTTTTTTCTTTTAAAGTCTCTCCTACACAGAAGATAACTTTTAAATTTTCTTTAATTGCAGATTTTATTTTTAAATTAATAATTTTATCGTTTTCACCTTCACGTCTATTTTCTGAATGTCCAAGAATTACATAGCTACATCCTAATGATTTTATCATTTTTGCATTTATAGAACCAGTGAATGATCCAAAATCAGTTTGGTGATGACAATTTTGGGCACCAACTTTTATAGTAGAGGATTTCAAAGTATCAACAAAAGGTCTTAACAATGTATATGGTGGGCAATAAATTATTTTTGTTTTTTTTAGTTTTCTCGTTTTTGAAAAAATCTTAATACTCTTCAGCGTGGTAATAGAGCTTAGATTTCCATACATTTTCCAATTTGCTATAAAATACATATTATTGTTTGTCATTATTAAAAAATTAATTTATAGGTTTGTTTTTTATAGATCAATAAATTTAAATTAATATGTTAGGTAAACTTAGAAGTTTTTCAAAAGGCAAATTAGCAGCTGTGTTAGTAGCTATTATTATCATTCCATTTGTATTCTGGGGTATGGGGAGTGTTTTTAGTGGAGGAAATACAAATAGCGTAGGTAAGATAAATAATAAAAATATTTCTACCAAAGATTTTATGGACTACATAAATAAATCAAAAATAAATCCAGAAATAATAAAGGCAAATATTGATAATAATGTTATAGAACAATTACTTACTCAATTAGTTTCAACTATTATTATTGATTTAGAGATAAACGATCTATCTGTTAGACTGAACGACTTAAATCTTGCTAATAAAATTACAAATCAAGAATCTTTTAAAGATGAAAATAATAATTTTTCAAGAACTAAATATGAAAAATTTTTATTACAAAATAATTTTAGTGTTGTTGAGTTTGAACAAACAGTAAAAAAAAATGAACTAAATAAAAAACTTTTTACCTATATCAATGGTGGTGTTAAGTCGCCTTATTTTCTATCAAACAAACTATTTAAGGACCAAACTAAGAATATTCAACTATCCTATCTAGATCTAAATAAAATTTATATTCAGAAAAGTAATTTATCTGATCAAGATGTTAAAATGCATATTGAAAATAATGAGGAAAAATTTTCAACAAAAATGGTAGATATAACTTATGCAAAAATTACACCCAAAAATTTGACAAATCAGGATGAATTTAATGAAGAATTTTTTTCCATAATTGACAGTATTGAGAATGATATTATGAACAATGTCTCAATAAACAATATATCTGATAAATATGGATTTAAATTAAAAATAGAATACGAATATCTTGGTAATAGCAAAGATGAGGTTATTAATGAAATATATAATAGCAACAGTGAAGCAAATATAAAATTATTAGATAAAAACGATTTCTTTTTAATTTATGAAAAGAAAAATATTAAAAATACAATTCCTGACAAAAATGATGCGGATTTATTAGAAAGTGCAAAAAATGATCTTTTTGAATTAAAAAAATTTGAAACCAATAAAGATTTATTGTTGAAAATCGACAAAAAGGAATTTGATGATTCAGATTTTAAAAAATTAACCGCTGATAATAATTTGCAGACTTTAGAAATTAAATCAATTGATGATAATAAATTTTTAAACATTGATTCAATAAAACTTTTATATTCACTTTCTAAAGGATCTTTTTCTCTTGTGGTAGATATAAAAAATAATATTTATCTTGCTAAAATTGATAATATTATCGAAAAAAATCTAAACATAAATAGTGATAATCAAAAAAATTATTATATGGAATCTAATAAAAATATTAAAAGTAACCTATATAGCACATATGATATTCTTCTAAATAAAAAATATAAAATTAAAATTAATCAAAATACACTTGATAGAGTTAAAAATTATTTTAGATAATGTTAAATATTAGTTTTGAAGAATTTAAAAAAAATCACAGAAGAAAACAAAATCAAGTTATATATTATTCAATTAATACAATTGGTATCAATGAAATTAAAAATCTAATCGATAATTTTTTAAATGAAAAGAATAGTTTTGTTTTTGAGTCAGTTGAAAAAGGAATAATTAAAGGAAGATATACAATTTTTGGAAAAGATCCTGACAAAATATGGGAATTTAATAATAATAATTCTTTTCTACAAACTGCCAAAAAAAAAATTAAGATTAAAGGAAATCCTAAGAAAATAATTGAGAAAATTATAGAGGATTTTCAATTTAAAATACCCAAAGAATTGCCTCCAATAAGTTCCTTAATTTCAGGTTACTTTTCATACGATATAATTCGATATATAGAGAATGTCCCTAATAACTGTAAAGATGACCTTAAAATACCAGATACTAGAATACTAAGACCAAAAACTTTGGTAATCCACGATAATCTTAAAAGAAAAATTTATTATATACAAAATTGTTTTAAAGATGAAAAAATTACTAACTATGAAAAAGAATATAAAGAAATTTACGATGAAATAATAAACCTTATTTTTTTATCAAAATATAATTTAAATGTTACTCAGAAAAACAAGAAAGAAAAAATTAAAGTAAAATCTAATATTTCAAAAAATAAATTTATTAAAAATGTGAATATTGCAAAAAAATATATTAAAATTGGTGATATTTTTCAGGTAGTTTTAAGTCAAAGATTTGAAGCAAAACTAACCAAAAATCCTATAGAAATTTATAAAAAATTAAGATTAAGCAACCCATCACCTTTTATGTATTTTTTTAATTTTGAAGATTTTCAAATAATTGGTGCAAGTCCAGAAATCTTGGTCAGATTGAGAGATAATAATATAACTATAAGACCAATTGCTGGTACTAGGCCAAGAGGAAAAAACAAAATTGAGGATAAATTTTTTGAAAAAGATCTACTGAATGACAAAAAAGAGTTATCAGAACACTTAATGTTACTAGATTTGGGAAGAAATGACACTGGTAAAGTATCTAAAATAAATAGCGTAAGGGTTACTGAAAGATTTGCTGTAGAAAAGTATTCTCATGTTATGCATATAGTTTCTAATGTGGTTGGTAAATTTAATAAAAAATATTCTAAATTTGATACACTTTTATCGGGATTTCCAGCAGGAACTGTATCAGGTGCTCCAAAAATAAGGGCTATGGAAATTATTGATGAATTAGAAAGTACTAAAAGAAAAGTTTATGCTGGTGGTATTGGCTATTTTTCAGCAAATGGAGACTTTGATACATGTATAGCTCTAAGAACCGCTGTAACTAAAAAAAAATAAATTCTATGTTCAGGCGGGTGCGGGAATTGTAGCTGATAGCAAACCTTTAAATGAATATAAAGAAACGATAAATAAAGCTAAGGCTCTATTAAAATCTTTAGAATAAATATGAGAATTTTACTTATAGATAATTACGATAGCTTTACGTTTAATTTGTACCACT
Source organism: uncultured Pelagibacteraceae bacterium (assembly GCA_902521005.1). GTDB lineage: Bacteria > Pseudomonadota > Alphaproteobacteria > Pelagibacterales > Pelagibacteraceae > Pelagibacter. Next base: position 174,416 of record CABYPZ010000001.1, read on the forward strand.
ATATTTCTTCATTAGATGCGAAGGTTGATGTAATTAGAAATGACAAAATAAATACAAAATCAATTTTAAAAAAAAAATATAATAAAATTGTAATATCTCCTGGTCCCGGTAACCCCAATCAATCAGGAAATTGTTTAGACATTGTAAAAAAACTATATAAAAAGATTCCAATACTTGGCGTTTGTTTAGGTCATCAAATTATTGGTCAGGTTTTTGGATGTAAAATTGTTCAAGCAAAAAAATTAATGCATGGCAAAACCAGTAAAATAAGATCACTAGATTTAGGTATATTAAAGAAATTACCAAAAAATTTTGAAGCTACAAGATATCATAGCTTAATAATTGACAAAAAGTCACTATCTAAAGATCTTATGATTACAGCTTATTCAGAGGACTCGGTTATTATGGGAATTATGCATAAAAAATATAATGTACATGGAGTACAATTTCATCCAGAAAGTATTAAAACACCTATAGGGATGAGAATTTTAAAAAATTTCATAAATTATAAAGTTAAATGAAAATTTACTTAGATAAACTTAACAATAAAGAAAACCTGACATTTGAAGAAAGTAAATCAGCCTTCAATATATTAATGAATGGTAAAGCTAGCGAAGATGAAATATTTAATTTTCTTACTTTGTTATCACTTAAAGGAGAGGTTTCTTCTGAAATAGCTGGGGGTGTTTATGTCCTTAGAGAAAAATCAAAAAGAGTAAATTATGATGAATGTATAGATACATGTGGAACTGGGGGGGATGGAATGAATACTCTGAACATATCTACTGCTTCAGCATTATTATTAGCTAGTATTGGTATAAAGGTTGCTAAACATGGAAATAAAGCAGTTTCATCAAAATGTGGATCTGGTGATGTATTAGAGGCATTAAATATTAATATTAATTTAGAACCAAATTTTGTTGAAGATCAAATAAATAAACTAAATTTTGGTTTTATGTTTGCACCAAATTATCATAGTGCTATGAAATTTGTAGGCCCTACAAGAAAGAAAATTGGAAAGAGAACGATTTTTAACATGATTGGACCATTAAGTAATCCTGCACTTGTGACAAGACAGGTAATTGGTGTTTTTGATAAAAAATTATTAAACATTTTTGCGGAAGCCTTAAAAAATTTAGGAATTAAATTTGCGTGGATAGTAAATAGTGAGGATGGATTGGATGAGATATCACCTTATGAAAAAACAAATGTTGTTCAATTAAACAAAGGTGAAATTTCAAATATCACAATAGATCCAAAAGAACTAGATATTCAGGCAAATAACATTAAAGATCTAATTGGAAACGATTCAAAATTTAATGCGGACAGAATGATAGATATATTTAAAGGAGAAGATAATGACTTTTCAAAAGCAGTTTGTTTAAACGCCGCAGCTGGACTTATAGTATCTGAAAAATACAATGATTTTAAGATTGCTTATAATTTTACCAGAGAATTTATCAAATCAGGTAAAGCCTTCGAACATTTAAAAAAAATACAAAGTGTCTGAAAATATACTAAAAAAAATTATTGATAATAAAGAAAAAAAAATAGATTTGTTAAAAGAATCAATATCTATTGATAGTTTAAAAAGTAAAATAAATGAAAATAATTCTTATACGAATTTTGCTGAAAAAATAATATTAAATGAAAAAAATAATAAAATTTCAATTATTGCAGAAATTAAAAAAGCTAGTCCATCAGCTGGCATTATAATTAATGATTATAATCCACTAAATATCGCAGAAGTTTATAATGATAATAAAGCTACATGCTTATCTGTTTTAACTGAGGAAGACTATTTTTTAGGGAATTTATCAGACATCGCAAAAATTAAAGAAAAAATAAAACTTCCCATATTATGTAAAGATTTTTTTATAGACAAATTTCAAGTTTATCTCGCTAAAAGTTATGGCGCTGATGCAATTTTAATTATTTTAGCTGCTGTTTCTGATAAGATTGCAGATGAATTATACGAAGAAGCTTTAAAACTAAAAATGTCAGTCATTATTGAAGTTCACACTGTTGAAGAAGCAAAAAGAGCTTTAAAATTTAAAGATGCATTAATAGGTATAAATAATAGAAATCTTAAAACCCTCAAAACTGAAATAAATACAACTTATGATATTTACAGTGTATTAATGAACCATAGTGGACCGCTGATTTCTGAAAGTGGAATAAAAACAAAAGATGATCTATTAGAAATAGAAAAAAAGACAAATATTAAAACTTTTTTGATAGGTGAATCACTTTTGAAAGATTTGGATAAAAATTCAATTTTTTCTGTTTTGTAGCTAAATAAAGGTTGAATTTGTTGGTTTTTAACCTGTTGTTTATTCGATAGAACTTTAATAGAACATGAATGTACTTAATTTGTTCTATGTTAACTAAAAAACAAAAAAATCTGCTTTTATTTATCAACAAGAAGTTGAGATCTTCTGGAGTGTCTCCTTCATATGAGGAAATGAAACTTTCTCTTAATTTAAAATCTAAATCAGGAATACATAGGCTAATAAGCGCTTTAGAAGAAAGAGGTTTTATAAAAAGATTAGCTCATAAAGCTAGAGCTTTGGAAGTAATTAAACTTCCTGAAACAGCTTCAGCTAATGATATTTATAATAGTTTTTCACCAAGTGTTATCAGAGGTGGATTAGATGATTCTGATTCTGCTAATAAAGAAAGTGAAATACCTGTTTTAGGTAATATTGCAGCTGGAACACCAATAGAAGCAATTCAAAATGAAGTTACAAGAATTCCCTTACCATCAAATATTGAAAAAAATGGTGAGTATTTTGGATTAAAAGTTAATGGTGATTCCATGATTGAGGCTGGTATAAATGATGGTGATACAGTCATAATAAAAAAAACTGATACAGCAGAAAATGGAAAAATTGTTGTTGCACTTATAGATGATCATGAAGCAATGTTAAAGAGACTCAGAAGAAAAGGTAAAACTGTAGCCTTGGAAAGTGCTAATAGAAATTATGAAACTAAGATATTTGGTCCAGATAGGGTTAAAGTACAAGGTATTCTAGTATCTTTATATAGAAACTTTCACTAAAATAGTTTAAACATCATTAATGTCTAAAGTAGCAACAAGATTTGCTCCATCACCTACAGGTCCTCTTCATATAGGAGGAATAAGAACAGCACTTTTTAATTGGTTATATTCAAAAAATAAAAATGGATCTTTTTTTTTAAGAATTGAAGATACAGACAAAGAGAGGTCTAAAGATGAATATAAAAAACAAATTATAAAATCTCTTAAATGGATAGGAATAGAGCATGATGGAGATGAATATATTCAATCAAAAAAATTAGATGATCACATTAAAGTTGCTAATGAATTGCTTAAAAACGGTCATGCATATAAATGTTATTGTTCTAAAGAGGAAATTGAAGAACAAAAACTTAGAGCAAAACAAAAAAAGATACCTTATATTTATGATAGGAAGTGGAGAGATAAAAAAGAAGAAGAGGCTCCAAAAAATATTAAGCCTGTAATAAGATTTAAAAGTAAAATAGATGGAACTTCTATACTAAAAGATTTAGTCCAAGGTGATGTCGAAATTGATAATAATACTATTGAAGATTTTATCATCTTGAGAAATGATGGATCTCCTACATATAACTTATCAGCATCAGTAGATGATCATATAATGAAAATGACACACATAATTAGAGGGGATGATCACAAAATTAATACTTTTAAACAAATTCAAATTTATCAATCTATGGGATGGGAATTGCCTTTATTTGCTCATATACCATTAATACATACAATAGATGGTAAAAAACTATCAAAACGAGATAAAGCTTCTACATTAGACGATTATTCTCAAATTGGTATTATGCCAGATGCTCTTAGAAATTACCTTCTTAGATTAGGATGGTCTTATGAAGACAAAGAGATATTTAATCTCGATGAAAGTATTAAATATTTTAATCTTGAAGGAATTGGCAAATCTCCATCTAAGTTAGATATGAGTAGAATTTTATCTATGAATGAGCATTATATTAAGAGTATCGATGAAAATGATTTATTTGATCAACTAACCGAGTATTGCAAATTATATAAAAGTGAAATTGAAGTGGATAAGAAAGATAAAATTAAAAAATCTCTAACTTTTCTTAAAAATAAAGCTAAAACGTTAGAAGATATATTTAATAATAGTCAATATATAATGGCAGATGAGGTTAATTTTAATCAAGATGATATTAATTTAATTGATGATAAAGCTAAAAAAGTGATTTCTGATTTCAATTCTCAAATTGCAAGTGTTGATAAATTAAGCAAAGAAACATTAGAGCCAATAGTAAACGGATTGATTAAATCAAACGATACTAATTTTAAAGGAGTTGGACAGCCTTTAAGAGTAGCTTTAACAGGTTCAAAATTTGGACCTGGTATATATGATATAATTATTTCTCTTGGAAAAGAGGAAGTAACAAAAAGATTAACCAATAAGAAATTTGTTTAATACTGAAGAAGCTTCATCAGAAGATGAAGTTTTTGATCTAATTTTAGTTAAAGTTTCCTCACAATAGTTAATTTGCTTATTCATCAATTCTGGATTTTTTAAAAAGTAAACAACTGAATTATAAATCTCTTTAGCATTACAATCTTTTTGGATTAATTCTGGAATTATTTCTTTGTCGTTAATAATATTAATGATGTTAGCAAATTTTATTTTGACCAACATTTTGACAATTAAAAAATTTAAAAAATTCATTTTATAGATAATTATAGAAGGAACCTTTGCATTACAAATTTCAAGAGAAACTGTTCCAGATTTTGAAACTGCAAAAGTAGATTTATTTAGTATTTGCTTTTTGATATTTTCTTCTGAAATAACTTCAACATTATCTAAATTTGTATTATTTATTTTTTCACTTATTAAATTCTTATTCTCATCAGTAGAATGAAAAACGAAAAAGAAATTATTATATTTTTCATTCATCATATTTATAAAATCTATCAAAATAGGTAAGAGTAAATTTACTTCAGATGATCTGCTACCGCAAAAAAGAGAAATGATTTTCTTATCATCTGTTATGATATTGGATAAGTCTATTTTATTTTTTGTTTCATGCTCTAATAATGGATGACCAACAAAAGTGTTGGGGATATTTTCCTTATCAAAATATTTTTTTTCAAAATCGAATAATAATAATATATGATCTAAAAACTTTTTAAACTTTTTAAGCCTACCCTCACGCCATACCCATACTTGTGGCGCTACATAATGAACAGTCTTAATTTCATTGTTTAATTTTTTAACTTTTTCAGCTACTCTCAATGTAAAATCAGGACTATCTACGCTAAACAAAATATCTGGATTAAATTTTATTATCTCTTGTACAGTTGTGTTTATTTTGCTCTTTATTTTAAAGATATTCAACAAAACACTTGTAAAACCAATATAAGTAATCTCTTTTAGATCATAAATAGATTTTATTCCTAATGAATTTAAATGTGTCCCGCCAACACAAGAATACTGAATATTAGAGTTATTTTTTTGAAGTTTAGATATGACTTTAGATGCAAGTTTATCTCCAGAAGGTTCGCCCGTTAATATGAAAATCTTTTTCATTTTACTAAGATAAACATCTTATTTTTGTTGGCAAATTTTATACATTTGCTTTTATCTAAAAAAACATGCTGTTTATTTTTAACTACAATGCCTTTTAAACCAGCAGTTTTGCTTTGACTTAGAGTTTTTAATCCTATGGTCGGTAGATCAACTCTTAAATCTTGTTTCTTTTTTGGAAACTTAACTAAAACTCCATGATTTCTAATTTTTTTACTTCTGCTTTTTTCAAGCATTTTTTTTGTTCCACCTTTTCCTTCTATAGCAACAACTTTTTGATTTCTTACTACGACCCCTTGGCTAAAATTATATTTTTTTAAATTATTTAGTTTTTTAATTGCTTTATTAATATCTAACTTGTCTTGTTTGTTTGGTTTGGTCTTTGAATAATTGCCTCTTTTTAATGAAAGTTCAGGATTAAATTTTAGTGAATTTGCAGTTTTAATCTTATTTTGTGCTAATATTTTAATAATTTCTTTAAGTATGGCCGCATCGCCAAGCTTTGAGGCTTTAATTATTCTTGGGATATAATAAATACCTTTAAAATCTAACTTTAATCTAGAAAAGATTGGTTTGTTCACTTTTCCAGCAAATAAAACTTTTTTGCATTTATTTTCCTTGAGATGGTTAATTATTTTTCCAAATTGGCCTATAGAGACTGAATATGATTTTTTATCTTTTTTATATTTTTTAGATTTTGACAAATCAATTATCAAATACTTTATTTTCCTTTTTTTAACAGCTTTAAGAATTTCCTTTGGAAAATCAGTATCACCAAAAATTAATCCAATCATTTTAAGAAAATGGTGTGCAAATTGATCTTTTTTTATCTTTTGTTATAAAGTCAATTACATTTTTAACTAACGGATTTTCTTGAAAAGAACCATTTAATTTGCTTATATTTTCATTGATATTTTTTGTAGCAAATATCTCCTTATAAGCTTCGCTTAAACCTAAGATGTCTTTATTTTCAAACTTAGCTCTTCTTAATCCTATTAAGTTCAATCCTTGTAATGAGTTTCTATTCCCAGTTGACAATCCATAGGGTATTACATCATGTAATACACCTGTCATCCCTCCTATCATTGCCATTTGGCCAATTCTAGTAAATTGCTGAACAGCTGCATTTCCACCTATAACTACATTATCCTCTAATGTTACATGACCTCCTAAAGGTACATTGTTAGCAATAATAACATTATTTCCAACATTGCAGTCGTGTGCAACATGAGATGAGATCATAAAAAGACAATTATTTCCAATTTTTGTTATACCACCGCCTCCAATAGTACCAGGATTTACAGTAACATATTCCCTAAATTTATTATTGTCTCCTATTATTAAAGAAGTATCCTCGGCATTGTATTTCAAATCTTGTGGATCATTTCCTATTGAAGCAAATGGATAAAATACATTTCCTTTTCCAATTTTAGTATTTCCAGAAATATTAACATGAGAGTGAATTACTACATTTTCATCAATCTCAACATTTGCACCAATAACTGTGAACGGTCCAATTTTAACTGATGAATGAACCTTTGCATTTTGATTTATAATAGCAGTTTTATCAATCATTTGTTTTCTCTAATAAAATTTTTTAAATCTTTAGCAGGATAACCCATAACCTTTGAGTTATCTGGAATATTTTTTATTACACCGCTGCCTCCACCGATTTGAACATTACTTCCAATTTTAAGATGTCCTGAAATACCAGCTTGTCCACCTATCATTACATTACTGCCTAATGTTGAACTACCAGCAAAACCAACTTGTCCAGCAATTATACAATTATTACCAATCTTAACATTGTGCGCTATATGTATTTGATTATCTAGATATGTATTTTTTCCAATTATAGTATTTGAAAGAGAACCTCTATCAATAGTTGATCCACAACCTATCTCTGCATTATCTTCAATTATAACTATACCAATTTGAGGGTATCTAAAATTTGATTTCTTATCAGGGAAGAAACCGAAACCTTTTTTTCCTATAACACAACCATCTAATATATGAACATTATTCTTAATAATAGAATTTCTTATAATTACATTTGATCCAATGGAGCAATTATTTCCAATGACTACATTTTTTTCAATTATTGTATTATGGCCAATTAAACAGTCTGATCCTATATTGACATTTTTACCTATTAAAACATTTTTTCCAAACTTAACTTTTTCTTTGAATTCTGACTTATCAATATTTTCAACTGAAACATCAAAATTATCAGTAATTGAGTCGGGATAGAAAATTTTAGTAATCTGAGCTGTAACTAATAAAACTTTTTCTGATACAATCGGTTTGCAGTTATCAGGCAAATATGATTTAAGAGTTTCAGTAGTTATACAATAAGATGCTTTGGTTACTTTAGCTAAATCAATATATTTTTTTGAATGGAAAAAAGTAATATCATTATTCTTGGCAGAAGATATATCTTTTATATCATTTATGTTTTCATCAGAAAAATTTTGATTATTTAAATCAATTAATTTCATTAAATAATTGATGTTATGTGGACCTGTATTCTTAAAAAAAGGATTTTCCATTAATAAGTTTAATATCAAAACCTTATAAAAATGCTTATCAAGTTTTATTGCTGATTATTTCCTATCTACAATAGTAGCTGACCATTGAGCATCAGCCATTTTTTTTCCATCAACGAATGCTTCACCTTTATATTTCCAAACTCTTCCATGAGATCTTATAGCCTCAATATTTAATTCTAGTTTACAGTCAGGAATTACAGGACTTCTAAATCGAGCTTTCTCAACACTCATTAAAAAGACAAGTTTATTTTCATATTCGGATTTATCTATTCCTGCGGCTGTTAAAGCTGCAGCAGCTTGTCCGAAAGCTTCGACTATCAAAACACCTGGCATAACTGGTTGTCCAGGAAAATGACCCTGAACAAAAAAGCTGTTTTTTTTTACATTTACAATTGCTGTGGCAGAAAATAGTTTTTTAATATTAATTAACTCATCTATTAATAACATTGGTTCTCTATGAGGCAACAAAGCTATTATGTCATCTTTAGTAAGCTTATTATTCATCAATCTATTTTAATTTCTTTAATTTTATCATTTAATAATTTTAAGATGATTTCGGTAATCTCCAAATCAGATCTTGCAATTAAAATACTATCTTTTGGCAAAATTATATCAATCAAATTTTTTTTTGCATAAGCCTCAATTAGTGGGTTTATATTTTTGATTAAAATACTAGTGGACTTAGCTTTAATCTCATTTATTTTATTTCTTGAGTCTTTTTGTTGGTCTCTAAAATCTTTAACTTTTTTTTTAAAATTAGAAACTTTTTTATTAAACTCATCAGATGATAATATATTTTTTTGAGATAATATTTCTTTTTCCTCTTTTGCTAATTCAGACTCTGTATTTTTAAATGTTTCTAAATCTGCTTTGTATTTGTTTTCAATTTTTTTTGTAATTAGTTTCCCTGCAATTGAATCATTTAATAATTTATCAATATCAATGTAAGCAATTTTTTCTTGTCCATACGATAAATTTTGAAATTGTAATAAAGTTAAAAAAATTAAAATTTTAATAAATTTAATTATCATTAAAATGTTGTGCCAATATCAAATCTAAAAGTTTCAGTTATGTCTGTATCAGCTTTTGTTAAAGGTTGAGACAATGAAAATGATAGTGGACCTATTGGAGTGAACCAATCAACTGACAAACCTGTTGAAGATCGAATTTTACTACTATCTAGACTAGAGTTATAATCAACACCCCAAACATTTCCTGCATCATAAAAAAATTTGAAATCAACATTTTCTAAATCTTTTAATAAATCTGGTAATGTAGTTGATATGTTTAATGAAGATAAATAATTACCACCAATAAAATCTGTTCCATCTTTTGGACCGACTCTTCCTGACTCAAAACCTCTTAAGTTACGAGATGATAAATATAATCTTTTTGAAAGACGAACATCTTCGTCGTTTATAGAATTAACTGCTTTCGCTTGGAATTTTAAAGCAAATATCATTTCTTCTGTTATTGAATGGTAATTTGTAAAAGTAAAAGAATTTGATAATGCCCCATCATCGCTAATCAAGGGTAAGGATTGATAAAAACTTGTTTTGTATCCCTCGGAAGGTTGAAAATTTTGATTTAATTTATTTAGTGTAAATTGATATTTCAAATCAGTTTCGAAATAATCACCTGCATTTTTCTTTTGAGACGCTGATGCTTTGCTGCCAGTTTCTAATTTCTCTTGGAAAACCGACAGTGCTGGCGAAAAATATACATCTTCGAATTGCTCATAAGATGTACCAAAACTAAAGCCAGTTTTTCTATTTTTATAACCAAACTTACTTAATACATCTTTTGTGTTATTTTCTACTGAGGTTACTAAATCTTTTTCAGAATTTTTAAAATTAGGGTCTGTTCGTTGTAATCTTAAATTTAAACCATCATCTCTTAAAGTGAATGAAGTATCTAATTTAATTCCTTTACCTAGATAATTTTTCTCTTTAATACCTCCAGTAATTGAAGTTCCACTAGACCCGGTACCTGCACCTGCCATTATTTCACCTGTGGGCATTTCTTCAACTGTTAAGTTTATAATTTTTTTATTATCAACATCTATAATCTCTTTTTTTACATTTTTAAATATACCAGTAGACTTTATTGAATTTACAGTTTTGGTTAATAGAATATCATTATATGGATCTCCTTCATCAAGTAAAAACTTATTTCTGATTACTTTTTCACGAGTAACATAATTACCTAAAACATTAATTCGACTGATAAAAGA
>CABYPZ010000002.1 GCA_902521005.1 uncultured Pelagibacteraceae bacterium
AAATTTAAAAACATATGCACTTAATAATAAAGAAAATAAAAATAATTCTAATGTATCTTTTTCAAAAAAAATATTATTTTTAAAAAAATTAAAATTATTTAAATAGTTAAAAAAACTATCATCATAAAAAGAGTTTAAAATTGGCAGAATTAAACCTACCGAGAATAATTCCATCATTGCAAGAAAAAACATTAAAAAAATAAGGTAAAAAAATTTATATCCTGATACTAAATTTAGAATTAATTTTAATTTGATTATTTTTTTTGTAAAATTCATTTTAAATTAATATCTAGACCCTTTAAAATTCTCACTAATTTGTTTTTCATCTTTTAAAATATAATCTGTTCCATTTATTATTGAATTAATTGTTTCTACTAAAGCTAAATCCTTTTTCTCATCATATAATTTAAAAAGATCTTTATTTATTTGTAGCGACACCCCTTTATAAATATTATTTTCATATATTGATTTAAATTCCATGGTTTTTCTGAACCAAAAATGGTAAGCATATTTTTTAGCTCTTATTAATTTTTCTTTTGATATAAAATTTTTTTGCAAGGGCAAGCTATTTAAAAATTTATCGTACTGATCTTTAGAATTAATATCTATGGCTACACCCTTATTACGAATTAAACTTTCACCACAAACTACTGTTGGTATATTTGTTGCTGCTGTTTCACTTCCAATTTTTGAGCCATAAACTATGACACAATTACATTTATCAAAAATTGAATAGGTGCTTATATTATCACCAGGTTTAATAATCAAAATATTCTTTGGAAGTTCACCATATTTTTTTTTAATATCAACCTCCGCCCTTTGTAGAGAATGTTTTGAAATATTTAATTCTGCAGGATGAATTCTAATAATTAATTGTAAATGTTGATTTTCAATAAAATAATCTATCGTGTGGAATAACCACTCCAGCATGTTAGAAAAAAAATTTGTAGGAAAAGAAACCTGAGCGTCCCACTGAACATTGGTTGCTAGGCCAATAATTGGCTTATTAATACTTATATTATTTTTCTTAAAATAGTCTAATGCATTAAACTTTGGGTTTTTAAAGTAGAATTCCCAATCAGTTGATCCAGTCCATCTTGATCTTAAATAATTATCAATTTTATTTTCATGCTTTTTGGTAAATTCAATATTTTCCCATTTAGAGTTATCATCGTAAACTAAAGTTCTATGATAAGTATCTCCACGACTTAAAATAAATGAATTCCTTCTATATCCTATCATCCACGTAGTGGTATTAATTTTAAAATTATTTGCTACATCTAGAATAACTCCTTGAGGAACATATATCCCATGGTTAATAAAAACTTCTTTATATTTTTTATTTTTTAAAACATTCTCAATAACCTTTTTTGTAATAATAGAAGATCTTAGGTATTTAGCCATTATTTCATTAGCATATTTATAGTTGTGAAAATCAGAACTTGAAAAATATCTAATTGTTCCTGAGTTTGCATGCTCTCCTACTAAAATTTCATCAATTTTATAATCCTTAATTTCACTGATTGAAAGTTTGTTAAAGTTTTTATCATCAATTATTTTTAATTCTTCTTTTGAAATAAAATCTGAAAATTTTAAAACTTTAGCACCTGTTGATTCCAGATAATTTTTTGCTCTTAAAAAACAATAACTACATATTTTTTTAGATCCATGCTGATTAAAATCAGCATTACCAATTTTATTGTTTGTTGCCATGACACATGCTGGTAAAAATTCATCACAAAGTAAATAATCAACATTAAAACCTTCATATTTTAAAATAGATCCAATCATGCTTTCAAAAACAAGTATATTTTCTAATCCACCAGCTGATACCGGTATTAATATATTCTCTTTTCTATTATTTATGATTTTATTTTTATTTTTACTTAGCTCTATTGATTTCCAATTTGGCAGAGGACCTTTTAAATTTTTTAAAAATATTTTAAGATACTTTATAAAAATATTATCATTTAAATTTAAAAAATTCATATTTTTAATTTTCAATTTCTTTTTTAAGCTCATCATATTCCATCATTTTTTTTTTCATGAAATTTATTGTAAGCTTCGTTTTAGCTGAAATTCCTTTTGGAGTAAGAACATAAAAATAATTTATTTTATTTGGATTATTTTTGAAATTTTTCATTTTTATTAATCCTTTGGATTTCAAAGATTTAAGACAATAGTTCAATTTTCCAAGACTAAATCCTAATTGTTGAGCTAATTCTCTTTGGCTAGAATTTGGTTTCTTTTGTATTTTTCTTAGTACCTCAAAATGATCTTGATTATCTTTCATATGTTCAGTTTTTGAACAATATACGTTCAATTTTTGAACAGTAAAGAAAAAAAATTAGTAATTAATGTAAATATTTGAATAAAAATGGTATTTTTTTATTTAACAGTTAAATTTGCTCTTGAAAGATTTATAAAAATAGAAAGTACTTAAAATTTGGAAAATATCAAAACTTGTTTGTTTTGGATTTTTTAAAAAAAAGTCAAAATTTTTTTTTACATTTTTATAATCAAAAAAATCACAATTTTTAAAATCCGTCGAATTAAATGTATCATTTGCGAAATTTTTAAGAGAAGTTCTGAGCCATTCAGACTGAGGGTCTGTAATTGTTTTTTTTTGATTTGCAAAAAAATTTTTGTCTGAATATTTCTTAATTGACTCTTTAGATATATATCTTGTTATATTATTTTTAATTTTGAATTGATTTGGTAGATTAAAACAAAACTTTGCTAATTTATGGTCTAGAAAAGGGACCCTGTTTTCTAAACCTTGGTTCATTGATAATCTATCAGAGTATTTTAAACTTCTTGGCAAATTTACAAATTTAATATCTGTATATTGTGATTTTTGAAGAAAATTCAGTCTTTCTGGGAAGTTTTCCGTAAAAAAAAATTTTTCATTTATATTATCGTTAAGAAAATTAATATTAAAATTATTAATGTTAACAAAGGGTGTGCAATCTTTTATTGATCCAAATTGATTGGAAATTGTTACTAGATAATTTATTAGTTTATTTTTATTTTTTAAAATTTCATTAAAAAAAAATTTAATATTTTTTTTATTTTTTTTAACTAAATCTAAATAATGAAAAATCAAATTATATTCATATCCACCCAAGATTTCATCTCCCCCTCCACCTTCAAAAACCACAGAAAGTTTATCCTTTTTCATTAACATTAAAGCCTTCCTTACTCCAAAGATTCTAATAGATGTGAATGGGGACTCTAGTTCTAAACAAACTTTAGTCAGATCATTTATTACATCAGAAGGTCTTACAAAAGTTGATTTATTAATAATTTTTAATTTTTTTGAAATTATTTTTGACTTATGACTGTCTCCAAATTTATTATTAATAAAATCATATGTATAAGTTTGAACTGGATAATTTAAGCTTCTTTTCATGATTGTTGCTAACATCGTACTATCAGTGCCCGCACTAAATAAAAGACCAATTTTCCTATCTGATATCAAATGTTTTTTTACAGATGACTCAAATAAATTTAAATATTCTTTCTTAGACGTTTCAAAATTGTTATCGCTTATTTTATTTTGAATTTTCCAATAATTTTTTTTAATTATTTTTTTTGAATCTATATAAGCGAAATTGCATGGTTCTAACGCTTCTATGTTTTCAAAAAAAGTTATATTATCATGGTCCATTTTTTGTCTAATCAAAAAATCTGCGATTGCTGAATTATTTAATTTATTATTTTTTAAATATGACAAAATAGGCTTAATCTCAGATCCTATTAAAATAAAATCTTTCTGATTTGAAAAGTATAATGGTTTAATTCCAAATCTATCCCTAGCAACAAAACAATTATTTTTTTTAAAATCATAAACAAAAAAACTAAACATGCCCTCTAGTTTCTCTACACAATTGTGGCCATACTTTTCATAAAGGTTTATAAGAATTTCTGTATCACTATTTCCTCTAAGATGGTTTTGATTAACTAATTTCTTTAATTTTTTTGCATTGTAAATTTCTCCATTAAATACTATTAAATATCTTTTTGTTAGACTAAACATTGGTTGACTACCCAAGTTTGATTGATCAATTATACTCAATCTATAAAATATCATATTAATATTTTCGTGAAAAAACTTTTGCATATCATCTGGCCCCCTATGTGAAATTAGTCGAGCAGATTTAACAAATTTTGATCTATCAAAATTTTTTTTATTATTTTTAGAAAAATGAACTAAAAAACCACACATGAAAATTTACGAATTTATTTTAATATCCTATTTTTAATTATCAATCTCTTTACTTTTTAAAAGAGTAATAGAGTCTACTAAATTTCTAAGAAGTGTTAAATCATCAAAATCCATACTAGACGTATGAGCCTGTTGTGTTGCTACATTTAAATTTTTACTATTAGAAAAATGTTTTTCAATAATTTTAGCTCCTCTTGAAACTGCATACAAACTAGCAGATATACCAATAGTATGATCACTGAAACCATCAAAAAAAGTCTTATTAAAATCTGGCATTTTTATATCTTCAAGTTGAGTTGGATATTTCGAAACACAGTACAAATATTTTATGTTTGAATTGTTAAATGGTTTGCCAAGTTTTTCATAATCGTACATGCCTAATGATATGATAACTTGTTTATTAGTAGATATTATTCTTTCACATAATTTAATATCATCAACTAGTGTTCTGCTAGCAATTTTATATGTTTTGAAATTTAGTTTTTCACATAAATCTAGTTTGCTCTCATCAAAAATAGATGCTGATAATTCAATTTTATGATTTTGAGCAAAATCAGAAATTTGTTTTAATTCTTCATTATTTATTTCTAAATATTCTCTATCTTTATTGCTAAACAACCTTTGACTTTCATATAACTGAACTTTTACTATGTTTGCTCCAGCTAATTTTGATTGAAGTATCATTCTTGTTAATTCATCTATATCACCCATAAATTGTGGGTGAACTTCTGAAATTATTTTTACATTTCTTTGTTTTTTATTAGTTTGCATTTTTTTTGTTTTTGGTTTCTAAAAGTCTTATATCTTTAAGTGTATGTATATCACTAGTATTTGTTATAATAAATCCACAATGTGTACTTAATTCTTTTTGTAAAGAGCTTTTATATCTCATAACCCTTAAAGCACCATTTTGATTATAATTTTCATCAACAGAGATGACTTCATCAAGATCGTTCATAATTAATTTGTTAATTGCATTATCTATCTCATATGTTTGAATATCTGGAGAATTTGCTTGAAGACTTATTACCAAACTTGGTTTATTTTTTTTGGATATGGTCTCTACGGCATGTCTTATGGCTGCCATTTTAAACACATCATCTTCCGAAAGTTCTTTAGGTCTCTCAATTATTTTTAAGTTTATTTTTTTTGCATATTTTAAAATTTGTTTATCTTCTGAGGTAACATATATTGATTTTATATATTTTGATTTTTTTGCAGCTTGAGAACACCAATATATCATTGGCTTACCCCAAATATTATAAATATTTTTTCTTAAAAGTCTTTTTGAACCACCTCTAGCAGGAATAATTACAATCACATTTTTTAATATCTGTTTTTTTAGATCTTTATATTTATTATATTTTTTATTTAATTTTAGTATTTTGTTTTTAAAGTTTT
This sequence comes from uncultured Pelagibacteraceae bacterium, assembly GCA_902521005.1. GTDB lineage: Bacteria > Pseudomonadota > Alphaproteobacteria > Pelagibacterales > Pelagibacteraceae > Pelagibacter. Next base: position 5,630 of record CABYPZ010000002.1, read on the forward strand.
GAATATAATCTTTTTGTTTAGTTTTATTGTAATCGTGCATTCTATACCTGTATAATGGAAAATTGAGATAAAAATTTTTTAAGCTTTTATTTTTAGAAATTCTATATCTTAACTCTTCTTCCTCTCTGTGCCTAAATTTTGAATTATACGCTCCTAATTGTTTCAATTTTTTTAAATTATACATAACTCCACAAGAAATTGGATTTTCTCTAGCTGAAATTTTATTAATTTTCATTCCCGATTGATCAACTAAATAATAATCGCATGCTACACTAAAATATTGTGAATTTTCCTCTAAAAAATAAGTAAGAATTCTTAATGTTTCTGTATTAATAAAATCATCTGAGTCAAGTCTAATCACATATTTTCCTTTTGCCTGTTTGATAGCTTTATTTGATGATCCAGCTACTCCTAAATTTTTGTTATTTTTTATCAGTTTTAAATTAGAATAATGCCCAAGATATTCATTGATAATCTGAATCGAATTGTCAGATGAACAGTCATCTATTATTATTATCTCATAAAGACTTTTATCTAGTGTTTGATTTAAACAACTTCTAATGCAATCCCCTATGTATTTACCATAATTATAGTTTGTAATTATTATTGAAGCCAACATTTTTTTTATATTATTTTATTTTCTTCATTTTTTTATTATTTATAAAGATATCACTTTATCACTTTTGTTAAATTTAAAAAAATTTCTTGTATCAAATATTAATTTTGCATTATTAAGAATTTTTTTTTTATCAAATTTATCATGATCAGTTACCAGTACTACAAAATCATAAAACTTCAAATTTTTTTTTGATAAATTAATACTTTTTAAATTTTGAAATTTATAATTTCTAAATTTTTTTAATTTTTTAATATATGGGTCTGAGTAATGAACTTTACATTTTTTCTTAATAAGTAAGTCAATTATTTTTAAACTGGGCGCTTCCCTTGTATCATTAATATTTTTTTTGTATGCTACACCAAGTATTAATGCTTTTTTGTTTTTTATTTGAGATTTTGTATTTTTAAAGTACTTTTCAATATTTAATACAATCCAGTTTGGCATTGAATTATTTATTTCACCAGATAATTCAATAAACTTTGATGTTATTCCAAATTTCTTTGCTTTCCATGTAAGATAAAATGGATCTATTGGAATACAATGACCTCCCAACCCGGGACCTGGATAAAAGGCTTTAAATCCATAAGGTTTAGTTTTGGCTCCCTCAATAACTTTAAAGAAATCTATATTCATTTTGTGGCAGATTTTTTTTAATTCATTTACAAGACCTATATTAATTGCTCTATATACATTTTCATAAATCTTTGACATTTCTGCCTCTTCAATTGTATTCATAATTTTTACATTTTTAAAAATTTGCTTATACAATTTTGAACCAAGATTTTTACATTTGCTTGATTTTCCTGATATCAATCTATTTATTTTATAAGTATCAATTAATCTCCCAGGATCATCTCTCTCAGGTGAAAAGCAAATAAAAAAATTTTTTCCAATTTTAAATTTGCTTTTTAATGGTCTTATAATTTCTTCTTCTGTTGTTCCAGGATAAGATGTTGACTCTAAAACTATTAATTGGTCTTCTTTGAGATACTGAATTATAGACTTTAAAGTTTTTCTTAAATAACTTAAATCTGGTTTGTTATTTTTAAGAGGCGTAGGTAAACATATAATAATAATATCTAGTGTTTTAACTAATTTCAAATCATTGGTAGGAAAAAACTTACTTTTATTTAATGCTATTAAGTCTTTATTTTGTACTGTGGTTAAATAACTTTTTTTATTCTTTAGCTTTTCTAGTTTTTTTCTATCGTTATCAAAACCTAATACTTTAAAATTTTTTTTGGCGAATTGTATGCATCTTGGAAGTCCAATATAACCTAGTCCAAAAACTCCAATTTTTGATTTCTTTTCTAAAATTTTATTAAGAAGCATTGTATTTATTATAGGTCAAGGTGTGCAAAATAGTTAAAAAATTAATATTAATTAATAAATTTTTAACCTTAGATAAATATATTGTATATTTGTCAATTAAAATATACATAAAAATACATAGTTTTATAAAAATCGATTAAAATATATATAAAGTATATATTTAAGATATGTTCAAAAAGTATAATAAATGCATATTCTGTAATTCAAACAATTTAAAAATTGAAAAGATACAAACAAGTAAAACTAATTTTTACATAAAATCAATAATTTCTGATTTAAATCTTAAACTAAAAAATTTAAAAAAAATTAAAACATACAAATGTCAAAATTGTTTTATTTTGCAAAATAACCCTTGGTTTACTGAGGAAATATCTCAAAAAATTTATAGTAATATTTATGGGCAACACAATAGAAATTGGTCAAATATTTTGAATTTTGTAAATCATGGAATCATACCTAGTCATGGTGACCTATATAAATTTCTTAAAAAGAACATAAAAATAAAAAATTATGCTGAATTCAAGACACCATTTTTAGGAATGATGTTAAATTTTTTTTCAGATGAATATAAAAATAATACTAATTTTACTAAAAAGTATTTTAATTATATAATTAAATATCTAACTTCTAGACAAGTTGTAGATCAGCCTAAAAAAAACAAAGAACTTTCAATCTTGAAGGGTTCTAAAATTTTAAAAAAAATATCAAAATTACGTAAAAAAAATTTCAAAAAAAAAATTGTTAATAAGTATCTTTTTTTAAAAAGTTCCAATCTAAGTTGGGGACAAAATGATAATTATAAATCTGTAAATAGTTTATCATTAGCGAGTGAGTTTTTAAATGATTTAAATTTAAAAGAAATAAATTTTAAAGATACAAAAATTAAATTTGATCTATTTGGAATTTTTCATACTTTGGATCATACTTTTGAACCTAAAATAATATTTAATTATGCATTATCTGTAAGCAAATATGTTGTTATTTATTGTCATATAGACAAGGAACTTAATAGACAGCATTTATTTTCACTGACTAAAGAATTTATTAAATATCTAAATAGAAATAGGATCTATACAATTGAACTAAATAATTTAATAAAAAAAAAATTTAATTCCCCTGAATTATACTTTATATGTTCACGTAATAAAAAAAATATAGAATTGTTAAAAAAATTTAAATAAACTTTTGATGATTTTTATGAAAAATTTTAAAAATAACAAAGAATTTTACTCTTATTTATTTGATATATTATTTCCATTAAATAGGTCAATTATAAACTCGGGCTATAACAAATCAATTAATATTTTTAAAAATTATATAAGTTTTAAAATTTTAAAGTTTAAAAGTGGAAAAAAAGTTTTTGGATGGAAAGTTCCTTTGGCTTGGGAAGTGTCAGATGCATACATAATAACTCCTGATAAAAAGAAAATTTGTGATTTTAAAAAAAATAACCTTTATTTAATGGGATACTCATATCCTATGAATAAAATAGTTAAACTGAAAGAGCTTAAAAATTTATTAAATACTAATAAAAAATTGCCAGACTCTATTCCATTTACTTATTCTTTTTATAAACAGAAAGTAGGTATGAATATAGAATATAATAAGTATAAAAAGTTAAAAGAGGGTAGTTACAACGTTGTAATAAAATCAAAATTTAAAAAATCTAATTTAATAGTAGGTGAGAAAAAATTAAAGGGTATATCAAAGAAAAGTTTTTTAATAAGTACTTACCTATGCCATCCATCAATGGCTAATAATGAATTAAGTGGTCCCCTAACACTATTAGGAGTTTTCAAAGAAATAAAAAAATGGAAATCAAGGAATTTAAACTATAACTTTGTAATCAATCCAGAAACTATAGGAAGTATTGCATATTTAACTAAAACAAATAGAGAGTTTTCAAAAAATTTAAAAGGTGGTTTAGTTTTAACTTGCACTGGTGGTCCAAAAAAAAATTTAACATTTAAAAAATCAAGAAATGAAAATAGTGAAATTAATTTTCTTTTTAAAATATTAAAGCAGAATAAAAAAATTATACTAGCCAACTATACCAGTTTATCAGGATCTGATGAGAGACAGTATTGCTCTCCAGGAATAAATCTTCCAGTAGGGCAAATTTCAAGGACTACTTATTTAAAATATAAAGAGTATCATTCTTCAAAAGATAATAAAAATTTTATGCAAATAAATAAAATTCTACTATCAATAAAAGAAATATCTCGTTTCATATATTATTTTGATAATTTATGTGGAACAATAATTAGGAATCAAAAAGGTTGTGAAATTTTCTTGGATAAATACAATTTATATAAAAATAAAAGATCAAACAATATTACTAAATTGATATTAATATTTTTAGGTCATTGCGATGAAGGTAGTATTCTTAAAATTATATATAAATATAAATTAGATTTAGAGGAAAGTATAAAAGCAATAAATATTTTAAAAAAAAATAAAATTGTAAGAGTTATATATTGAAAACATTATTTATTACTGGTGATGGCCTAAGGCATAGATATATTGTATATAAATTTTCAAGATTTTTTAAAAATTTTAAATGGATAGTAGAAAAGAGACCATTAACAACAAATCATAAAAAGTTTTCAAAAAATAAATTATATTTAAATCATATAAAAAACTTTAATAGTTTAGAAAAGAAATATTTTTCTAAATGTAATTTTAAAAATAAAAATATAATAAGAATAATTAAAAGATCTAGATCTAATAATAAAAGCTTTAACAATACTATAAAAGAAATAATCGACTTAAATAAGCCTGATATAATTTTTTCTTATGGGTGTCAAATTCTGAATGTTAAAATTTTGAATAAAGAAATTAAAGCTTTCAATATTCATGGTGGCTTATTGCCATTTTATAGAGGAGTTAATACTAATTTTTGGCCTCATTACAAAGGGGAAAGCAATAAAGTTGGCATTACTTTACATAAATTAGAAAAAAAAGTTGATGCAGGTGAAATTTATTTAATTATAAAGCCTCAAATTAGACAAAACTCAACAATTAATAGTCTTTCTTGTGATGCAATTAAGTATTTTGGATCGAAAGCGCCAAGCAAAATTTATAAAACTTTAAAGAGAAGAAAAAATTTAAAATCAAAGATTTTTAAAAAAAAATATAAATCATGGAAAAAGAGTCATTTCGATCCCTCTGTAATACCCATTGCGTATAATAATTTTGAAAATTACAAAAAAAATATTTTTTAAAATAAATCTTAAGTTTTGAAAATATTTAACACCAAACTATATTCTATTGATATTTATAATATTTGGGAAATTATATATATTTAAAAAAATTAATAATCTACTTTCAAAATTTTTTTCAGTGCATAAATCAAGCCAATTGAGCTATTAGTACTGGTCAGCTACATGCGTTACCGCACTTCCACACCCAGCCTATCAACGTGGTGGTCTACCACGGCTCTATAGGAAGAACTAGTTTTGAGGTGAGTTTCCCGCTTAGATGCTTTCAGCAGTTATCTCGTCCGTACTTAGCTACCCGGCACTGCAGCTGGCGCTACAACCGGTCCACCAGTGGTACGTCCATCCCGGTCCTCTCGTACTAGGGACAGCTCCTCTCAATTCTTCTACACGCATAGCAGATAGGGACCGAACTGTCTCACGACGTTCTGAACCCAGCTCACGTACCACTTTAATTGGCGAACAGCCAAACCCTTGGGACCTGCTCCAGCCCCAGGATGTGATGAGCCGACATCGAGGTGCCAAACACTGCCGTCGATATGAGCTCTTGGGCAGTATCAGCCTGTTATCCCCGGCGTACCTTTTATCCGTTGAGCGATGGCCCTTCCACTCAGAACCACCGGATCACTATGACCGTCTTTCGACTCTGCTCGACTTGTCAGTCTCACAGTCAGGCAAGCTTATGCCATTGCACTCTACGAACGATTTCTGACCGTTCTGAGCTTACCTTCGCACGCCTCCGTTACTATTTGGGAGGCGACCGCCCCAGTCAAACTACCCACCATACAATGTCTTGATACCGGATAACGGTGATCAGTTAGATGTCAAGAAAAACAAAAGAGGTATTTCACTGTTGACTCCACAAAAGCTGACGCCTTTGCTTCAATGTCTCCCTCCTATGCTAAATATGTTTTTCCTAACACCAATGTAAAGTTGCAGTAAAGGTGCACGGGGTCTTTCCGTCTAACTACGCGAACTCCGCATCTTCACGGAGAATTCAATTTCACTGAGTTGATGTTGGAGACAGCGGAGAAATCGTTACGCCATTCATGCAGGTCGGAACTTACCCGACAAGGAATTTCGCTACCTTAGGACCGTTATAGTTACGGCCGCCGTTTACTGGGGCTTCAGAAATGAGCTTGCACCCATCGCATTAACCTTCCAGCACCGGGCAGGCGTCAGACCCTATACATCCACTTACGTGTTAGCAGAGCCCTGTGTTTTTGATAAACAGTCGCTTCTCCCTGGCTTGTGCCACCTTTTAATGGTTGCCCAAAAAAAGGTCTTCTTTATTCCGAAGTTACAGAAGCATTTTGCCGAGTTCCTTCAACATCATTCTCTCAAGCGCCTAAATATACTCTATTAATCCACCTGTGTCGGTTTAGGGTACGGTCTAATGATGGAGCTATTTCCTGGGACTTTTTCGCGGCAAGTTCAATCCATTAAGAACTTACAACTTACAAAATCCGTCACTTCCATCTGGTCAAGGAATATTAACCTTGTTTCCATCGACTACGGCTTTCGCCCTCGCCTTAGGGGCCGACTAACTCTGCGCGGATTAACCTTGCGCAGAAACCCTTGGATTTTCGGCGACGAAGTTTTTCACTTCGTTTATCGTTACTCATGTCAGCATTCGCACTTCTGATACCTCCAGGATCCCTCACGGGTATCCCTTCACAGGCTTACAGAACGTTCCGCTACCGCTTATAAAATTCGAAAATTTTATAAACCCACAGATTCGGTATGTGATTTTAGCCCCGTTACATCTTCGGCGCAGAAACTCTATTAGACCGGTGAGCTGTTACGCTATCTTTAAAGGATGGCTGCTTCTAAGCCAACCTCCCGGCTGTTAAGGAATTTCCACATCCTTTCACACTTAATCACAATTTTGGGACCTTATCTGGTGGTCTGGGCTCTTTCCCTCTCGACCATGGACCTTAGCACCCACAGTCTGTCTGATGAAGAACTACGTCTAGCATTCGGAGTTTTATTAGGTTTGGTAAGAATCTCTTCCCCCTAGCCCATTTAGTGCTCTACCTCTAAACGTATATTTATTCATCGCACTACCTAAATAGTTTTCGCGGAAAACCAGCTATCTACGAATTTGGTTGGCCTTTCACCCCTTACCACAAGTCATCCAAAGACTTTTCAACGTCAACTGGTTCGGTCCTCCGGCAAGTGTTACCTTGCGTTCAACCTGCTCATGGTAAGCTCATTCGTTTTCGGGTCTAATTCATTAAACTAATCGCCCTATTAAGACTTGCTTTCGCTGCGCCTACACCTAGATGGCTTAAGCTTGCTTAATAAATTAAGTCACTGACCCATTATACAAAAGGTACGCCGTCACTCTAAAAAGAGCTTCGACTGATTGTAGGCATGCGGTTTCAGGTTCTATTTCACTCCCCTAATAGGGGTTCTTTTCACCTTTCCCTCACGGTACTAGTTCACTATCGGTCACTGAAGAGTATTTAGGCTTAGAGGGTGGTCCCCCTATATTCGAGCAGGATTTCACGTGTCCCGCTTTACTCAAGAAAATTGTTAAACATTACTTTTACGGGACTATCACCCTCTGTGGTTAGCATTTCCAAACTATTCAAATTTTTTTAACAATTCTACAGGCCTAGTCCGCTTTCGCTCGCCACTACTAACGGAATCTCAATTGATTTCTTTTCCTCTGGTTACTTAGATGTTTCAGTTCTCCAGGTTGTCTCTTTAAACTTATTAATTCGGTTTAAAGTACCACATAAAGTGGTGGGTTTCCCCATTCGGAAATTCACGGATCAAAACTTGCATACAGTTCCCCGCAACTTATCGCAGTATACCACGTCCTTCATCGGCTTTCAGTGCCAAGGCATCCGCCACACGCCCTTAAACGCTTGATTTATGCACAGAAAAAAATTCTGTGTTGAATCAAATTTTGTTGGAATGTTCATCTATTCGAACATTCATGATTGTTCATCTATTCGAACAATCGGATATAGATATTGATAATAATTAAAAAATATTCACAAATAAAATAACTAAGTGTTTCTTGGTGGAGGATAGCGGGATCGAACCGCTGACCTCCTGAATGCAAATCAGGCGCTCTCCCAGCTGAGCTAATCCCCCATTAATTTGGTGGGCCGAGAAAGACTCGAACTTTCGACCCCACCCTTATCAAGGGTGTGCTCTAACCAACTGAGCTACCGGCCCTTATGCAGAAAAGAGAAACACTACTTTTAAGAAGAGAAATGAGGACGGTCAACATTAACCTGTTAAATATTTAGATTAAGAAATAATCCTTAATCATCCTTAGAAAGGAGGTAATCCAGCCGCAGGTTCCCCTACGGCTACCTTGTTACGACTTCACCCCAGTCGCTGACTATACCGTGGTCAAAGGTTTTAAACTTTGCCTTAAGGTAGAACCAACTCCCATGGTGTGACGGGCGGTGTGTACAAGACCCGGGAACGCATTCACCGCGGCGCGCTGATCCGCGATTACTAGTAATTCCAGCTTCATGTACTCGAGTTGCAGAGTACAATCCGAACTGAGGCATTTTTTTAGGATTTGCTTGATGTCGCCATCTTGCTTCCTATTGTAAATGCCATTGTAGCACGTGTGTAGCCCAACACGTAAGGGCCATGAGGACTTGACGTCATCCCCACCTTCCTCCAGCTTATCACTGGCAGTTCTTTCAGAGTGCCCAACTAAATGATGGCAACTAAAAGTGAGGGTTGCGCTCGTTGCGGGACTTAACCCAACATCTCACGACACGAGCTGACGACAGCCATGCAGCACCTGTGTTTCGTCCGGCCGAACCGAAAACTCTAATCTCTTAGAGTCGCGACGAACATGTCAAGTGTTGGTAAGGTTCTGCGCGTATCTTCGAATTAAACCACATGCTCCACTACTTGTGCGGGTCCCCGTCAATTCATTTGAGTTTTAACCTTGCGGTCGTACTCCCCAGGCGGTGTGTTTACTGCTTTCGCTGCGACACTGAAAATAAATTTCCAACGTCTAACACACATCGTTTACGGCATGGACTACGAGGGTATCTAATCCTCTTCGCTACCCATGCTTTCGTTCCTCAGCGTCAGTAATGATCCAGAAAGCTGCCTTCGCAATTGGTATTCTTTCTAATATCTACGAATTTCACCTCTACACTAGAAATTCTGCTTTCCTCTATCATACTCTAGCTAAAAAGTTTTGATGGCAGTTCCAGAGTTGAGCTCTGGGATTTCACCACCAACTTTTTTAACAACCTACGAACTCTTTAAGCCCAGTAATTCCGAACTACGCTAGGTCCCTTCGTATTACCGCGGCTGCTGGCACGAAGTTAGCCGGACCTTCTTATTCGGGTACAGTCATTTTCTTCCCCGACGAAAGAGCTTTACAACCCAAAGGCCTTCTTCACTCACGCGGCATCGCTGCATCAGAGTTTCCTCCATTGTGCAATATTCCCTACTGCTGCCTCCCGTAGGAGTTTGGGCCGTGTCTCAGTCCCAATGTGGCTGATCATCCTCTCAGATCAGCTATTGATCACAGTCTTGGTAGGCCATTACCCCACCAACAAACTAATCAAGTGCAGGCTCATCCAATGGCGCATAAAGCTTTCTCCGTAAAGACTTATGAGGTATTAGCACAAGTTTCCTCGTGTTATTCCTCACCAAAGGGAAGATACCTACATGTTACTCACCCGTCTGCCACTAAGTATTGCTACTTCGTTCGACTTGCATGTATAAGGCGTGCCGCCAGCGTACGTTCTGAGCCATGATCAAACTCTCAAGTTTAAAAACGGCGCACACTAGCTTCAATATAAATTCTAAGAATAAAATTTATATATGATTGAAGTGTGTACGACAAAATTGGTAACCTTAACCGTCCACACTTCTCTTCTTAAATTTTTACATATAAAATAGCTAATTAGGCTAAAAAGCCTAATAAATAACAACTTTTCTTACGTTGAGTGTGACGCTTATAAGCTATATTAAAAGTAAATCAAGTAATTAGATTGAAAAAAAACTGTTAAAAATACTATAAAAATCAATGTTTTTTGTTAGTTTAATAAAATGTTAACTTCTACAATTCAAATAATAGTAAAGAAATATAACCTTCATTTTATAAGTTTATTTTTAATAATTTTATGCATCTCATTAAGTAATTATTTCACTAATTTTAAAAAAAAACAAAATTTTGATTTTCAAAAACTTCTAGAAAATATTTACTTAAATAAAACATCTACATCAATCATTGAAAATCTTGATCCTAGATATGAGAAAATAATTATAAAGGTTAAAAGTGGAGACAACTTTCAAAAGATATTAAATCAAATAGAAGTTGAAAGTGGTGAAAAACAAAAAATATTAAAAGAGGTTTTAAAAAAGAAGAGTGTTTCTAATTTATTAAAAGGTCAAAAAATAATTTTTAAAATTGATAAAAGAAAATCCAAAAAAATCATAGAATTATTAGTAGAAATGTCCAAAACTAAATCTATACTATACAGTTTAAATGAAAGTACAGATAAATTTCAATATAAAGAGATACAAAAAAGTCTTAAAAGAGTTGTTTCATATAAAGAGTCTATAATCTCTAATAGTTTATATGAAAGCTCAATAAAAAATGGAATTCAACCTAATGTAATTATAGATTTTGCTAGAGTCTATGGTTTTCAAGTAGATTTTCAAAGAGATATTTGGAAGAATGATAGTTTTCAGCTTATGTATGAAACTTTTTTAGATGACAATAAAAAAATAGTAGAGACTGGAAATATTATATATGCAAATTTGAATTTACAGGGAAAAGATTTACCCTTGTATGGTTTCAAAACTAAAGAAGGTTACGATTATTTTGATAACTTTGGAAAAAGTATTAAGAAAAGTTTAATGAAGACTCCAATAAATGGTGCCAGATTATCTTCAAGCTTTGGTATGAGAAAACATCCTATTTTAGGTTTTAATAAAATGCATAGAGGAACTGATTTTGCAGCTCCAGAAGGAACTCCAATAATGGCATCTGGTGATGGAAAAATTGTCAGAGCAAGATGGTGTGGTGGTGGTGGAAATTGTATCAAAATAAAACATAATTCAACCTATTCAACGGTATATGCTCACCTATCAAAGTTTGCAAGAATAGCTAAAGAAGGTAATAGAGTAAGGCAAGGGCAGATAATTGGATATGTTGGTTCAACTGGGATGTCGACTGGCCCACACTTGCATTATGAAGTAATTGAAAATGGGAAAAAAGTGAATTCTCAAACTCTTAAACTTCCTTCAGGGAAAATTCTTAAAGGCAAAGAAAGAGAGAGGTTTGAAATTGAAAAAATTAAAATTGAGGTTACGAAATCTGAGTTAATCGCAGGTTTAAATTAATTGTCTACAGGGCTTTGTTCCTTAGTATCTTCTACTTCTTCTTTTCTAAGTTCCTCAATTTTATTACTTGTGTTAGATTTAATTATTTCTTTTTCACCTTGGATCCTAATAAAGTGATCCGCATGTTGAAAATAACTTTCTGATAAAATCTTATCTCCATTTGATAACGCTTCTCTTGCAAGATTGGTATATTTTTCAATTAACTTTGAAGCGTTTTGATTGTTTTTCCATTGATTTCGAGGTCGATAATTTAAATTAGAAGAAAAGTCTGTAACAGATTTGTGACCATTATCCTTATGATGGCCTTGGTTGGATCCATTTTTTCTAAATCTGTTCCTTCTATAGTTATTTTTAAAATTTCTCATATTAAATCAAAACTAAATTTTAGTAGATATAATGCATCTATTTATTTTTCTTAAATCTTTTGCAATTTTATTTACATAAAAATGATTGTCTTTTAGCAATTTTTTGACCTCATTAATTTGTTCAAATCCAATTTCCAAAAAAAGTTTTCCACCATTTTTCAATAAATACGAACTTTTTTTAATTACTTCCCTTATTAGAGAGTATCCATCATATCCACCGTCTAAAGCAATTCTGGGTTCATACAATCTAACATCCTCATCTAAATTTTTAATGCTCGCAGATTTAATGTATGGTGGATTAGATATAATAATATCATATTTACCGATACAAAATTTGTCAATGCCTGAGTAAATAAATTGAATTCTATTTCTTAAGTGTTGTATTTTTGCATTACATTCGGCAACTTTTAGTGCTTTTTTAGATATATCTAAAGCCTTAGCATAGCAGTTTTTCCTTTCAGATAGTACAGATAAAACTATACAACCACTACCGGTACCAATTTCTAAAATTGACTTAGATGAATTTAAAGGTAAATGTTTTAATACCTCCTCTACTACAATCTCAGTATCAGGTCTCGGTATTAATACATTAGAGTTTATTTGAAAAGATTGTTTCCAAAATTCTTTTTTTTCTAAAATATAAGCAATTGGTTCTTTTTTTTTTCTTCTATTGAGTAACTTTTTAAAATATTTTAACTCATTGAATGATAATTTTTTATTTAAATTTAACAATATCTGTTCTCTAGTTAGATTTACTGTTTTTGAAAGTATTATTTCAGAATCTATACTTGCTGTTTTAATTAAATTTTTTTTAAGTATTTTAGATGCAAAATTAATTGCTGAATTATAATTCATTTTAAATTGATTAATTCTTGTTCTTGAGCTTGCAATGTCAAGTTTTCAATCATTTCATCAAAAATTTCACCTTGCATAAATTCCTCAAGCTTATGTAATGTTAAATTAATTCTGTGATCTGTTACTCTGCCCTGAGGAAAGTTATAAGTTCTAATCCTTTCGGACCTGTCTCCAGATCCAATTTTATCTTTTCTATCTTTAGATCTTGCTTCATCCCTTTTTTTTCTCTCAGCTTCATAAAGTCTAGACCTCAAAATTTTTAAACCTTTTTCCTTATTTCTTATTTGTGATTTTTCATCTTGCTGGCTAACAACAATTCCTGATGGGATATGAGTAATCCTAACAGCTGAGTCGGTTGTATTTACACTTTGTCCTCCCGGTCCACTACTTCTAAAAACATCTATTCTTAAATCTTTATCTTCAATTTTAAGGTCAACTTCCTCAGCTTCTGGCAATACAGCAACTGTAGCTGCTGAAGTATGAACCCTACCTTGTGTTTCTGTATCTGGTACTCTTTGAACTCTATGAACGCCACTTTCATATTTTAAGGAGGAGTAGATATTTTTTCCTTTTATAGTTGCTATAACTTCTTTAAGACCACCAGCTTCACTTTTTGAAATACTAATTATATCTAGTAACCATTTCTTTTTTTGGCTTACCTTTTCATACATTTTAAATAAATCTGATGCAAACAGACTTGCTTCTAGTCCCCCAGTGCCAGCTCTAATTTCAATGATCGCATTTTTTGTATCTGCTTCATCTTTAGGTAAAAGATATATTTTTAATTTTTTTTCATTTGTTTGGTTTTTTTCAATTAAATCTGCCAATTCTTTAGTTGCAAAATCTTTAATATCTTGATCACTTTTTTGATCATAAATAATTTTTTCTAAATCTAATTTCTCCTTCTCAAATAAAAGATATTCATTTGCCTCATTAATTATTTCATTTAAATCGGAATATTCCTTAGATTTTTCTGCATATTTTTTTTTATCAACATTTCCAGATGAAAGATCTTTTTCTAATGAATTGTGTTTAGAGATTAAATCTCTAACTTTGTCTAAAGGTAACATTATTTGTTTTTTTCTATTTCTGCTGCTTTTTGCTCAACATGCGATACTACTTTTGATAATATTTCGCTATTTTTGAGCTTAGAAGTCTGAATACCATTCAAATATAACATATTACTATCTTTACCACCCCCAGTAATACCTATATCTGTTAAAGCTGCCTCGCCAGGTCCATTTACCACACATCCAATTATTGAGAGAGTAATTGGGGTTTGTATGTGAGCTAGTTTCTCTTCTAATATTCTTACTGTATCAATTACATTAAATCCTTGTCTAGCGCATGAAGGACAAGAAATAATTTTTACACCTCTATTAAGAAGGTTTAAAGATTTTAAAATTTCATTACCTATCTTGACTTCCTTAATAGGATCATCTGATAAAGATACTCTAATTGTATCACCAATACCCTCTAGTAATAATAATCCCATTCCAATTGAAGATTTTACACTGCCTGGTACAAAACTACCAGATTCTGTAATACCCAAGTGAAGTGGATAGTCGGTAATTTTTGATAATTGTTTATATGCACCAATTGATAAAAAAATATCTGAAGATTTGACACTAACTTTAAAATTAAAAAAATCTTCTTCTTCAATTATTTTAATATTTCTTACAGCACTTTCAACTAAAGCCTCTGGACAAGGTTCTTTGTATTTTTCTAGAATATCTTTTTCAAGTGATCCAGCATTCACTCCAATTCTGATTGCACAGTCATTATTTTTTGCAGCTGATATAATTTCTTTGATTTTTTTCTTATCTCCAATATTTCCAGGATTAATTCTTAAACATTTAGCACCATTTTCTGCTGACTCTATGGCTCTTTTATAATGATAATGTATATCTGCTATTATTGGAACAGGTGAGTGTTTAGTTATCTCCTTAAGAGAATTACTGCTATCAATATCTGGCACAGATACTCTAACTAAACCTGCGCCTTCTTTTGATATATTGATAATTTGTTTTAATGTTTCTGAAGCATTAGAAGTTAAAGTATTTGTCATGGATTGCACAACAATGGGATTATTGTTTCCCAAAACAACATTTCCTATTCTCACTTCTTTAGTCTTTTTTCTTTTTATATCTCTGAAAGGTCTTATGCTCATATTACTTATTTAAACTAAATTCCTTATGTAAAGCAACAACTGCTTTTACTAGATGTTTTTTACTTATTAAAACAGATATTTTTATCTCTGAAGTTGAAATAACCAAAATATTAATTTTCTTTTCACTAAGAGCTTGGAACATCCTATATGTTACTCCAGGTGTTGTAATCATTCCAACTCCTATAATAGAAACTTTTGAAACTTCGTTATCAACCTTCATTACTTTAAAATTAATTTTTTTATTTAATTTTATCAATTTTCTAGTTTTATTTACATCTCCAGATTTGATTGTGAATGTCAAATCAGTTTCTTTCCCATTGGATGAAATATTTTGTACAACCATATCTACATTTATATTATTATCGGAAAGTGGTTTAAATATAGAAGCAGCTATTCCAGGTTTGTCTTTCACTCCAATTAGGGTAATTTTGGCATCATTTTTGGTAGATGAGACCCCAGTAATTATTTTATTATTTATTATATTCTTTCTTTTTGTGATTAATGTTCCACTTTTATTTTGAAAAGATGATTTAACATCAACATCTATTCTATTTAATCGTGCCTCCTGAACGGAAGAAGATTGCATTACTTTAGAACCTAAAGATGACATCTCAAGCATCTCTTCATAAGAAATAACTTTTATTTTCTTAGCTTTATTAAAAACCCTAGGGTCTGTTGTCATTACACCGTCAACATCAGTGTAAATAATACATTTGTTTGCTTTAAAGAATTTTGCAACCATTATTGCACTTGTATCTGAGCCTCCCCTACCTAAAGTTGTAACTCTACTTTTATTGTTAATTCCTTGGAAACCTGTAATAATTGGTATTCCATTAGAATTTAAATATTTGTAAATTTTATTCTTGTTAATATTAATTATCCTAGATGAATTATAATCTCCTGATGTAATTATTGGAATTTGCCAAGCCAACCAAGATCTTGAATTATAACCGAGATGACGCAATCTCCCTGCCAACAATGAGCATGCTATTTGTTCACCAGTAGATAAAAGAACATCAAGTTCTTGAACATCAAAATCATTTGAAATTTTCTCTGATTTTCTTATTAGATCATTTGTCACACCACTCATTGCTGATGAAACTACAATTACTTTATACTTTTTTTTAATATAAGTAGTAATTATATTTGCAACATTTTTAATTCTGTCCACTGTACCTACTGAGGTACCTCCAAATTTCAAAACAATAATTTTCATTGATAATTATTTTTATATTTATTTAAATATATTGATAAAATACATCTAAATTGTAATGTCAATATACAATGAAAACAACTACGATAAATAAAGAAGAAATTGATAAATTTTCTAAAATAGCCGAAGAGTGGTGGGATCCTGAAGGAAAATTTAAACCGCTACATATATTTAATCCTCTTAGGATAAAATATATTAAAGATAGTATAATTAAACATTTTAAAATTAAAAAAAAAAAATTACCTTTATCTGGTTTAAAGATTTTAGATATAGGTTGTGGAGGTGGATTGATCGCTGAACCTATGAGTAGGTTAGGTGCAAATATTACAGGTATAGATGCTTCCGAAAAGAATATAAAAATTGCTAAAGCACATTTAAAAAAGAATAAATTAAAAATAAATTATAAATGTGCTTCACCTGAAAATTTAAATCAAAAAGAAAACTTTGATGTAATTTTAAATTTGGAAATTATTGAACACGTGGAAGATGTGGAATTATTTATGGAGAAAAGCTCAAAACTATTGAAAAAGAATGGTTTAATGTTTGTAGCAACAATAAATAAAACATTAAAATCTTATTTATTCGCAATAATAGGAGCAGAATATATTCTTAGATGGCTTCCAATTGGTACTCATGATTGGGAAAATTTTGTTGAACCATCAAAATTAATTTTGTTAGGGGAAAAAAATCGACTTAAGCTCAACAAAATCGATGGAATAAAATTTGATATTATTTCAAACAATTGGAATTTAAGTAAAGATAACTCAATAAATTATATTACTGAATTTAAAAAAATTTAATTTTCGTTTTCATTAATCCAAGGGATCATTTCAGTCTCAATTCCTTCTTCTTTAAGTTCTTTAATCTGATCTAAAGAAGCATTTCCATATATACCTTTTAATGGTTTTTTTTTGTTGTAATGCATAATTCTCGCTTCGTATGCAAAATTTTTACCAACATAATTAAAATTACTTTTAATAAATTTTTTATACTCTTTGAGTTTAGCTCTAATATTCTTATGTTTTTCCTCTTTTTTACCAAATTGCTTGATCTTTTTAATAACTAATGGAGACATTAACGATTTATCAACATGATTTGAATTACAAGAAATACAACTTATAAAATTCTTTTTCTTAAGCTTTTCAAATTCTTTGGAAGAAGCAAACCAGCTATCAAATGTATTTTTACACTTTTTACAAACTAGTTTATATTTTATCATTATATTTTAAAATTTTGTTTTAATTGTTTCCATAAACTTTTATGATCTGTAATCAGAATTTATTTCTATATACTTCTTAGTTAGATCCATCGTATAGGATGTGAATTCTTTTATTCCAATACCCAAATCAACTATAATATCAATATTTTCATTTTTCATATAATTTGCAACTTCTTTTTCATCATAAGATTTGGATAAATTTCCATTTTCAATAATTTTATATGAACCAAAATTTAAAAATAATTTATTTAATTTTAAACTAACGTTTGATTTTCCAATAGCCATTACGATTCTTCCCCAATTTGGATCTTCTCCCGCAATAGCTGTCTTTACTAAGGGAGAATTTGCTATAGAAAAAGAAATTTTTTTTGCATCTTTTTCACTTTTGCAATTTTTAACTTTAATCGTTATAAATTTTGAAGCTCCTTCGCCATCTGCAGCTACTCTTTTTGCTAGATTTAATAAAACATTGAAAAGAGATTTTTCAAAACTTTTCAGTTTTTGATCATTTATATTTTTAATCTCAGAGTTGTTTGCTTTGCCAGTTGCGAATAAAGAGACCATGTCATTTGTACTTGTATCCCCATCACAAGTTATAGCGTTAAATGTATTAGTAATATTTTTTTTCAATAATTTTTGCAATATATTTGTTGGAATTGATGCATCTGTGAAAACAAATCCTAAAGTTGTAGCCATATTTGGATATATCATTCCTGATCCTTTTGCTAAGCCATAAATTTTTATTTTTTTATTTCCAATAAAGCATTCCTCCATAGCAAGCTTAGGAATTAAATCTGTTGTTAAAATTCCCATAGCTGCTTTCATCCAAATATATTTATTTTGGGTATATTTTATTTTTTTGATTAAATCAGGTATTGAAGAAGAAATCTTATCTTTAGGAAACTTTTCACCTATTGTTCCAGTACAAGCAAAAATTATATCTGAAGATTTTACCTTAGATGGTTTTTCCTCATCAATATTTTGTTTTTCAGAGAGTTTGTTTGATATTTCCTCTGCTAAAATTTTTAAACTTTTATAACCTTCTTTGCCAGTAAAAGCATTTGCATTTCTAGTATTAATTATGAGTGCTTTAATTTTTTTCGAACTTATATTTCGATTCCATTTTATATTTTCAGAGACTATTTTAGATTGAGTATACACTGATGCATAATTTGCACCATCTCTAAAATAAAACATAACTAGATCATCTCTTCTTGTTTTGTATAAATTGGCACTTGTGGTTGATATAGATAAACCATCAATATGCTCTAGGTCTTGAAAATGTCCCATTTTAGAGTTTTTGTTTCTTGAATCAAAAAAGTTGTTAAAGTTAAATGTCATGGTATTTAAAAATATTATTTTAACACTATATTAGAATAAACAATGAAACTATATACCATAATTATAAAATGCTAAATCCATTAAATATTTTATCAAAATTCATTAAAACTGGAAATCAAAAGGAATTAAATAAAATAGATAAAATTATAAGCCAGATAAATATCCTTCAAAAAGATATAGAAGTTCTGGAAGATGATCAGTTTCCAAAAAAAACAATTGAATTAAGAGAAAAAATTAAAAATGGAATTTCTTTAGATGTAGTTTTACCAGAAGCCTTTGCAATAGTTAGGGAAGCGTCAAATAGGGTTAGATCTGAAAAACATTATGATGTTCAGTTAATTGGAGGGGTTGTACTTCACCAAAATAAAATAGCAGAAATGAAAACTGGTGAAGGAAAGACTCTAACAATAGCTCTTGCAGCGTATTTAAATGCGTTAGATAACAAGGGGGTTCATGTAGTTACTGTTAATGATTACCTTGCTAAAAGAGACTGTGAAAATATGGGAAAGATTTACAATTTTTTAGGTTTAAAAGCTGGCTATATAAACAATGACCAATCAGATGAAGAAAGAAAATTAAATTATGATTGCGATATTACTTATGCAACCAATTCAGAACTTGGATTTGATTATTTGAGGGATAATATGAAATATTCAAACGAAAGCATGGTTCAAAGAGGACATAACTATGCAATAGTAGATGAAATTGACTCTTGTCTAATTGATGAGGCAAGGACTCCGCTGATAATATCTGGTGCAGTAGAAGATAAAACATCACAATATCTTGCTGTAGATAAATTAATTAAAAATTTAAAGGAAGAGGATTTTGAAATAGATGAAAAAGATAAAAATATATTATTAACCAACAAAGGGATTGATAATGTAGAAAATATATTTTCCTCTGCAGGAATGCTTAAAAATAATAACTTTTACGATCCTGAAAATTTAAATTTAGTACATTTGGTAAATCAATCTTTAAGAGCAAATCATCTTTTTTTTAATGGTAGAGATTATATTGTTAAAGATAATCAAATTATTATAATTGATGAACAAACTGGTAGGCAATTACCAGGAAGAAGATTTGGAGATGGCTTGCATCAAAGTATTGAAGCTAAAGAAAAAGTAAAAGTTCAATCGGAAAATCAAACTGTAGCATCTATAACTTATCAAAATTACTTTAAACTTTACAAAAAATTATCTGGTTGCACTGGGACTGCAGCAACAGAATCTGAAGAATTTTTTGAAATTTATAATCTTCCAGTAATATCTGTTCCAACGAACAAAAAGATGATTAGAAAAGATTGGAATGATCAAATTTTTAGAACAGCTAAAGAAAAAGATGATGCGATTATAAAAAAAATAAATGATATTAATTCGACTGGACAACCTGTTTTAGTTTTTACCGCAAGTGTAAATAAATCTGAACACTATTCAAAACTGCTTGAAGAAAAGAAAATTAATCATTTAGTATTAAACGCAAAAAATCATGAAAAAGAAGCAGAAATAATTGCAAACGCTGGTAAAAAAAATTCAGTAATAATTACTACGAGCATATCAGGCAGAGGAGTAGATATAAAATTAGGAGGTAAAGATTATGACGAAGGTTTAAAAAAAGAAATAAAATCTTTTGGAGGTTTATTTGTCATTGGGACAGAAAGAATGGAAAGTAGGAGAGTAGATAACCAAGCAAGAGGTAGATCTGGTAGACAAGGTGATGAAGGAAATTCAATATTCTTTGTAAGTTTAGAAGATGACTTAATGCGAATATTTGGCTCGGAGTCAATGAACAATATGCTAGAAAAACTTGGTTTAAAAGATGGTGAAAGTATTGATCACCCATGGATTAATAAAGCCCTTGAAAGAGCACAACAAAAAGTTGAGTCAAGAAACTTTGATGTTAGAAAAACATTATTGAAGTTTGATAATGTTCTAAATGACCAACGTCATGTTATTTTTACTCAAAGAAATAATATTATAAATTCAAATAATTCTTTATCTATAAGTAATGATTTTTTAGATGAAATAATTTTCATATTACTTGATCATAAAAAAAAATATTTATCTAATCCAAAAAATAGTGAATTTAAAAATTATTTTAAACAAATATCAGGGAAAGCCTTTTCTGAAGAGGAAATAGAATCGTTTGTTGAAATGAATGATGATCTTTTTAAAGATAAAATATTAAATAAATTTAATGACCAAAGAATTCAAAGAGAAAATATTTTAGGAAAAGACAGATCTGACGCCATTGAAAAAAGAATATTTTTACAATTAATAGATCAAAACTGGACCTCTCATATTCAATACTTAGAACAGTTAAGAACAGTTATAGGATTAAGATCATATGGTCAAAGAGATCCTCTTGTAGAATATAAAAAGGAAGCTTTTAGTTTATTTGAAAACTTATTAAGTAAACTTAAGACAGATTTTATTACTATACTATTAAATTTAAAGGTAATTACAGAAGGTAATAAAATAGAACAAAAAAAAACAATGAAATCTTCAAATCCAAAATGTCTTTATATGATAAAAAAAAATGAAAAAATTTCTAGAAATGAAAAATGTCATGCTACTGGAAAAAAATTTAAGAATTGTTGTGGAGCCTTATAAAATTAAAACTAATACGAAAAAAATCAAAACTACAATCATTGTGAAAAAAATATTATTTTTGTTTTTATTAATATAGTTTTTTACTTTTTCAATTAAAGGCATCTTCATAACTAGATTATCTGAAATATTAGTTTTACTTACAAAACCTTTAGATCTACCAATAGATAAAAATTTATTTTTTCTATGCAATAAAATTTCATCTTTACTCATGTTTGAGAAATAATTTAAATTTTTTCTTAATGAGCTTCTTACTGTGTCTAAAATTAAGTCTCTATCTCTGTGAGCTCCCCCAATTGGCTCTGCAATAATTTCATCAATAATCTCAAGTTTAATAAGATCTTTTGCAGACATCTTCATTGCTTCTGAAGCCTCTAGAGTTTTCTTTGGGTCTCTCCATAAAATAGTTGCACAACCCTCTGGAGATATTACTGAATAAATTGCATTTTCTAACATTAAAACTTTATTTGATGATGCTAAAGCTATGGCGCCTCCTGAGCCTCCTTCTCCAATTATTATGGATACACTAGGCACAGTTAAGTCCATTGAGCATTCTATTGATTTTGCTATTGCCTCAGCTTGGCCTCTTTCCTCTGCACCAACCCCTGGATATGCGCCGGGAGTATCTACAAAAACTACAATTGGAATATTAAATTTATTTGCCAATTTCATTAGTCTTATTGTTTTTCTATAACCCTCTGGTCTCATCATTCCAAAGTTTCTATTTATTCTTGTCTCTAAATCTTCACCCTTTTCTTGTCCTATAACTAAAACAGATTTTCCCTCAAATTTTGCAAAACCACTAATTACAGATTTATCTTCTCCATAAAATCTATCACCAGATAAAGATACAAAATCTTCAAACAAATTGTCTATAAAGAATTTTGCTTTAGGTCTGTCTTCATGCCTAGCTACTAATGCAGTTTCCCATGCATTTAAATTTGAATAAATTTTTTCAAGTTTGGTCTCTATTTCATTCTGTAAATTAGAAATTTTATTAGTATCAACTTTGCTTAGACCAGACTCATTGTATGGATCCTTTAAATTTTCAAGCTCAGCCTCAAGATTTTTAATATCATTTTCAAAATTTAAATAGTTTTTCATAAAAAATAAGTTATTATATCTAAAAACGGCAATAAAATGTCAATCTTAAATTTAAATATGTAATGAGCAAAGTTGAAAAATATATAAAAATTGAAAATTTGTCCGTATCTGATGAGTTATTTAAATTTGTAAATGAGGAATTATTGCCTGGAACAAAAATAATCCAAAAGGATTTTTGGGAAAAATTTGATAGTTTTGCTCACGAGCTAACTCCAGAAAATAGAAAATTAATAAAAATTAGAGAAAAAATGCAAATGGATATAGATAGCTGGCATATTGAGAATCCTAATATAATAAAAAAAGAATATCAAAAATTTTTAACCGATATAGGATATTTGGTAAAACCAGGATTAGATTTTAAAATAGATACTAAAAATATAGATTATGAAATTTCAAAAGTCGCTGCACCACAATTAGTAGTGCCTATCATGAATTCAAGATACGCATTAAATGCTGCCAATGCGCGTTGGATGAGTTTGTATGATAGTTTGTATGGATCAGATATATTACAGTCAGATGAATCTGCAAGTGAGAGATATGATCCTGAAAGAGGAGAAGAAGTAATTAAGTTTACAAAAAAATTTTTAGATAAACATTTTACTTTAAAAAAAAATAGCTGGTCACAAGTTTCTAAAATTATAATCGAAAAAAAAAATTTAGTACTAAACTTAATTAATGATAATACTACTATCAAAGATAATAACAAATTTATTGGTTATAGAGGTAAAAAAGACAAACCAACTGCTATAATTTTAAAAAACAACAATCTTTATGTTGAAATAATAATAAATCCAGAAGCTTTTAGTGCAAAAAGTGATCCCGCAGGTATATCGGATATTATATTGGAGTCTGCTGTAACTACAATTTGTGACCATGAAGACTCTGTTGCTGGTGTTGATGCTCACGACAAAGTATTAGGATACAGAAATTGGTTAGGCTTAATGAAAGGAGATCTTAAGGCAGAATTTGATAAAAATGGAAAAAAGCTCATAAGAAAATTGAATACTGATAGAAAATTTATTTTAAAGAATGGTGAGTTATCCTACTTACATGGCAGATCTCTATTATTAAATAGAAATGTAGGTCATTTAATGACTAATCCATCAATTCTTTTATCTGATGGGTCTGAAATACCAGAAGGTATTATGGATGCTTTCATAATATCAGTTGCCTGTTTACATGATTTAAAAATTAGAAAAAATTCTAGAAATGGTTCAATTTATATTGTTAAACCTAAAATGCATGGTCCTAAAGAGGCAAAGTTCACAGATCTTATTTTTAGCAAAGTTGAAACAGCAATAGGGTTAAAAAAAAATACTATTAAATGTGGTATTATGGATGAAGAGAGAAGAACTTCAGTAAATCTAAAAGAATGTATCAGAGCTCTAAAAAGTAGAGTATTTTTTATTAATACTGGTTTTCTAGATAGAACTGGTGATGAAATACATACTTCAATGGAGGCTGGTCCAATGATTAAAAAGGGAGATATGAAAACCTCTGCTTGGATAAATGCTTACGAAAATAACAATGTCGATATTGGATTAGCTTGTGGATTTTCGGGTTTGGCACAAATTGGTAAAGGAATGTGGGCAATGCCTGATAAAATGTCAGATATGATGAAACAAAAAATATCCCACTTAGAGGCTGGGGCTAATTGTGCTTGGGTCCCATCACCTACGGCAGCTGCACTTCATTCTCTTCACTACCATGATGTAGATGTATTTAAAAAACAACATGAATTAAAAAAAAGAAAAAAAACTCAAGTATCTGAACTTTTAAATATACCAATCATCAAAAATCCCAATTGGTCTGTGGAAGATATAAATAAAGAGATATCAAATAGTGCGCAGACAATACTTGGATATGTGGTAAGATGGATAGATCAGGGAATTGGATGTTCTAAAGTTCCTGACATTAATAACACTGGATTAATGGAAGATAGGGCAACCTTAAGAATTTCATCACAACATATAGCCAACTGGCTTCATCATGGAGTTTGTAGCAAAAAACAGGTTTTGGAAATATTAAAAAAGATGGCAAAATTAGTTGATAAACAAAATATAAATGACAATTTATATAAAAATATGTCTCCAGAATATGATAAGTCTATCGCTTTTAAAACTGCTTGTGAATTGATATTTCAAGGAAGACATCAACCTTCAGGTTACACAGAGCCACTTTTACATTTGAACAGAATTATAAAGAAAAATTAATTCTTCTAAATTTTTTTTCTATTTTTAAATGCTGAAATCAAAGTTCCATCATCTAAATTTTCAATTTCACCTCCAATAGGTAAACCTTGTGCTAATTTTGAAATTTTAACATTTGTATCTTTTAAACTATTTTGAATATAAAAGGCTGTTGTTTGTCCCTCAATAGTTGCACTTGTGGCCAAAATTACTTCATCGATTTTTTCTTTTTTAATTCTATTAATTAAAGAGTCTATTAATAAATCCTGTTTGGATGAACCATTATTTGAACTAGAAATTGTACCTCCCAGTATGTGGTAATATCCTTGATATATATTTGAATTTTCTATTGTCCATTGGTCAGAAATGTTTTCTACTATGCAAATTTTATTAAATTTATTATTTGAACTTTCACAATTATTACAGCCTAAGGAATTAGATTTTAAGGTACCACAATTTTTACATCTAGAAACTCCATTGTAAATTTCTGCTAAAGCCTTTGCCATTGGTTTAGTCAACTCTTCTCTGTTATTGATCAATTTTAACACAATCCTTTTTGCAGATTTAGGACCTAATCCTGGGAGTTTAGATATTAATCTAATTAACTCTTCTATTTCACTTATATTTTGCATTTATTAAAAAGGCCATTTAAAACCTGGCACACCTAAACCACCAGTTGCTTTTGTTATCTCCTCTGAAGTCTTAATTTTTAATTGAGATTTTGCATTATTGTGAGCTGCTATAATTAAATCCTCAACTACATTTTTTTCTTCATTAAAAATTTTTTGTGAGATGTACAAATTTACAATTTCACCATCTCCATTAAGAGTAATTTTTACAGCATCCCCTCCTGATATACCTTCTGCTCTAATATTTTTAATTTTTTCCTGACTATCTTTCATTTTACTTTCCAATTCTTTAGCCTTATCTAAAATTTTAGAGAAATCTGTCATTAGTTATTTTTGTCTAATTCAATATCAATAAGTTCTACATCAGGAAATACTTCCTCAATTTTTTTAATAATTTTACTTTTTTCAGCTGAAGAGAACATTTGAGACTTATTAATTTTATCAACTTCCTTTATAGTTGGTTTACCATTTTGCTTGGAGAATGCTATGATCCATCTCAAATTAGTCCATTCAAATAATTTAAGAGATAAATCTTTTACAAAATTTTTATTTAAATTTTCATTGAATGAAATTTCTATTCTTTGATTTTTAAAACTTACTAAATTTACATTAGTTTCAAGTTCATACTTTAAATGCAATTCCTTTTTTTCTACACAAATTTTAATTAAATCTTCAAAACTATTTATTTTTTCTTCATTAATTTTTTTTGATTTTTCTTCTTGAAAAATATTTTTAATTTGACTGACTGTTTTATTATTATTTTGATTAGTATCTTTATTTTCAAATGTTTTTTCTTCGTTTAATTTTAGTTCGACAGATTTATTATTTGAATGATCCATCTTCAAACTTTCGTTACTATTCTGCGTAATATGAGATAAGTATATCAATCTTACAAGAAACATCTCTATAGATAAATTTTGGTTTGAGACCAAATCTATTTCCTCAAGAGTTTTTAATGTAAATTGCCAGAAATTTAATAATACTTTTGTATCTACCTTTTTTGATATTTCACTAATTTCTTTAAATTCATTGTCATTAATTGAAAAATTGTTACCTTCTACTTTTAATGAGTCTATATTTTTAAAGTAATATAAAATTTCAAGAAAATCATTTAGAAAATTTTTTGGGTCTACTCCTTTGTCATAAATAGATCGATAAATTTCAATTACTTTTTTTTCTTCACCCCCAAGTATATATTGAACTAAATTTATTAAATAACTTTTATCAAAGTAACCAAAGATATTTTGTGCAGTGTCTAGGTCCAATTCCTTATCATTTGGAAAAGTTATTATGGCTCTATCCAATAAAGAAAGTGCATCTCTTACAGATCCTTCAGATATTTTTACAATTAATCTTATTACATCATCACTTATTTTACCTTTTTCTTTATCTTTTATTTTTTTAATGTAATCAAAGAGTTCTTGAGATTTTATTCTTGGTAAATCAAATCTTTGACATCTTGAAATAACAGTTATTGGTATTTTTTTCACTTCTGTTGTAGCAAAAATAAATTTCAAATATTCAGGTGGTTCCTCTAAAGTTTTAAGAAGTGCGTTAAAAGCTTGTTTGCTTAACATATGGACTTCATCTATTATAAAAATTTTATATTTTGCACTTGATGGACCGTATCTAGAAAATTCAATTAAATCTCTTACATCGTCCACACCTGTTTTGCTTGCAGCATCCATTTCAAGTACATCTATGTGATTTGAAGCACTGATAGCTTCACAATTTTCACATAAATTATCTTTACATAACTTCTCTATTCCATTTGAACAATTAAGTGACTTAGCAACTATTCTAGCGATTGTTGTTTTTCCAACCCCTCTTATACCTGTAAACAAATAAGCATTTGGTATTTTATTTAATTTTACAGAATTAAAAATTGTTTCACCGATAATTTCTTGGCCCACAAGATCACCGAAATCAGATGGTCTATATTTTAAAGCTAATACTTTAGAATTATAAGTCATAAAGTTTTTAAGGGCCAATCAACCTAGAAAATTACTGGTTACTGCTGCTTTCTTTCGAATCTGACAGGATTTGCCGTACATCCACCTGATTGACCCAAACTTATTATATCAGTAATTTTTTTTTATCCATAAAAAATTTATTTAAGTACTATTTTTTCCTAAAAGAATCTTGAGTAAACACACCCAATAATTGAAACTCTGAGCAATGTATTTCAAGATCTTTTAATGCACCCTCTACCTTATCATCAGATATATGACCTTGAACTTCGCAAAAAAAATAATATGAAGAAAAAGTTCCTTTTTCAGGAAAAGAATGTAACTTTGTCATATCAACCTGTCTTAGACTCATCCCTGTAAGAGATTGGAAAAGCGCTGCAGGTTTGTTTTTTAGTTTGAATATAAAAGAGGTAATATATTTCTCATTTTTTTTAAATTCAGGTTGTGAAATATTTTTTTGAAAAACAAGGAATCTAGTAAAATTTTCCTTATCATCTTGAATATCAGATTTTAAAATTTCTAATCCATAAATTTCTGAACTTAATTTAGAAGCAATAGCTGCTTTTGTTTTATCTTTTAATGATGAAATATAGGCAGCACTTCCAGCAGTATCTGCCATAACATTTTCTTTAATTTTATGTTTTCTTATAAAGCTATTTACTTGACTTAAAGCTGCCGTATGAGAATAAACATCTTTAATATCATCTATTTTTGTTCCTGGTATAACTAGTAGATTATGATTAATTGGAAAAAAATGTTCAGCAAGTATATTTAGTCTATATTTAATAATTAAAGTTTCAATATTAATAGAGCCTATCAATTGATTCTGTTCGGGTATGATTGCTTTTATATTTGAGTCATTTTTTGCAAGTTCAAATGCATCCTGAAAAGTTCTACAAGGTATTGTTTCTGCGTTGGGATAATTTTTCTTTGCGCAGCTTTCACTGTAACTTCCTGCAATTCCCTGGTATGCGATCTTCATAACTTTAAGATTTATATTCCATTATTTTTTTTAAAGCTACAAAATCTTCCATTGTATCAACTCCTATTGAAGGTTTGTTGGCTAAAGCAACGTTAATTTTAATACCATTATCAACTGCTCTCATTTGTTCAAGTTTGTTTTTAATCTCATTTTTAGACTGTTTTAAATTAACAAATTTTTTTAATATTTTAACCTTATATATGTATACCCCGATATGATGATACACATTTTGTTTTGAATTTGTTATCCGTTTAAAATCTTTTGCATATGGGAAATTATAGTTACTAATTTTAAAATTGGTAATCACTTTAACTATATTTTTATTTTTATATATACTATTGTTTTTTATCTCCGTAGCTAAAGTTCCTATATCTGAATTATTTTTTTTTGTAAATTTGTATAAATTTTTAAGATCACTAATATCTATGTTGGGCTCATCACCCTGTAGATTAATTACATAATCTACATTTTTATTTTTTAGTATTGTTAAGCATTCAAAAATTCTATCTGTTCCTGTTTTATGTTTGTTGCTTGTAATAATTGCCTGTCCCCCATTTTTTTTTACTTCGTTTACTATTTCTACATCTTCTGTTGCAACATATACCTTGCCTAGTTTTGATTCTTTAGCTCTATTAACAACTTGAGAGATAATTGATCTTCCATTTATTTTAAGCAAAGGTTTATTTGGCAATCTTGAGGCTGAAAGCCTAGATGGTATTAATATTAATGTTTTTTGCATTGTAAATTAACTAATTTATGCGTCTAAGGGACGCAAATAATTAAACTAAATTATTTAAGTATTTTACGATCTAACATGTTATAGCATCAAAAGACATAAAAATTTAAATGAACTCATTTGAAATCCAAAAAATAGTTTCAGCTATACTAATAACAATTTTGGTTGTATTTGGAATTGGCAAAATTTCAGATTTTTTTTTTAATAAAGACCCTGAATTAGTTGTTGCTTATAAAGTAGACCCTCCAGAGGGAATGAGTAATAAAAAAGAAGAAGGGTCATCTGAATTAGATTTGAAAGCAATGTTTGCTCTTGCTGATTTGGCTCATGGTGAAAAGGTTTTTAAAAAATGTGCAGCTTGTCATAGTATTAAACAAGGAGGTGGAAACAAAATTGGGCCTAAGTTATGGAATGTAATGTTTAGATCTGTAGGAGCAGTTGATGATTACAAATATTCAAAATCTTTGATATCATACAAGAAAGAATGGACTTGGGAAGAAATGAATGGATTTCTTATTAAACCTTCATCATGGATTAAAGGAAATAAAATGGGTTTTGCAGGTTTAAAAGATGAAAAAGATAGAGCGTCTGTAATATTATATTTAAACCAAAATAGTGATAATCCAAAAACTTTACCTTAGTTTTCCAAAGCAATACAATAATATACTTTTTTGAACATGCACTCTATTCAGAGCTTGTTGCCATACATGAGATTTTCCTCCCAAAAAAACTTCTTCACTAACTTCAGAACCTCGAGGTAAACAATGAAGAAATATACAATTTTTTTTAGCGTAGCTAATTAATTTTTTATCTATCTTAAATTTTGCAAATTGCTTAATTTTTTTTATTTTATTTACTTTATCATTTAAAGATATGACCTTGTCTGAAAAAATAACATCTGCTCCTCTAGCTGCCTTTTTAGCATCATTATATATATATATTTTTCTATTATTTTTTTTGACCCAGTCTCTAATTTTTTTATTTGGTTCAAATTTTTTAGGACAACCTATGTTAAGTTTAAATGAGAATTTTACTGAAGCAGCTATTAAACTATCTAAAACATTATTTGAATCTCCAATCCAACAAACATTTAATTTAGATATTGGTTTTTTCTTTATTTCCTCCACTGTAAATACATCGGACAATACTTGAGTAGGATGTGAAGATGGGCTTAATCCATTTATAATAGGTATAGAAAGATGATCTCTAAATTTTTCAACTTTTTTATCGCTATCAGTTCTAAGCATGAATCCATCACCATATGTCGATAGTATTTTGGCGGTATCTTCAATACTTTCACCACCCTGGCCTAAATGGAGTTCATTTGATCTAAGCGTCAATGTTCCTCCACCAAGTTGTTTAATCGCTAAGTAAAAACTTATTCTTGTTCTTGAACTAGCCTTTTCAAACATTTGGATTAAGATTTTTCCTTTTAATGGTTCTCCTTTATCAACTTCAAGGGTATTTAATTTTTTTCTTAAATTTTTTCTTTTTTTTGCATCTGAAATAATTTTTTTTAAATCTTTTGCAGGAATATCTTTTAAATTTATAAAATGTTTCATTTAATTTATTTCTGAACAAACCTTTTTGATAATTTTTAGAGCCAGGTCTATTTCATTTTTTTTAACATTTAATGGTGGTAAAATTCTAACCACATTTTCTGCTGCTTTTATAGTAAGTAATTTATTTTCCATCAATTTTTTGATAAAATTAACCTGATTGGTATGAAGCTGTATTCCAATTAACAAACCTTTACCTCGAATTTCTTTAATAATATTTGGATAAATCATTTTAATTTTGTTTAGCTTTAAAAAGAAATAGTTTGAAATATTTTTTACATTTTTTAAAAATTTTCTCTTAGATACAATTTCCATTACCGAATTTCCTACAGACATTGCTAAAGGATTACCACCAAATGTTGATCCATGTGAGCCTGGGGTCATCTTAGATGCAACTTTTTTATTCATTAAGACCGCTCCAATTGGAAATCCTCCCCCAATTCCTTTTGCTATTGGAACTATATCTGGTTTTACCTTGGATTTTTCAAATGCAAAAAAATCACCGGATCTACCAATTCCACATTGGACTTCATCAAGTATTAAAAGTATATTTTTTTTATTACAAATTTTTCTTAATTCTCTCAAACACCAATCTGGTATTACCTTTATACCCCCCTCACCCATAATAGTTTCTACCATGATAGCTGCTGTATTTTTATTAATCTTTTTTTTTAAAGATTTGTGATTTCCAAAAAGAAAATGATCAAAGCCACCTACTTTTGGTCCAAATCCTTCTGTCATTTTTTTTGATCCACTTGCATAAATTGCAGCTATTGTTCTTCCATGGAAAGAATTTTTTACACATAATATTCTATTTTTTTTTGGTTTACCTATTGAATGAAAATATTTTCTAGCAACTTTTATTGCTCCCTCAGTGGCTTCTGTACCACTATTTTGAAACATTACAAAATCAGCAAAAGTTTCTTTGGTAAGTTTTTGGGCTAATTTTTCCCCCTCTGGGATTACAAAAGCGTTTGAAACATGCCAAAGTTTTTTTGATTGTTGGTTAATTGTTTTTACTAGTTGTGGGTGAGCATGTCCCAAGGAATTTACAGCTATACCCTGAACAAAATCCAAATATTTTTTTCCATCAGTAGAATATAAAAAACTTCCTTTGCCGTATTTAAAGGAAATTTTTCTTCGATTATAATTTTTTA
This sequence comes from uncultured Pelagibacteraceae bacterium, assembly GCA_902521005.1. GTDB lineage: Bacteria > Pseudomonadota > Alphaproteobacteria > Pelagibacterales > Pelagibacteraceae > Pelagibacter. The sequence goes on from CABYPZ010000002.1 coordinate 37,242, forward strand.
CTAATCTGCTCATTTTTTGTATTTTTGTGTTAAGACTTAATTTTATATCCTTTTTTATAAAGAGTATATGCTATTATCCACATCAAAACCGATATAATAATCAAATAAGATAAACCAAACTTAATCGAACCATCCATGCTATTAATAAAAGAATATCTAAATCCATCGATCATATGAAAAAAAGGATTATAATAGCTTAATGTCACTAAATAACTTGGTAATCTTTCTAATGAATAAAATGTCCCAGATAAAAAAGATAAAGGAACAATTATAAAATTTGTTACAGTTGCCATATGATCAAATTTATCTGCCCAAAGTCCTGCTATAAATCCGGCTGTTCCCATTATAAATGAACTAACAATCAGATATGAAGAAAAAATTAAAAAATTTTTTATTTCAACTTCAATCATTAAAGAAAAAACGATTATAGAGATAATTGATATCATTACAGCTCTTGTTATAGATGCTAAAATTATTGCCAATGTCACTTCTGATGCTGATAATGGTGCGCCAATCATATCAACTATATTCCCCATAACTTTTCCCATTAACAATGATGAAGATGAGTGTGAAAAAGACTGTTGAATTACCTGCATAGCAATTAAGCCAGGAGCTAAAAATACTATAAATTCTACTCCTAAAACATTAGGTCTTGTTTCTCCTACAGCTAGAGAAATCACCAATAAAAAAAGGATAGATGTTACTATTGGACCAACAATAGTTTGGCCAAAAACTGATAAAAATCTTAAAGTTTCTTTTATATAAAGTGTGTAAGCACCCACCCAATTTATATTAAATCTTCTAACTCCAATTTTATATTTTTTATCTAATTCAACCATTAGTTTTTATTAACAAATTTTTTGAAAATATTGTGTAAAAATAAAAAAAAAAGCTTGTTTAAGCATATATTATATGTGTACTACCTTATATTGTTTACAAAAAAAAATAATGCACTAAATATAGTATATGGGTTGGACTGAAGAGAAAATAGAAAAATTAAAAGAGCTTTGGGGAAAAGGAAATACCGCAAGTCAAATAGCTGAAATTATTGGAGGGGTTAGTAGAAATGCTGTTATTGGAAAAGCTCATAGAATGTCTCTTAGTGCCAAAATTAAGCATAGAATATCAAATTATAGTAGTAAAAATAATGACCAAATTTACAATGATAGTAAAATTAAGCGATCTAGAAAATATAAATTTAAATCTTTACTGCTAGATAAAAATTTTGAGCCAGCTAAAAACCTAAATTTAGAGGAATTAACTGAAAGTACTTGCAAATATATGGAAGGACACCCTAACGAAAAAGACTCTTCTTTTTGTGGCAGAAAAACAATTGATAAATTTTCATACTGTCCTTTACACTTAATGATCGTATTCCAGCCTAAAGGCAAGAAAGAAGATTTAACAGATAAAGAAGATGAAGTTCCTCAATTTATTGAAAAAAAAATAAAATCAGCTTAAGCAGATTAATTTCTAGAGTATTCTCCTCTTTCAGTCCACATATAACTGTATTTTTTTATCTCATTCTCAAATTTAAGATCTGCTTTTAATCCATAATCATTTTGAGTTTTGTAAATTCCAGAAGCAATATTATTATACTTAAGAAGTCTTAATTGATCTAAAGTGATTAGAGGTGTAGGAAGAATTTCTGATGTTATAGCAAAAATTTTTGCTAGTTGATTTGGAACCGGAATAAATAAACGTTTTTTATTTATTGATTTAGATAAAATTTGTAAAATTTCTTTAAAATATAGTATTTGAGGACCTGTACACTCAATAATTTCCGAACATATATTCTTATCTATCAATCCTACTATAATTTCAGCTAGATCTTTACAATGAATTGGTGAAAATTTAGGGTTTTCAAATAACGGAAATATTGGAAATAAACTCAGTAAAGAGAGAAATCTTGTGCTAAAATTATCATCTTGTGAATAAACTATTGAAGGTTTCAAAATAGTTGTATTTTCAAAATTTTTTTGAACAATTTTTTCACCATCAAGTTTTGATTGGGCATATTTGCTATCTTTTACATTCTCAACACCCAATGCTGATAAATGAATAAATTGATCAATTTTATTTTTTTTACATAGTTTGGATATAACTGAAGGAAAATTAACGTGAATATTTTGAAAACTATTATTTTTTTTTTCATATAATATTCCAATTAAATTTATACAAACATCGTGTTTTTCTATAAGTTTTTCTAATGCTTTCTCATCAAATATATTTTCTTCTATGATGTCTAAATAACCGAGTGGTGCTTGGGTTTTTAAAAAAATGCTTTTATGAGCATTTCTTGTAACAGCGGTTACTTTATAATTTTTAAGGGTTATTTTCCTTATAATATTTCTTCCTATTTGGCCACTTGCTCCAAAGATTAAGACTTTTTTTTTAATCATATATCAAATAATAGACATTATTGTATTGTCTTTATATATATAAAAATACAAATGAATAATATCAAAATTTTTGAAAATGACTTGCCACAAGATATAGATTTGTCTGGTGAGAAAGTTATTGGGATAGACAATGAAGCGCTTGGCTTGGTTTTGGGAAGAGATCCTTTAACTTTAGTTCAATTAGGTCTAGAATCTAAAAAATTTTATTTAATTAAGCTAAATCGAGATACTTATTCAGCGCCAAACTTATGCAAAGTATTATCCAACCCAAAAACTTTATACATAATGCATTATGCTAGACAAGATCTATTATGGCTTAAGTATCATCTAAAAGTAGAACCAAAAAATATATTTTGTACAAAAATTGCATCAAAAATTGCAAGAACAGCTAGTAGTTTTCATGGATATAAAGATTTAGTAAAAGAACTATGTGGAAAAGATATATCAAAAAAAGAACAACAGAGTGACTGGGGTAATCCTAATTTATCAACCAAACAAATTAATTACGCAGCTCAAGATACAGAATATCTATTTGAGATGAAAGATAAACTAACGAAAATGTTAGAAAGGGAAAAAAGGATTGATATTTTTAATCAATGTATGAAAGTTATACCTACACTAGTTGATATGGAAATTGCAGGATATAAACTTAATATATTTGAACACTAAATATTTATGAAAAAGATTAATTATAAAAATGTAGCAAGAAATGTTATTGATCTTGAAATTGCTGCACTAAAAAAATTAAGATCATCAATTAATAAGTCGTTTGACCAAGCGGTAGACGCGATAGTTAAATGCCAATCAAAAATAATACTTTGCGGTGTTGGCAAAAGCTATTTAATTGCAAGCAAAATATCGGCTACTTTTTCTTCAGTTGGTTGCCCTTCTTTTTCTTTATCTGCAAACGAATGTTCACATGGAGATTTGGGCAGTATCTCTAAAAAAGATTTGTTGATACTTTTTAGTAATTCTGGAGAAACTCAAGAACTTAAACCAGTCATTGAATATGCGAATAGAAATAGAATTACATTAATTGGTATTGTGTCTAAAAAAAATTCTATACTTTTTAGAGCATCAGATATAAAACTTTTTATTCCTGAAGTAAAAGAAGCCGGCCTGGGAATTGTTCCTACTAGTAGTACATGTGAACAATTAGCAATTGGTGACTGTTTAGCCGTAGCGGCGCTAAACAAAAAAGGATTTAGTAAAAAAAATTTTAAAATTTTGCATCCTAAAGGTGCTTTAGGAGCTCAATTAAAAACTGTAGAAGATTTAATGATAAAGGGAGATAAAATTCCATTTATTAATCAAAAGCTACAAATGAAAAAGGCTTTGAACCTAATAACAAAAAAAAAATTAGGAGTATTAATTGCAATTGATAAAAAAAAATTTACTACAGGTATAATTACAGATGGTCAAATTAGAAGATTCAGTCAAAAAAACTCTAATTTAAAATCTTTAAATGTTAATGACATTATGACTACAAAACCATTGTCAGTTGATAAAGATACTTTAGCATCAAGAGCTCTTGCAATTATGTCTCAAAACAAAATTACTAGTTTATGTGTCCATAAAAATAATAAAAGAAGAAAAACTATAGGTTTATTACATATACACCACATACTCAGTGCAAATATAAATTAATGAATGTTAAGACCTTAACACAAATTTTTTTAATACTTGCTATAATTTCAGTTACTTTATTTTTTTTTTATAAATATTTCTATCAAACAAATAATCCAATTGAATTAGTTGAAAAAGAGACATTCAAAGAGCAAAATCTTATAGAAAAAAAAATTGACAATATAATAGAAGACTTAACTTTTGAAAATATAGGAATAGATGGAAATGCATTTAAAATAGACTCAAAGTATGGGGAATTTTCGGTTGATAATGAAAATTCTGTTGAATTAACTGACGTTAGAGCAACAATTAAAATAGTTGGAAGGGATACAATATTTATTACATCTAAAAAAGCAGATTACAATAAATTGAGTCTCAAAACAAAGTTTTATATAAATGTAAACATCCGATACGAGGAAAACATCGTTACAAGTGATAATTTTTATATTGATTTGAGTAAAAATTTTGCATCAATAAATGGCAATGTAGTGTTTAATAATAAAAATATGGAAAGTTATGCAGATAATATAGATTTTAATATTATCGAAGAAAGTATTTCAATAAATATGTTTGACAAAGAAGATAAAATTAAAATAAAAAGAAAATAGATGGCAATAATAAAAAAATTTAGGATAACAACTTTCAAAAAAGAAAGGCCAAAAATCCAAATAAAAAATATTTCTTTTTCATTTAATAAAAGACAAATACTTGAGGATATCTCTTTTATGATAAGAGAAGGTGAGATTTGTGGCTTACTTGGACCTAATGGTGTAGGTAAATCAACAATATTTAATTTAATTACAGGTCTTTTGAAGCCAGATTACGGGGACATAGAAATTAATCAAAAAAAAGTAACCAATATTCCAATTTATAAAAGAGCATTGGATTTTGGTGTAGCAATTGTTCCTCAGACAGGTGGTGTTTTTGCAAACTTAAGCTGCTCTCAAAATTTAAAAGCTATAAGTGAAATAGTTATAGATGATAAGAACCAAAGAAATTTTAAGATTGAAAATATGATCTCAAAATTTCAATTGGAACCAGTAAAAGATATTAAGGCAAAATTTTTATCAGGTGGTCAAAGAAAAAGATTGTCTATTGCAATGTCATTGCTTTCAGATCCTAAAATTATTTTAATGGATGAGCCATTTCAAGGACTAGATATTATGTCAACAAGAGAATTACAAGAAACAATTGTAAAGTTGCAAACAGAGGAAAATACAAGATCATGTATAATATCAGATCACGCAGCTAGAGATTTACTCGCAATAAGTGATAGAGCTATAGTATTAGCAAACAAAAAGATTGCAGCCATTGGTAAACCTTCAGAGATCTTACAGAATGAGGATGCAAAATCTGCATATTTTGGTGATAGTTTCAAAATAAACTAAAAATTAAATGAAAAATATTTTATTGATTCAGAATAAGATCAATAGCTTTAATAATTCTATAAATGTGAGTGGGGATAAAAGTTTATCTATAAGATGGGCAATTATGTCTGCTCAAGCATTAGGAAAATCAAAAGCATTTAACTTATTAAACTCAGAAGACGTTAATAATGCTTTAATAGCTATTAAAAAATTAGGTATTAAAGTAGTTAAAAAAAAAGACTATTGCGAAATATTTGGCAAAGGTTTAAATGGATTTTCTTTTAGTAACAATACTACAATTAATGCTCAAAATTCAGGTACATTTGCAAGACTTATCCTAGGTGTCTTAGCAAAAACTAAAAAAAAAATAATTTTAAAGGGTGACAGAAGCTTATCAAATAGAGATTTTTCAAGAGTCATTGAACCTTTGAATAAATTTGGTGTCAAAATTATTTCAAAAAAAAATAAGCTACCACTTAAAGTTTGTGGAACTGAGTATTTAAGACCAATAACCTTTGAAGAATATAAAGGAAGTGCTCAAGTCAAAAGTTGTATAATGCTAGCAGCTTTAAATACACCTGGTATAACAAAAATAAAGTGTAAACCTTCAAGAAACCATACTGAATTATTATTCAAACATTTAAAACTAAATATAAACATTCAAAAAAAAAATAGTTATGACGTAATTAAGATTAAAGGTGGCAAACAATATAAAGGTTTTAATTATATTATACCTGGCGATATTAGCTCTGCTTCTTTTTTTATAGTTTTAACACTATTATCTAAAAATTCAAAATTAGTTATTAAAAATATAAATGTAAATGAAACTAGAACAGGAATTATTGATATTTTAAAAAAAATGAATGGAAAAATTTTTTTAAAAAATAAAAGATATTATAAAGGAGAAAAAGTGGCTGATATACATGTAATAAGTTCTAATAAATTAAAATCAATAAATTGTCCTAAAGAAATAAACAGTAGACTGATAGATGAACTCCCTTTGATATTTCTTGTGTGTGCAAAAGCTAAAGGAATTTCTAGATTTGAAAATTTAGATGAGTTAAGACATAAAGAAAGTGATAGACTAAAGTTATCTTCAAAATTTTTAAATATGTTGGGTATTAAAAATGAGGTAAATATAAACTCGTTTAAAATAAAAGGAAATCCAAACTTACTTTTATCAAAAAACTTTACTGTTAAAGATTATTTTAAAGATCATAGAATTTTTATGCTATCTTGTATAGCTGCTTTAACTTTAGGGGGCACATGGAAAATTCATGATAAAAACTCTGTTAACACATCTTTTCCAAATTTTTTGAAAACTTTAAAAGAATTAGGGGGAAAATTTAGATAAATGATCAAAAAATTTAAATTTTCTATTGCAGTTGATGGTAGTAGTGCATCAGGAAAAAGTACTGGTAGCAAATATATATCAAAACATTTTGGTTTTAATCTTTTATCTTCTGGAAAACTTTATAGATATTTGGCATATAAAATCATCCAAAATAAAAATAATTACAATGATAAATTTATTAAAAAAATATCAGGATCTATAAATATTAAAAAATTACGTAGTAAAAATCTTTATTTGCCAGATGTTACAAAATTGGCCTCATCAATCGCAAAAAAAAAATACATTAGAGATCATTTAAAGAAATTTCAAACTGACTTTATCAAGAAAAATTCCAAAGTGATTATAGAAGGTAGAGATATTGCATCAAAAATTATGCCAAATGCTGATTTAAAATTTTTTTTTAAATGTTCATTAGATGAAAAAGCAAAAAGAAGATTAAAAGAGTTTAAAAAGTTAAATAATAAGATTAAGCTGAAAGATGTTAAAAAAGCATTAAAAATAAGAGATTATAACGATAAAAATAGAAAAGAAAGCCCTTTGCTTTTTACAAAAGGTGCTGTATTAGTTGACACCACTAAATTAAATTTAAGTCAAATGAGGCTAAAATTAATGAAAATAGTGAAAAAGGAGATTAATAAAAAAAAATATGGAAGTTTATAAAGATTTGTCCTCGCAGGCTGTTAAAGAGTTTGAAAACTTACTTAATAGTCAGATGTCTAAAGTTAAAATTGAAGAAGGCAAAATTATAAATGGTACAGTAACTAAAATAAGTGAAAAATTTGTTTTCCTTTTTGTAGAAGGTTTAAAATCAGAACCAGTATTAGATATTAACGAAATTAAAACTCTTAATTTATTAGATAAATTAAAAGTAGGATCTAAGTTACCAGTATTATTAGAAAAAATTGAAGATAAAAATGGTGAAGTTATAGTTTCTGCAACCAAAGCTCAAAAAATTAAAGGATGGCAAGAACTTGAAAAAGCGTTTGAAAAAAACGAACCTATAATTGGTCGTATTCAAAGTAAATGTAAAGGTGGAGTTATAGTAGAACACATTGATACCGGGTCTCTAATGTTTTGTCCTGGAAGTCAGATAAGTGACAAGCCTTTAAAAGATATTTCACACTTAATGAATGAACCACAAAAATTTGCTTTAATAAAACTTGATAAAGTTAGAGGTAACGCGTGTGTTTCCAGAAGACAAATTGTTTCTTCAAATAAAAAAGAAGATAAAGCAAAAATTATTGAGAAATACAAAGTTGGAGATATTATAAAAAATGCAGTTGTTAAAGGATACAGTTCTTTTGGTTGTTTCTTTGATGTAAACAATGGGGAGCTCGATGTGTTAGTTCATTTACAAGAAATTTCTTACTCTAGAGTAAATCATCCAGATGAAATTTTTAATATAGGTGAAAAACACGATTTGTTAGTAATTACTGTGGATAAAGAAAAATTACAAGTGGGTTGTTCAATTAAACAATTATCTCCAGATCCATTTGAACACATAAGTAATTATGAATTAAACAAAAAATATAAAGTTAAAGTAGTAAAAATAACTGATTATGGATGTTTCTGTGAGTTGGAACCAGGTTTGAGTACATTGCTTCATTCAAGCGAACTGAGTTGGAACAAAAAAAATATTTCAGCTAAAAAAATGTTTAGAATAGGCGATGAAATAGACTGTGTTATTACAGAGATAGATAAAGAAAAAAGAAGAGTTGCAATTTCACATAAATTAACTACTGAAAATCCCTTTAAAACTTTAGAGAGAGATGTTGGTGTTGGGGGTAAAATTGAAGGAACAATTTCATCAATCAATGACTACGCAATTTATCTTAAATTGAATCAATATGATTTAGATGCTTTCCTTCACGCAAATGATATTTCATACCAGGGTAAACCGGAAGAAGAATTAAAAAGATATAAAAAAGGTGAAAATTTAACTGTTAAAATACTTGAGATAAAAGTTGAAGAGCAAAAGCTAAGGGTGGGTCTTAAACAGACTAAAACTGATCCTTTTGATTGGTTCTCTGATAAAAAAATTAACGATGTAATAACAGTTAAAGTAGTTTCATCAGACAGCAAAGGTTTGTATGTTAAGCCAGAAGGATGTGACTTGGAATTTATGATTAAGAAAAATCAAATTGCAATTAACAATGCTGATGCGAGACCTTCAAGATTTCTTGGGGGAGAAAGAATAGACGCAGCTATTTCAGAGCTAAATTTTAATCAAAGAAAGGTCAATTTAAGTATTAAATTACTTGAGGAATTACAAAATAAAGAAGCTGTCTCTAAATTTTCGTCGCCTCTTTCAGGAAAAAATCTACCTTTTTCTTCACTTTCGGATAAATTAGAGGATAAAAAAACTAATAAAAAAGAATAAATTAATTGGTCTCAAATAAGTCAGATATCTTAAAAATTTTATCCAATAACTACCCTAATTTTTTAAAAAAAGATCTTTCAAAATTTATAGAAATTGTACTTAATGAAATACAAGATGCTTTGAGACGTGATGAAAGAATAGAACTTAGAGATAACTTTACTTTAGAGGGAAAAATTCAAAAAGCAAGAATTGCTAGAAATCCTAAAACAAATGAAAAAATTAATATTCAAGAAAAAAAGTTAATCAAATTTAAAATGTCAAAAGAATGGTTTAAAAAAATAAATGAAAAAATATAAAGTATTTGTTGCTTGTGATACATCTAATATAAATCTTGTAAGGAAAATAATTCAAAATACTAAAAATAGAAAAATAGAAATTATACCCAAGTTTGGATTGCAGTTTTTTTATAGCAAAAATGGAAGAAAATTTTTAGAAAAATTTAAAGGTAATTTTTTCTTGGATCTGAAGTTAAATGACATTAGCACAACTGCTAAAGCTGCAATAAATTCTATTCAAGACCTTAAGAGATGCAGATATATAACAATTCATGCAAATGGCGGATTTGAAATGATGAAGGCAGTCAAAAAAGAAGCCAAAAAAGTAAACAAAAATTTAAAAATTTTGGGCGTAACAGTATTGACCAGTCTTAATAATAGATCTTTAAGGGAGACTGGTCATACAAAAAACATAAATCAGATAGTTAGAAAACAAGCTAGTTTAATTAAAAAATCAGGATGTCATGGAATTGTTTGTTCTGCACAAGAAGCTAAATTTATTAAAATGAAATACAAGAATTTGTTTGTTGTAACACCTGGAATAAGATTGCCTGGAGATAAAAAAGATGATCAGTCTAGAGTAGTTACACCTTTTGATGCATTTGTCAAAAACCAGGCAGATGCAATTGTCATGGGTCGATCATTGACAAAGAATAATATTAAAAAAAATATTCAAAATTTAATTAATCATATTTATTAATGATTAAGGGAATTAAAATTTGTGGGATCTCCGATCCAAAAACTTTAAATTATATTATTAACCATGCTTATCCACCAAAATTTATCGGTTTCATTACAAATTTTAAAAAAAGTAAAAGATTTGTTGATTATAGTATTTTAAAAAAATTATTAAATGTTGATAAAAAAAATATAAATTTTGTGTCTGTATTGGTAAATCCAAATGATGAAATTCTAGAAAAAATTAAAGATATGAAATTTGATTATTATCAACTTTATAATGTAGCTCCTGAGAGAACAATGGAAATAAAAAAAAAATACAAAAAAAAAATAATATCAGCTCTTACAGTTTTTAATAAAAAAGATGTAGATAAATATAAAAAGTATCAGAAAATATCTGAAATTATTTTATTTGATGGAAAAGGTTATGAAAAATCTATTGGCTTTGATCATAAATTATTAAATAATTTGCCTTGCTCTTTAAATAAAATGATTGCTGGAAATATAAAAATAAATGATATTCCTCATTTAAAAAATAAAGAGTATTTTATTGATTTATCTGGTGGATTAGAAAATAACTATGGAAAAAAAGATATTAAAAAAATTAATAAGTTATTAAATTCAGTGGCGAAAATATGAAATTGAGAAAAAAAATTCCGGTAATCGATCAAGGTAATAATCTTGGTTTTTGGGGTGGAAAATTTGGTGGAAATTTTGTCCCTGAAACATTAAAGAAACCAATTGAGGACTTAGAAATATTATTTAATAAATTAAAAAATGATAAAAAATTTATCAAAGAGAGAGACAAGTATTTTAAAAATTGGATAGGCTCTCCAACAAGATTTATAAAATTGAATAATCTAACAGAACATATTGGGGGTGCACAAATATGGTCTAAAGTAGTTTCAGATGCCAATGGAGGTGCACATAAAATATATAATGCTACAGTGCATTGTTTGTTAGCAAAAAGATCTGGTAAAAAAATGATTTGTGGTGATACAGGAGCTGGGTATGCGGGCAAAATGCTAAGCATGGCAGCAAAAAAATTTGGATTAAAATGTAAGATTTTCATGGGTGCAAAAGATATACAAAGACAACAACCAAATGTAAGAGCTATGAAAAAAAATGGAGCAGAAGTTGTGCCAGTTTATTCAGGAAGTCAAACTCTTGTAGACGCTGTTTCAGAATGTATGAGATATTGGGTAGCAAACTGTGATAAAACAGCAATGTGCGTAGGAAGTACAGTTGGTCCAGCAGTTTTTGTTCGAATATGTGGATGGAGTACAAGTCAAATTTCTAGAGAACTTAAAGTCCAATTATTGGATGAATTTGGTTCCATTCCAAAAAAAATAAAACTTTATAATTGTGTTGGTGGAGGTTCATCAAGTTTTGGGTTTTGGAATGAATTTATGGATTATGATAAAAAACAAATTGAATTTATAGGAGTCGAGGCTGGAGGACCTGCCAAAAGTAAAAAACATGCAGCACCTTTAACTTATGGATCTAAAATTGGAATTCTGCATGGAGCAGCTCAGTATGTGAATCAAAATAACGATGGACAAATAGAAGAAACTGAATCTATTTCTGCTGGGTTGGACTATCCTGGAATATCTCCACTTCATTGTTTTTTGAAAGATACTAAAAGAGCAAGATATACCGCTGCTAGTGATGAAGAAGCTTTGAATGCGTATAAACTTGTTACTCAATTTGAAGATCTCAGGCCGTCATTAGAACCGTGTCATGCATTTTATGTTGCTATAAAAGAGTCAAAAAAATTTAGTAAAGATACAATTGTTATAGTTAACAGTTGTGGAGACGCATACAAAGATCGAGAAATTTTAAAAAAAAGATTAGGAAAAAAGTATGTTTAATCTTATTAATTCTGCGTTCAAAAAAGCAAAACAAGAAAATAGACCCGCTTTATTAACCTATACAGTAGCGGGAGATAGTTCAGAAAAGCAATCTTTGGAAATACTAAAATCTATATCAAGTCATGCTGATATTCTTGAAGTAGGTGTACCTCACAATACTCCTGTAGCAGATGGAAGCCAAATTCAAACTAGTGCCTATCGAGCAATTAAAGGTGGTATTAAAATAAAAAATATTTTTAAAATTGTAAAAGATTTTACAAAAAATAAAAATTCAAAACCAATAATATTGATGGGTTATTATAATATGATCTATCAATATGGAGAAAATAAATTTTTAAATGATTGTAAAAAAAGTGGAGTAAGTGGGTTAATTGTTGTTGATTTACCTTGGCCAGAAAACAAAGTTTTTGCAAAAAAATGCAAAAAAAAATTAATATGTTTTGTTCAATTAATTTCTCCCACAACATCAAATAAGAGACTTAAAAATATTATTCGCGACTCACATAGTATGCTTTATTATATAAGTATGCTTTCTACTACAGGAGGTAAACTGAAAGTATCTCCAAAAAAAATATTATTAAATTATAATAAAATTAAAAAAATAAATAAAAAAAAGAATATCGTAATAGGATTTGGTATTACTGAGAAATCAATTAAAAATTTAAGTGCTGCTGATGGATTAGTCGTAGGAAGCGCAATTTGCAAGGAAATTACTAGAAGTTTAATTAGTAGACAAAATCCTGTCACAAATATAGTTAGATTAGTAAGAAAATTAAAAAATATAAATTTATGAACTGGTTAACAAAAGCAAAAAATTTTGGCGAAAAAATAAAGAAAGTACTGAAAAAGAGACCGTCAAAAGAAGATATGGAAAATTCTGATTGGACTAGCTGTTGTAAGGGACCAGTTTTAAAAAAAGATCTTGAGGATAATTTATGGGTATGTGGCTCGTGTGGCAAACATCATAGAATTAGTTGTAGGCAAAGGTTTGATATCTTCTTTGGTAAAAACAAATATGAAATTTTAGAAACACCTCAACCTTCTGAAGACCCATTAAATTGGAAAGATACAAAAAGTTATAAAGTCAGATTATCACTAGCGAGAAAAAAGACTCATCAGAATTGTGCAGTAATGATAGCTAAAGGCTCTGTTAATGGAATCCAAGTCACAGCCGGTGCAATTAATTTTGACTTCATAGGTGGTTCAGTTGGTGCTGCTGAAGGAGAAGCCATCATATACGGTGTTCAGCATGCTATAGACAATCAAACACCTTATGTTTTTTTTCCATGTGGAGGAGGCCAGAGAATGTTTGAAAGTCCAATTGCGTTGGCTAACATGACAAGAACAACTTTAGCCATTAATGAATTAAAAAAAAATAATCTTCCATACATAGTATGTTTTACAGATCCAACTGCAGGAGGTATTACTGCATCATTTGCAATGTTAGGTGATATTCATTTTGCAGAAAGTGGTTGTTTAATAGCTTTTGCTGGAAAAAGAGTTATTCAAGCAACAGTGAAGGAAGAGTTGAGTCAAGATTTTCAAACTGCTGAATTTGTAGAAAAACATGGTTTTGTTGATAAAGTAATTCATAGAAAAGATTTATCTAAAGAAATAGGGAATTTACTTGATATATTGCTAAAGAAAAATTCTGAGGTAAAGTCTGAGAATCTAAATGAAACTTCAGAACTTATTGTCGAGACTAGAGAAGCATCATAAGAAAAAATTAGACCTATCTTTAGGTAGAACATTTAATCTTTTAAAAAAATTAGGCAATCCACAGAATAAGTTAGAAAATGTTATTAGTATAGTTGGAACAAACTCTAAAGCATCAATGGCGTATTCTCTTCAATCTATTCTTAAACAGAACGGTTATAAGTGTAACTTATATACGTCTCCACACCTTACATCTTATACTGAACGTTTTATATATAATGATAAAGAAATAAACGAGGAAAATCTAATAGAATTGATTGAAGATGTGGAGAAAGTTTTAGGAAAAGATAATGCAACAGTATTTGAGATACTGACCTGCACATTTATTAAATACGCTGAAAATTTTAAAGATAACATAAATATTATTGAGTCAGGTTTGTTTCATCAGTACGATAGCACAAATGTTTTTAAAGAAAATTTATCAACACTTTTAGGTGTTATTCATAATGACCATTTTCAATGGCTACAAAATAAAAGTATAGAAGGCGTTATATATGAGAAAACTAATAAACTTTTAGACTCAAATATATTCGTTAATAAACAAGTAAATGAAGATATTAGAAAAAAAATAGAAAAATCATTAGAAAATAATAAATCTAAAAAATACTTTTTTGGTAAAAATTTCAATATTTCAAAATCTGAAAATAGTTTTATTCAATATCAAGATGAGTTCGGTGAATTAATTTTGCCACAACCCAATATTTTAGGAGAACATCAGTTATACAATATTAGCACTTCTATAGCTGCATCTAGAAAAATCTTTAAGGTTAAAGATGAAAGTATTAAAAAAGGAGTTCAAGAAATTAAACTTAAAGGTCGTCTTCAAGAAATTAAATCTGGAAAATTAAAAAAACTTGCTGGAAATAATAGACTAATAATTGATGGTGGTCATAATATTTCAGCATCATTTTCAATATCAAATTGGGCCAAAACACAAAATGAAGAAGTTAATCTAATTATTGGAATGATGAAAGATAAGGAGCATTATGAATTTGTTAAAGCCTTTGAGACGGTTGTTAAGTCGATTACCTTAATTGATATTCCAAATAACGAAGGAGCAATTTTTAAGGAGGATTTAAAAAATAAATTAAGTGGTATTAAAATAAAATTTCATCTTTCTGATAGTATAGAAGAGAGTATAAAATCTTTTTCAGCTCAAGAGAAAAGTATTATTTTATGTGTGGGTTCTTTATATCTTTGTGGTGAAATACTAAAATTAAATTAAATATTTTCTTTTATCCAGGCAACTATATTAGATTTCGTTGTTGCCCCAACCTTTGTAGCTTTCAACTCCCCGTCCTTAAAAAGTAGCATTGTAGGTATACCACGAATACCATACTTGGTTGGTGTATTAGGCTCATTATCAATATTGTGCTTTGCTATAACTACCTCTTCAGACATTTCATTTGAGATTTCTTCTAGAGTTGGTGCTATTTGTTTGCATGGTCCACACCATTCAGCCCAGAAATCAACTATAGTTGGTTTAGATGATTTGATTACTTCGTTTTCAAAATTTTCATCAGTTACGTTTAATGTAGCCATAAGATCTATATATTGAGAATTAAATTTTAATCAATAGTAAAAAAAAATTTTTTTTCATTATCCACATTAAGAATTTTCATATTTTTTTTGTATTGACATTACATGATTATTTAATTCATCTAAGAACTTTAATTTTTCTTGATCATTTTCATTGGAATACTTGTCTCTAAGAGTATCGATCTCATTATAACAGGTGGATACTGTCCACCATTTTTCAGCTTTTTCACTTAAAATTCTTTTTGCAATTGATCGTTTAATTGATTGAAACATATTATTTGGCAAAGTCTCAGGAGACTCTTGAAAAATTATTTTTTTTCCAAAACCGACAAGTCTCTCATCATCAAATTTGTCAAGAAGTCTCAATTTATCCTTCCATGAGGCAGCATGCCATGAGGGAAATAATGAGGTGTCTTTATTTGAAGTAAACTTTTGATAAATGCTCTCCTCCGCATATATATCCTCTTGAGACTTAGATTGTTCTTTCTCCTCTGCAATTTCTCTTAATGCAGTCAAAATATTTTGACTGAATTTTTCATTTTCTTTCACTAGTTTTGCCCTTTTTATTATCAGGCTTTTATCCATTGCATTATAAGGTTCAACCTCCATACCATACTTTGCATCTAATATTATCGGAGCCTTATTGGATCTAATTGTTCTTAAAAATTTAGGAGTTTTTTTCATTTCAATCCTTAACTCATTAATTGACATATTTAATAAGGGCTCAACATCTACTCTTAAATCTACTGCTTGCCCCCAGTTATAAATTGGATGTATACAGTGTTTTGGATGTAAAGGCGCACATAGATATAACCTTGATTTTCCATAGAAATATTCATTTAAAGTAATTATTTCTTCTTTTTTAAAAATTGTTTCTGTATCTGATCTACTTGCTGTTCTTAAAAACATATCCCAAGTGCTCGGTTGTCTTTTTTTAATAATACTTAAAATTTTTGCGGTTAGAGTAGCATCTGTTAATGCGCTGTGAGCATCGCTGGAATCTAGTCCTTGCATTCGAGAAAGAGATTCAAGTTTAAATACCGGGTTATTCTTTTCATTTATTTCTGTTTCTAAAACTGAAGGATCTACTGCATAGGCAGCTCGAGCAATGTTTATACCATCGTGACGTTTTGAAGGTGAAGCATTTGTTATGTAGGGATATCTAATACCTTTAAAAAATTCCTTCCTAATCATTTCATCATCAAATCCTATATTGGACCATCCTAGGAAGATCGCTGGACTCCATTTCTTGAAGGTTTTTTCAACTTCACTAAGCATTTGATAGTGGCTTAAATTTCCTTGAGTTAATTGTTTAATACCTGTTTTGTTAACAATTAAAGCCATTGCTTGTGGAATTTCACCCTCAGGCAATCTACATCTAAAATTAAATCTGTCTTTTTCTTTAAAGTGTTCATCAACTAATACACCACCAATTTCAATTATGCTTCCAAAATCGGTACTAGCACTAGATGATTCAATATCCCAAATAGCTAAATTCATATATCAATTATCCTTTAAAAGCTATGTTCTGATGGATGTTTAGATTATTTTTTGAGGACTAAGCAATTCGCATCTAAACAAGTAGCTTTTAGTTAGTAATAAATTTTGTAAGCATTTGTAAACTAAAGTCAACTTATTTTATTCATTTTGTTAAATTTTTTTACTCTTCCTAGAAATAAATTTTGATACATAAGTAATTCCGTTCCTTCAATTTTAAAATCTTGAAATAAATTATCTACTGTACATAATAATATTACTCCTGAAGTAATATTTGTTTTATAAACTACATTATGGGCCAGGGTATACGCGCCTAATTGTAAAAAATAATCTTGAATGTAATCAACTTTTTTTGGTTTATTTGCTTGTTTAAAGTCTATAATTGCTTCTTTTCCTTGATAAACTCCTACAAGATCTGCTGTACCGGCATATTTTTCTGGATAGTGAAGTGTGGTTTCAATTCCAAATATTTCTTCTAATTTTCCTTTAATGCCTCTATTTATTATTTCTTTAGCCATATTTTTATACTGTTCATTACTTTCAAAAAAACTCTCATTAATTCGTCCTTTTAAAAAATCCTCAATATAAGAATGCATTGATGTACCTCTGCTAGATGCCTCAGTTTTAATTTTATTAGCTTGAACATAGCCAACACGTTGCTTCCAATTCTCTAATGCTGCTTTGTCCTCCTCTGATTTGGTTGCTTGTAAAATAGAGGTAACACTTGGTAATTTTTCGTCATCAAATAAATATTTTCTCATACCATTTTCAATGGATCTAGATGATTTTGGATAATTAAATTTATTATTCCACTTCATTGTGTCACTTATAAATGTATTTAATTTGAAAATGAAATTAATTTTTAAGTTGTTTTGAGTGGTCGACAAATTTTTCTACGTTTTCAGTTTTGACAGCTTTTTCAACTTGCTCGGGATCTTTTATATTTTCTAAAGTTCTGGTGATTGATCTCGCATCTGTACCAAATGTATCTACAACCTTCATTGCATCTTCTAATTTTTTTCGAAGCAAAATTACATTGTCAAAATGCTTTGAAAATCTTGTACTGATTGTTTTTAAGTGATTATAAATTTCTGTAGCACCCTTTTGGACTTTTAATGACTGAAATCCCATATGCAAAGATTGCAAATAAGCTGAAAGAGTGTTCGGGCCCATGATTACTATTTTATACTTTTTCATTAATTCTTGAGTTAATAATTCTTTAGAACTAGGATCTTGGTAGTCCGTTAATTCTTTATATAAACTTTCAGTTGGTGCATATACAATTCCAAAATCTGTAGTTTTAGGTGGAACAATATATTTTTCATTCACACTTTTAGCTTTATCTTTAAAAGCTTTTGCTAATTTAGTTCTAGCATCTGCCATTGCTTTTTTATCATCTTCTTGATGGGCATCATCTATTGCTTTAAATCTTTCTACAG
Organism: uncultured Pelagibacteraceae bacterium; assembly: GCA_902521005.1. Classification (GTDB taxonomy): domain Bacteria; phylum Pseudomonadota; class Alphaproteobacteria; order Pelagibacterales; family Pelagibacteraceae; genus Pelagibacter. The sequence continues at coordinate 55,386 of CABYPZ010000002.1, forward strand.
GAAAATGACTATCTACTGGAACTAAAACATCTCCTTGAAGTTTGATAGCAAATTCTACATTTTCAGAGGTATCTTCTTTCATCTTAACATTTGAGATAAATTGAGAAGATGGCAACAAATCTTTTATTAAAGAAGCCAAACTAAACTCAGCGAGAGTTCCATACTTTTTAACTCCTGCTAAAATCTTATTAATACCATCCTGGCTTTTATTTAGATTTTCAACTTGAATATTAAAAGCAGAAACTTTTTCATTAACTGAAGTTAACGTTTGAGTCATATCTCTCGTCACATCTTTGGATAAACTGTTAAAAGAACTAGACATACTATTAAATGAAGAGTTGATACTTTCCTTTAGGTTATTCAACTCTTGACTATTATCTTTTGGCTCTTCTTTATTTTTTCGCAAAGTAAGTAATAAATAAATTACCACCCCCATAAGAGCTAAAATTATATATAATAGCGAATCTTCCATAACAATCATAATACTATGATAATTTATTTACCAAGCAAGTTTATAATATTTTTAATACCTGATTTTCTTGAGGATAATTTTGAAATCATTAAGCATGCTTGCGATTTTAAAATTTGTCCATCTTTTAATATTCTTAGTTTATTTGCTTTTAATGTTTCTCCTGTACTAGTTATATCTGATACTATCTCCGAAGTTCCAGTGAATGGTGCTACTTCGGTACTCCCTAAACTTTTTATGAGTTTAAACTGTGTTACACCCCTTGAATATAAAAAGTCTCTTGTTAAATTTAAATATTTTGTACTAACTCTTAATTTTTTCTTCTTTTTATCTTTAAATTCAAAAGCAATTTCTTCAAGATCAGCTATTGTTTGAACATCAATCCAATCATCAGGTATTGCAATTACTAAATTGGCTTTTCCAAATTCATACTTTTTAACAATTTTAATTTTATTTTGAATATTTTGTTCACTCTCTCTTAAAAGATCATAACCAGAAAAACCAATATCTAGAGAACCATCTCCTAAACTCTCTATTATTTCTCTTGCATGCAAATAAATAATTTTAATATTTTTTTTTCCAGAAATATATCCTACTAAATCCCTCTTGCCTTTTTCAGATGATAATTTCAATTTCATTTTTCTAAAAATATTTAAAACATCATTTCTTAGTCTGCCTTTACTTGGTATTCCAATTTTAATTAAATTACTCATACTTATATTCTTTAATTTCATTCTTAAATATTTCATTCATTTGATATAATAAATTTTTATCAAGAATATTTTTATAATTGTTCTTAACTCCTAAATTAAAAAATTTAATTTTTTTATTAGTGCCTTTTTTGTTAATAGCTTCAGGAAAACCTGAAGTGTCTTCTTCTTTTTTTAATTTATCGAAACTACAATTTTCAATACATTTTTTTGCTTTTTCTTTATCAATTAAACTTGAATCATTTCTTAAATTTTTAATAAATTCTAAAATACTTATGAATGTTTCATATGTTTCTACTTCTAGATCTTCATATCTAACTAAATGTACTGGAAAAGACTTATGATTTAACCAGGATTTATGGTTGAGGCTCCAAGATAGTAAAGGTTGAAAACCAATATATCTGTTATCTATTTTGGAGACTATTCCTCTTTTCTCATCTTTCATAAATTGTAAAGCCTCTTCTTTGCTTATTTGATAATGTGTAGCTAGAGAAGTAATAACATTTCTTGGATCTCTAATTAAATAAATTGCCCCTAAAGTATTCTGTGAGTTTGTAAAAGTATAATTATTTATTTTACAAAATGCGTTGTGAGTTTTTAAAAATTTTACTTTTTTTGATTCATTAATTTTTTCTTGTTCTTTAATCCAATACTTTGCAGTATCCTCAGGGTTTTCAAATTTATCATCATAACTTTTAAAATTATTTTCACTTGGAAATGAATTTATATTTTTTAACAAATTAAAATTAAATGTTCCGTCAACTGAGAAGAAGTAACTACAAAGCAAAGATCTGAGCCATGTATTACCACTTTTAGGATATGATGCAATCCAGATAATCATGATAAATTAATCGCTGCCCCTACTGCAGGAACTTTTTTTATTGCTCCAAGATCTGAAATTAAATTGTCATATCTACCACCATTGATTTCTATATTGTTTGATCTATTTTTAATATTAATCCTAAAAACCATACCAGTATAATATTCAAGCTCCCTTCCAAATGAGGATGAAAACTTTATATTTAACTTTTGATATTTATTTTTAGTAATGGGAAAATAATCTTTTTCTACCCTTAAATTTATTTTATTTTTTTTAAAAAAATTATTTAATTTAATTGCTGCTTTATCTATTGGACAATTTATATTTAAAAATTCTTTAATAATTTTAGAAACATTTCGTCCCTTTTTAGTTCGTCTTGGATCATTAATTTTATTATCAAACCTTTGAAGTATTTCATCAACTGTCCTACCAGAAATCATTTTTGATTGATTTTCATTTAACATTTTTTTGTATCTTTTCTTATCTATCTCAACAACTGTTGGGTCAACATCAGAATTTGTCTCTAATCTTTTTAATAAATCGTTGAAATATTTTTCCCTCCAAAAATGTCTCTGAAGACGTAATCTCCACCTTTTTGGAATATCAAGTTTATTTAAAAGCACTTTAAATATTTCTACATTTCCAACAGTTAAACTTCCAGTTTTGTATCCAAAATTCTTTATTGATTTAATTGAGGTCTCTAAAATATTTTGATCATCTTTTTTTTCGTTTTTCGAACCTATAATTTCAAAACCAATTTGATTTCTTATAATTGAATTTTTTTTATTAAATGTTTTCCTAAAAGCCTGTCCCTGATAATAAACTTTTTCTGTATCTGTGGTTTTTCGACTTAAATATCTAATGCAAGATGCAATGGTTAAATCTGGTCTTAAACATAATTCTTTACCTTTTTGATCATTAAAAGAGAATAAAAATCTTTTAAAAGTTTCACCTGATCTTTCAACAATATGATTTGCCTCTATTACTGGAGGTAAATCAATATATTTAAAGCCTTTAGATTTTATAGATCTAAGGATGCTTTCAGATAATTTTTTTGACTTCATCTATTAATTTCTCTTTAGGAATGGTTTTGCTATTTTCACCCTTCTGTCCCTGAAGGTTCTTTATCGTAATTGTTTTGTCATTAAATTCATTTTCACCGCAGATTATAGCTACTGGTAATTCTCTCTTATTTGCTAGAGTCAGTTGTTTGCCAAGGTTTTTTTTACTATCTAAAAATATTTCAGAATTGATATTATTTTCTCTTAAAATATTTAATATTTCATAGTAATTTTTCAAATATTTTCTATCCATTACACAAACCATTACTGGTTTCTGTTGTTCCATTGAAATCTGATCAAATTGCATCATAGCAAATAAAAGACGGTCTATACCAAAACTAATACCAGTTCCTGGCACATCAACTCCTTTAAATCTTGATATCAATTTTGCATAAGCTCCTCCTGAACAAATACTTCCTATATCTACTTTTTTACCTTTGTTATTAGTAACTTCAAAATTAAGATTGGTCTCAATAATAAATCCATCGTAATAAGCTAATCCTCTAACTATTGTAAAGTTAGTTTTTACTTGATCTTTGTAAGGTCCCATGGCAAGTATTTCAAAAAAATCTTCTAATTCTTTAATTCCTTCTTGAGATAGTTGGTTTTTTAAATTATTTTTTAATTCTTTTAAATCTTTGATTTTTAAAAAATTTAAAATTTTAGATGCTTGTTCATCATTTAAATTAGCACCTTTAGTAACAGCGCCACTTGAATCTTTTCTTTCCTTTTTAAGTAAATCTTCAACACCTTTTAAACCAAAACCTGGTTTATCAAGTTTATCGATTGCCCTAATTACCTTTAATTGTTTTTCCTCTGGGATATTTAAATCATTAATTAAACCTTGAATTATTTTTCTATTACTTACATTGATACTAAATTGTCCACTTTTTAAACCACAATCTAATAAGGTACTTGAAACTAAATTACATAACTCAACGTTTGCTTGGGATGGGTCTACGTTTCCAATTATGTCAAAGTCAGCTTGTGTAAATTCCCTAAATCTTGCATTGCCAGGCTTTTCATTTCTAAAAACATTTTGAATTGCATAACGTTTATAAATTGAAGGAAGTTCTTGATTATTTTGAGCAACGAATCTCGCTAAAGGACTGGACAAATCATAACGTAACGTAATGTTTTTATCTCCATCCCTAAATGAAAATACATCAGAAATAGCATTATCTTGATCTTCACTTAAAAAAGATCCTATATTTTCACTTACTTCAAAAGAAGGTGTTTCAAGAGCGTCTGCTCCAAACTTAATAAAGTTTCTCTCAATTGCTTTTAAAAGCTTTTTTTTGAGTAAAATTTTCTTGCCCCACCTATCTTCAAATCCTGATGGTAAACTAGGTATTAATTTTTTATCTTTATTCATTTTTTGGTACCCTGGCTTGGGATCGAACCAAAAACTAAAGTTCCACAAACTTTCGTGATAACCATTTCACCACCAGGGCCTATATTTATTTTATACTAATTGTTGTTAAATTAAAATTTTTAAATAATTAAATAGCTAGCGAGCAGCCAGCATGGAAATGATGTCTGTGAGTTTTTCTTGTTCTTTTAAAATATTTAATCATTGGGAGCTAAATAGCATTAAATTAAATTATTGCAAGTATGATTTGTATAGGAATTAATAAAGCTTAAAAGAAAGCTTTAAAATCCCTATACAATTATTTGAATTAGAATTAAGAGGTTTTTTGCAGTTTTACTGCGGAAGGACCTTTATCTCCATCTTCAACTTCAAATGTAAGTTCGTCACCTTCGTTTAAGTATCTTAAACCTGCATCTCTTACAGCTGAAGCATGCACGAATACATCTTTTTCTTTATCTTCTCGTTCAATGAAACCATAACCTTTTTTTCCATTAAACCATTTTACTTTACCTTTTAGACTCATTTTACTCTTTCTTTTATTGTTAGTACTTAAGCTAATTATTAGCTTGGTGACTTGTTAATAGATTTTAAAATTTATTGCAAGTTTATAATTGTTTAAAAAATGCTTATTAAGGTGGGTCCCCCTGGAAACGAACCAGGTCCTAACGCTTTTCAGGCGTTCGTGCGCACCAGCTACACCAGAGACCCAATAATTTAAAATCTAAATATAATTCTTCCTTTGGTCAAATCATAAGGAGTTACTTCAACTGTAACATTGTCTCCTTGCAAAACTCTAATACGATTTTTTCTTAATTTCCCTGCTGCGTGTGCAGTTATTATATGATCATTCTCTAACTTAACTCGAAACATTGCATTTGGAAGGAGATCTATAATTTTTCCTTTGAATTCAAGTGTATCTTGTTTTGCCAAATTTAACCTCTTTACATTCTAGATTTAATACTTTGAGTATGAGCAAATAGTTTTTCATACTCAGAGAGTTTTATAGCTTGATTCCCAATTTTTTCTACCCCTAATTTACTAAGAGTAACAATAGAAATTTTTTTAATAAATTCATTTATACTTAAACCTGAACTGAATTTTGCGCTTCCACTAGTGGGAAGAATATGATTGGTTCCAACGGTGTAATCACTTAAGCTCATTGGCGTATACTTGCCATTACAGATACTACCAACATTATATATTTTATTTAAATATTTTTTGTAATTCTTTACATTAATTTCTAAGTGTTCTGGGGCAATTAAGTTTATTGTATTTATAATTTCTTTATCATTTTTAATTATTATATTTATTCCATGATTTTTAAGAGATCGATTGGCTATTCTTTTTCTAGGTAATGACTTTATTATTTTTTTTATAGCAAGATTTACTTTTGGTAATATTTTCTTATCTTTTGTTAATAAAATACATTGGCTATTTGGATCGTGCTCTGCCTGTGAAACTAAAGAAGTGGCAATTTGATTTATGTCAGTAAATTTGTCAGCAACTACACATATCTCAGAAGGTCCTGCAAACATAGACTCTGTTCCAACAATTTTGCCTGATATTTGTCTTTTAGCTTCAGCAACAAATTTATTTCCAGGCCCAACTATTTTATCAACATTTTGAATATAAGCTAGGCTAGCTATAGCTTGTGCTCCGCCCATAAAGTATATTTCTTTGATGCCAACTTTTTTAGCAGCATACATTACTGCTGGATCAAGCTTTGGAGTTGCAAGAATGATTTTTTTTACATTTGACACCTTTGCAGGTATTGCATTCATTAATAGAGAAGATGGTAGATTTGCAGGTACATAAATTCCAACAGTTTGTATCGGAACTAAATTGTACTGAAGTTTATTTTTATATTTGTCTAAGTAATAAATATTTTTTAAATTTTTTTTCTGTAGCATATGAAACTTCATTATTCGATTATACGCAAAATCTATAGAGCTTTTAATTTCTCTATTAAGATTTTTTACAGATTTATTGATTATTTTTTTTGGTAATGTAATTCTTGTATTTTTACTATATTTAATCTCATATTTTATTAACGCTTTTTTTTTTTGTTTTTTAATATCTGCTATTATTCTTGATACTTTTGTGAAATTAGCTGTATCTAACTTCCTTCTACGATCTAAAATTGTTTTAAGTTTTTTATAGTAATTTGATGTTTTGCTATCAATTTTTATCATTAATTCTTTGATCCTCAAGTGTAACTTCAATTATTTCTGCGATAAGAGTTATAATTACATTATTTAAAAATAACAGTGTTATTTCATAATTTTCTTCCTTCTTGAAAAGATTAATTGAAATTAATTCAATGATTTTATCATTATTATTTTGATTTATATTCTTTGATTTAGAGGTGTTAATGTAATCAAATTTTAGAATACTATTAATTTTTTTTTCTTTTTTACTGCCTTCTTTATTAAATCTTTCTATTAATAATAGGAAAATCTGATTGTTTTTTAAAAATTTAATATCACTAATTTTTATTTTAGATTCTGAGCAAATTGCTGAAATGGTATTTAAACCCTGTTGGTCTTTTGCAATTATTTTTTTTAGGAACTTACTTGCCATTAAGTTAATCTTTTAATTTTTACTCCTACTTTTTGCAATTTCTTTTCAATTTTTTCATACCCTCTATCCAAATGATAAATTCTATTAATTGTTGATTTGCCTTTAGAGACTATTGCAGCTAACACTAATGCTACAGAAGCTCTTAAATCACTCGACATTAGCTCAGCTCCTATAAACTGTGTATTTCCCTCAATGATTGCCCTGTTCTCTTTAATTAAAATTTTAGCTCCTAGTCTTCTTAATTCAGCGACATGCATAAATCTATTTTCAAAAATACTTTCAGTTATTGAGCTTCGTCCTTTAGCTTTGCATAACAAAACCATGAATTGGGCCTGTAAATCAGTGGGAAAATTTGGATATTCCTTAGTAATTATACTATTAATATTTTTAATATTTTTAGGTCCCTTAATATGAATTTCATTTTTCGATGTTTTAATTTTAGCACCAGTTTTTTTTAAAATATTAATTTCAGTCTGAATAATTTTAGGGTTGAAATTTTTTATCTTTAAATCTCCATTTGAAATTGTTGCTGCTACACAAAATGTTCCAGTTTCAATTCTGTCACCCATTACTGAATATCTAGTTTGATTTAAAGACTCAACTCCAATAATTTGGCACGTTCTTTTTCCAATCCATTTAATTTTTGCACCTCCTGAATTAAGGAAATTTGTTAAATCTTTAATTTCAGGTTCAATAGCACAATTTTTTAGAGTGGTTTTGCCTTTAGCAAGACAGGAAGCTATAATTGTATTTTCTGTAGCTCCTACACTTATCTTAGAAAATTTAATTTGAGTGCCCTGAAGCCTACCTTTTGAACTTGCGTGAATGTAACCTTTTTTAATTTCGTATTTCATACCAAGTTTTTTTAGAGCATTTAAATGAAAATTTACTGGTCTAGCCCCTATCAAACAACCGCCCGGGAGAGATGTAATTGATTTATGATATTTTGAAATCATCGGCCCCAATACTAAAATACCTGCTCTCATGGTTTTGACTAATGAATAAGAGGCAAGATATTTTGAATTTTTAATACGAGATATTCTTACAGTTTTTTTATTATTATAAATTTGAATTTTTGAACCAAGAGATTTCAATAGATTAAGCATTGTATCAATATCTTTTACCCTTGGTAAATTTTCAATTACTACAGCGTTATCAAAAAGAAGAGTTGATGCTAAAATTGGTAGGGCAGCATTTTTAGAACCTTGAATGTTGATCTGTCCTTTAATTCTACTAGGACCACTAATCAAAAATTTATCCATTTTTTTTTATTTTTGCTACCTGTATAGTTGTTTGTCCCTGATACTTACCATTTTTAGATTTATATGTTGTCTCGGGAGGACTATCTGATTTGAAAAATAAAAATTGAGCTATTCCCTCATTTGAATAAACTTTTGCTGGATTTGGAGTAGTATTTGATAATTCAATCACGATATTACCTTCAAACTCATTTTCTATAGGAGTTACATTGCAAATTATACCTGTTCTAGCATATGTGCTTTTACCAACACAAATGCATAAAACATCATTTGGAATTCTAAAATACTCTATAGTCTTTGCCAATACAAAAGAGTTAGGAGGAATTATGCAAAAAGGTCCTTTTCTTTCTATAAAATTATCATCAGAAAAACTTTTTGGATCTACTAATGATGAATTAACATTTGTAAATATTCTATATTCATCAGAAATTCTAACATCATACCCCATACTACTTAAACCATAAGATATTTTACCTTCTGACACTTGATGATCTAAAAATGGTTCAATCATATTATGTTCTTTACACATTTTTTTTATCCAAGTATCCGGTTGAATTGACATTGTTATTTTTTATTTTTTTTTTGTTTTTTTTGAAAAAGTTTTCTTTTTCTTAAATTTTTACGCATAGCATTTTCTAATTTACTTAATTTATCTTTTGTACTTTTCATAATAATTATTTTTTATCTGGATTTGTAAGATGATCTAATGTGATTACTTGATCCAATGGTATAGATTGGTCTTGGTCTTTCTCTTTTATATTTCCTGACTTTGCTTGTTTCTTTGCTCTTTTTTCAGCAAGTTTTTTTTCACGTTTAGCTTGCTTCTCCATAGCCTTTGCCCCACGTGTACTTTTATAATCGTAGTGAATTCCCATAGCATTTCCTTAGTTAGATATAACCTATTTTTAAAAAAAAAAAATGGCAATAATTTGAAAAATTATTATTTATACACTAAATTTGTTTTTTTTTGCCCCTATAGTTAAATGGCATAACGTGACCATGGTAAGGTTAAGTTTCAAGTTCGATTCTTGGTGGGGGCACCATCATCTACAAAAAAAAATTTTCTTACTCCAAAACCTAGAAATATTAAAACAACAAATCCTATAATCGGTAAGTATATCTCTTTTGTAATTAGCATATCTATAAAATTTGGAAATTCCAAATTTTTATCAATTATTTTTTCTAATCCACTTCCTAAAGATACCCAAACAAATACTTGAGGAAACATTCCTATTAAGGTACCAAAGAAATAATTTTTAAATTTGACGTTAAACAAAACCGGTAAAATATTTTGAATTTGAAAAGGAATACCTCCAATAAATCTATAAATTAAAAAAAATAAAAATTCGTTTTTTTCAACTTTTGAACTTAGATTAGAAAATTTTTTACTGAATTTTTTCTGAATTAGATCTTTAATAAAAAAATTTGCAAAAAAATATAATAAAGTTGCTCCACAAGTTAATCCAATAACAGCAATTAAAGAACCAATCCAAGTACCAAATATAAACCCTGATGTTAAAACTATTGGAAGCCCAAAACCTAACATTAAGACCCAAATTATCGTAAATAAAAAAAATAAAGTAAAAAGAATTAAAAAGTTTTGTTCTTTTAATGATGCAAGATAGTTTCTATTATTTTTTATAAAATCATAACTTGTAATTTCTTCTAAAGAAAAATAACTAAAAAAAAGCCACAAAAATATTGATAAAATTGAAATGTAAAAAATACTTAAAAATAATTTAATTTTTATATCTTTTTTCATAAATAAAACTCAAAATTAGCTGTACTTTATTATACTTATTTCTTATAACTACCGAAATTTTAGTAAGATTTTATTAAGATATTATGAAAAGAACATACCAACCAAGTAGATTAGTAAGAAAAAGAAGGCATGGTTTCAGATCAAAAATGAAATCAAAGGGTGGGAGAAAATTATTAGCAAGAAGAAGATCAAAGGGAAGAAAAAAATTAACAGTTTGATGAGAGTTAAAATATCTAGTCTTTCTAAGAATGATGAGTTCAAATCACTTATAAACGGAAAAAAAATAAATAATAAATATTTAACAATTTTTTTTAAAAAACTTTCTGGTAAAAGTAATAAATACTTAAATATAAGCTTTGTAGCTCAAAAAAAAATTGGCAACGCTGTAAAAAGAAATAAAATTAAAAGAAGATTAAGAAATATGATGAATGAGGCTATTAAGAAAATTAAAATTAATTTTGACTATTCTTATTTAATTTTAGCTAAGAAGAATGTTTTGGTAGAAAATTATGACAATATAAAAACAACATTATTTAAAGATTTTATAAAAATAAAATAATGAAAATTTTAAAAATTCTATTAATTGGTCTAATCAAACTATATAAAATAATAATTTCTCCTCTTATAGGAAATAATTGTAGATATTTGCCGACATGTTCAGATTATTTTATTGATTGCTTAAATGAATATGGACTAATAAAAGGTTTTGTAAAAGGAACTAAAAGAATTTTATCATGCCACCCTATAAAATTTTTAGGTGGAGGCGAAGGATTTGATCCAGCAAAAAAGAAGGTTAAATAATAATGGACTCTAAAAATGTAATTGCAGCAATATCATTGAGTGCAGCAGTTATTATATTATATGGACTTTTTTTTGCACCTGAGCCCCAGCCAATTAATCAGGCTCTGCAAGAAAAAAATAATATTGTAGAAAATTCTGAAGCTCCAAAATTAATAGATACAAAAGAAATCAATACAATTTCAAGAGATGAAGCTATAAGCAATTCTGACAGAATTTCATTCGAAAATGAAAATATAATTGGGTCTATTTCTCTTTCAAATGGTGGTGCAATAGATGATTTTACTTTTAAAAACTACAACGAGAAACTTAATGGTAAAGAAAAAATTATATTATTAAATCCGATTAATGTTAAGGATGGATATATATTTAATACAGGATGGGTTTCATCTGACGAGAATATTGATACACCAAATTTAGATTCCAAGTGGAAAATTTCCGGCAATAAGAAACTTTCTCCAAATAATCCTGTATCGATTTTTTATGAAAATGATCAAGGGCTTAGATTTGAAAGAATCATAAGTCTTGATGAAAAGTATTTATTTAAAATTAATCAAAAAATAATAAATAAAACAGATAAAAAATACAAATTTTATCCATATGCTTATTTACATCGGAATAATATTCCTGAAGATTTGACAGATTTTTATATTCTTCACGAAGGTTTTGTAACTGTTTCTGATGAGGAGTTAAAAGAAATTGATTATGATGATATTGACGAAAAAAGTTACACCAAAAATTCAAAAAAAGGCTTTATTGCTATTGGTGATAAGTATTGGGTTACATCAATTATTCCTCCTAAAGATAGACCCTTTAGGATGGATATTGATTATAAAAATAAATACAGAGCAAGCTACATTGACTCTGAAGGATTATTATTAGAATCAAATAGTTCAATAGAAAATAATGTTAAATCTATTATTGGTGCTAAAACCGTAAGAGATATTGATGGTTATGCAGAAAGTGAGAATATAGATAAATTCGATCTAGTGATAAATTGGGGAATACTTTATTGGCTAGTAAAACCAATGTTTTTTATACTTGAATACTTTTTTATATTTTCAGGCAACTATGGTTATGCAATTATATTACTAACTATTTTAGTTAGAATAGTATTTTTTCCTTTAAATCAATATGCATTTAAAAGTATGGGAAAGATGAAAGTTTTACAGCCAGAGATGAATCGTTTGAAAGAACTACATAAAAATGACAAGCAGGAGCTACAAAAATCTCTTATGAAATTATATAAATCTGAAGGTATAAATCCTGCATCAGGTTGTTTGCCCATATTAATTCAGATCCCAATTTTTTTTAGTTTATACAAATTATTATTACTCGATATTTCTATGCGGCATGCTCCGTTTATTTGGATATGGGAAGATCTTTCAGCCAAAGATCCGGTAACAATTTTTAATTTATTTGGCTTATTACCTTATAATGTTCCATCTTTTCTTGAAATTGGTTTGCTACCATTATTAATGGGTATCACAATGTTTTTACAACAACGTTTAAATCCATCACCAATGACAGACCCTATTCAAAAGAAAATATTTGCATTTTTTCCATTTTTTATAACTATTATATTAGCTCCGTTTGCTGCAGGTTTGATTCTTTATTGGACAATGACAAATATACTCACAATTATTCAGCAGTGGATCATTCTAAGAAAGACAACAGTTAAAACTAAATAAAAATGAATCTAAATAATGAAGAATTAAAAAAAATTCTTCCAAATAATGGACCTGCTTTAGAGGAAGTTCAAAAATACATAACAAAATATAAAAATGATTTAATTGTAATAAAATATGGTGGAAATGTTTTTATTGATAGAAATATATTTAATAATTTTATCTCAGATTTAAGTATATTAAAACAATTAGGACTTTCAATTGTAGTTGTCCATGGTGGTGGACCAAGAATAAAAAGAGAATTAGATAAATCAAATATTCAATCTAAATTTATAAGAGGCTTAAGAGTAACTGATGAAAAAATTATAAATATAGTTGAGAATGTGCTGATTGATTTTAATATTGACATTGTTGACTCTCTTAAAGAAAAGGGAACAGAAGCAATTTCAATAAATACTAAAAACAATAATATAATTGAAGTTATTCCTGAATCAGAAGAACTTGGTTTTGTAGGAAAACCATCTAAAATTAATAGTAATATAATCAAAAATATATTGGCAAAAAATATGATTCCTATAATTTCTCCTTTGGGAATAGGAAAAAATAATCAAACATATAATATAAATGGTGATACAGCTGCAGGTGCAATTGCAAAATCTTTGAAATCAAGAAGACTGATTTTAATGACAAATATAAATGGGGTATTAGATAAAGAAAAGAAACTAATTGAGGAAATTACATCATCTGAAATATTAAAAATGATTAATGATGAGATTATAACAGAAGGTATGATACCTAAAATGAACACATGTCTTGATGCTGTGAATAATGGTGTTACTGGTGTTGTAATAGTTGATGGAAGAAAACCTCATTCGATTTTATTTGAAATATTTTCTGACAAAGGTGCAGGAACCTTAATAAGAAAATGAATGAATTAAAAAATAAAAAAATTTTATTGTTAGATCTTGATGGAACTGTGTATCAAGATTTAGAGGCAGTATTTGGTCAAGTTTCTAAGCTAATGACAAAATATATTTCTGAAAAACTAAAAATTGATTTAAAAAAAGCTAAAGAGTTACAAACAAACTATTTTTATAAATATAATACTAGTTTGAATGGTTTGATGATACATCATGATATACCACCAAAAGAATTTCTTAACTATGTTCATGATATTGATCTTTCATTTATGGAAAAAGATAAAATCTTAAGAGAGGAACTAGAAAAATCAGATATGAGAAAGCTTATTTTTACAAATGGTAGCACTAACCATGCCAAAAATGTTTTAAGCCATCTAGGTATAGATGATTTATTTGAAGGAATATTTGATATTTCTGATGCAGAATATACACCTAAACCTGAACCAAAAGCTTTTGATTTGATGGTAAAAAAATTTGGAATTAATCCAAAAGAAACAATCTATGTAGAAGATATAGCAAAAAATTTATCTATTGGTAAAGAAAGGGGTTGCTCAACTGTGTGGTTAAAAAATAATGAACAATGGGGAAAAATGGAGTCAGATAAAGACTACATTGATCATAAAATTGAAAATCTATCTTTATTTTTAAAAGAAATAAGGTTATTAAAAAGTAATTAATTATGTCTATTGAAAAAACTATAAATGAAGCTTGGGATAATAAAGACCAAATTAATCCAAATTCTAACCAATCAATTAAAGATGCTATTAACCAAGTTATTGAAGATTTAGATTGTGGTAAATCTAGAGTTGCAGAAAAAATTAATGGTGAGTGGGTTACTCATCAATATTTAAAAAAAGCGATTATGCTTAGCTTTAGGATTTATCCAATGGAAAATTTAAATGGACCATATTCTAGTTGGTTTGACAAAGCCCATTTACTTAAAGGTAAAACGGCGGGCTGGACTAAAGAACAACATGAGGCTGCAGGTTTTAGAATGGTTCCTAATAGTCCTGTTAGAAAAGGATCCTTCGTAGGTAAAAATGCAGTTCTAATGCCGTGCTATGTCAATATAGGAGCATACATAGATTCTGGAACAATGATTGACACATTTGCAAGAGCTGGAAGCTGCAGTCAAATTGGAAAAAATTGTCATATATCTGCAGGTAGTGGTGTTGGAGGGGTTCTTGAACCAGCACAAGCATTACCCACAATTATTGAAGACAATGTATTTTTAGGAGCTATGTCTGAAGTTGTTGAAGGTGTAATCGTTGGAGAAGGTTCAGTGTTGAGTATGGGAATGTATATTGGTCAATCAACAAAAATAGTAAACAGGTCAACAGGTGAAATTACATATGGAAAAATACCTCCATATTCTGTTGTTGTTCCAGGTACACTTCCAGATAAAAAGAATCCATCGGCACCATCATTAAGTTGTGCGGTAATTATTAAACAAGTTGATGAAAAAACTAGATCTAAAACTTCTATAAACGACCTTTTAAGAGAATAAATTAATGAAAACTATTAATGAAATAATTTTAGCTCAAGAGCTAATACGTTTTCCTACAATCAAAACTGAAGATAAAGGTATAATGAAATTTTTATCCAAAAAATTATCCTCAATAGGTTTTAGATGTAAAATTATTAAATCAAAAGGAACAGGTCCTAAACCTGCTCTAAATTTGTATGCTAAATACGGAAATTCTAGACCTCACATAAATTTTTTAGGTCATACTGATGTAGTTGCAAATCTAAATAATTGGAAAATTTCACCTTTCAAAGCTGTTGTTAGAAAAGGATATTTAAATGGTAGAGGATCACAGGATATGAAAGGAGGAATAGCTTGCTTTATAAGTGCAATAAGTAATTTTATTAAAGATAAAAATTTTATAGGATCTATTTCTATTATAATCGCTGCAGATGAGGAAACTACAGGTTTAGGAACACCTGCGGTTATTAGATATCTTAAGAAAAAAAGGGAGAAAGTTGATTTTTCAATTGTTGCTGAACCATCTTCAAATCGATCTATTGGAGATGAGATTAGAATTGGCAGACGTGGTTCTATGAATGGAACAATAACTGTATATGGAAAAAGTGGTCACTCAGCGTTTTATGGTTCTTACATAAATCCATGCACAGGTCTAGCTAAAATAATATCAAAATTAAAAGATTTATCTTTAGACAATGGTACTAAGTTTATGCCTCAATCTAATTTGGAATTTACAAAAATAAATGTAGAGAATTTGTCTGAAAATGTGGTACCCCAGTCTGCTAGTGCAAAATTCAATGTGAGATTTAACTCTAAACATAAGTCATCTTCTTTGAAGAAAAAACTAAATAAGATAATTAATGCAGTTGCAAAAAAAGAAAAATGCAAAACTAAAATAAAATATAGAGTTAGTGGAGAAGCTTTTTACACTCAGCCTAACAAAGAAATATATATGGTAAAAAAAATTGTAAAAAAAGTTACAGGGAATACAGCAAAATTGAATTGTAGAGGAGGTACTAGCGATAGTCGATTTTTGGGCTCAATTCCAAGATTAGAGTTGGGATTAAGAAATAATACAATTCATATGGTTGATGAGAGGTCATCGATTTCAGATTTAAAAAAGTTAACTAAAATATATTATAATATTTTAGAAAATTATTTTAAATGAAAACTGCAATAGTAACTTCTAAATCTTCTCTGGATCATAATACTGGATCAGGCCATCCTGAAAGCATTTCGAGAGTTACATCAATAATTGATAAATTAAGAAAAAATCAAAAACTTATTTGGAAAAATCCAGCTGTTTTTGACAAAGAGATAATTAAAGAAGCACACTCACCTAATTATCTTAGTTCAGTTGAAAATGCTTTTCCAAAAGAAGGTCTGGTATTTTTAGATGGAGATACAGTTGTATCTCCGGGTAGTAAGGATGCAACTTTTGATGCAGTAGGATCAATAATCACAGCTATAGATGGAGTTGAAAATAAAGAGTTTAGAGCTGCTCATTGTGTTACTCGTCCTCCAGGTCACCATGCTGAAAAAAGCAAAGCAATGGGTTTTTGTGTAATAAATAATATTGGAGTTGCTGCAAATTATTTAATTTCAAAATATCAATATAAAAAAGTTGCAGTTATAGATTGGGATTGTCACTGGGGAAATGGCACATATGATATTCTTAAATCGAATAAAAATGTTTTTTTCTCAAGTTTGCACCAATATCCATATTATCCAGGAGGTGGATCTGAAGATCAAAAAGGAGAACATAATAATGCTTTAAATATTCCTTTGCCAGCTGGTACAAACTCTAATGAATACTTTGATGCATATGAACATATGCTAAAAAGATTAAAAAATTTTAAACCAGAATTTATATTAATGTCTGCTGGTTTTGATGCTCACAAAGATGACCCTTTATGTCAATTAAATTTAGAATCTAAGGATTATTATGAGATAACTAGAAGAGTATTAGAAACTACAAAACAATCTTGTAATGGTAAAGTTGTTTCAATTCTAGAAGGTGGATATGATCTTAATGCCTTGGCTGAAAGCGCTAATGAACATGTTAACGCACTAGTAGAATTTGGTTGATTAAAAAAAAAAAATTAATAAATAATTATTATGCCTTTGTATAAAATCAAAAAAACAAACATCGACAGAAAAGGGTATGGCCTTTGTGCAACTAAAAATATTAAAAAAGGAACTAAAATTATTAATTATATTGGAAAAATTATTACAAAAAAACAAACAGAACTGTCAAAAAAATATGACAACGCCAAACCAATATATCTTTTTAATTTAAATAACAGATATGACCTAGATGGAGATTATTCTTTCAATACAGCAAGATTAATAAATCATTCTTGCTCAAACAATTGTGAATATGACGGGAAGGGACTCAAACTGTGGGTGACAGCTATTAGAGATATTAAAAAAGGTGAAGAATTAACTTGTGATTATGGATTTGGATATGACGAGGACTTCAAACAATTTCCATGTAATTGTGGATCAAACAATTGTTGTGGATATATAGTTAGAGCAGAGTCAAGATGGAGAATACACAGAAAATTTAGTTTAGGTCATCAAAAAAATTTTCGAATTAATAAATAACTTTTTCTAAATATAATCCATGAGGTGGTGCAGGTGGAGCACATAAAGATCTTTTTTTAGAATTCATTACTTTTATAAATTTTTTTAAATCCCATTTTTTTTCACCTAAATACTTTAAACATCCAACCATAGATCTAACTTGTTGCTTTAAAAAAGATTTGGATTTGAAATAAATTTCAATCTTTTCTCTTTTTGTTTTTATTTTTACAGATTTTAAAGTTTTAATTGGACTTTTAGATCCACAATTAGAAGCTCTATAAGTTCCAAAATTTTTAGTTCCAGTTAGTTTTTGACCACCAATTTTCATTAAATTAATATCTAATTTTTTTTTAATATGCCAACCTCTTAAATTGTTCAAAGATAGTTTGCTTGATCTGTTATATATAATGTATTTATAAACTCTTTCTTTCGCAGAAAATCTAGCATGAAAATTTGGGGATTTTTTATTAATTTCTAAAATTGATATATCTTTATTATTTAAAAAAAAATTAATTGTTTCTAAAAATTTCTTTAAGTTGTGGATTTTTTTTTCAGTTTCAAAATGTGCAGATTGTTCTATTGCATGTACACCTGTATCTGTTCGTCCAGAACCATATAATTGAATTTTTTTTTTAAATATTTTTTTTAATACTGATTGAATAGTCTTTTGAATTGTTTTACCTTTTTGTTGAATTTGCCAGCCAAAATATTTTGACCCAACATATTCTATCTTTAATTGATATCTATGCATTATTAAGGTTGGTATCTTTTTTAATAGACGTTCCAAGCATGAATTCTCCAATATTTTGGATATTTTTTCCCTGTCTTTGTATTTGAATTACTTTTATTGATTTATTATTTCCACAAGCAATCTCTAAATTATTATCAACAACTTTGCCAGCTTGATCAGATTTAAAACCTAATTCAGCATTTAAAATTTTATATCTTTCACCTTTATAAACAAACCACGCTCCTGGTGATGGATACAATCCGTTTATTTTACCTAAAATATTTTCTGCGTTTTCACTCCATTTAATTTCTCCCTCGGATTTGAGTATTTTTTTTGCATAAGTAGCTTTTTCGTGATTTTGCTCTTCGTATAAAACTTTTTCTTCAAAAATATCATCTATTATGTCTAGCATATTTTCTGAAGCCAATGATGACAATTTATCAGACAAAGTATCATAATTATCTTTTTCGGAGATTTTAATATTTAATTTTTTACAAACTGGACCCTCATCTAATTTTTTCACTATTTTCATAAAACTAATTCCAGTTTCTTTATCTAAATTCATTATAGATCTTTGAATTGGTGCGGCACCCCTCCATTTTGGAAGTAATGATGCATGAATATTTATAAATCCATACTTAGTAAGATTTAAAAATTTTTCAGGAATTATTTGACCATAAGCAACTACTATTGCTAAATCAGCATTTAAATTTTTTAAATAGTTATATTCATTCTCATTATTTTTTAAATTTAACGGAGACCTAACTTCTAAATTTAAAATCTCTGAAATATTGTGAATTGGAGAATTTTTTAATTTTTGTCCTCTTTGAGACTTATTTGGAGGTTGGGTATAAACAACTGAAACAGGATATCCATTTTGATACAATGATTTTAATATAGGCACTGAAAATATTGGAGTACCCATAAAAACAATTTTATTTTTCATTATTTAAAAAGTGATTCTATCAAATTTATTTTTACCTTTAGAAAGCTTTTTTATAATCATTGATTTTTTTAATTTTGAAAGATAATCAATAAATAAAATTCCTTGTAAATGATCCATTTCATGTTGTATGCAAGTAGCAACTAAACCTTCTGCTTTTAAAATTTTTTTTTCTCCATTGTAGTCTAAATATTCTACCTCACATGTGCTGGGTCTATTAACTTCAGCAAATTGATCTGGAACAGAAAGGCATCCCTCTTCATAAGTTGATAAATTTTGATTTTTATTTTTTATAACTGGATTTACAAAATACATAGGATTTTTTTTTTCTTCTCCTTTTGCCAAATCTATCACTATAATTCTTTTTGGAATTCCTATTTGAATTGCGGCTAAACCAATTCCATTTGCTTGGTACATTGTTTCGAGCATATCATCCATAATTTTTTTTTCTTCTTCACCAACCTTTTCTACTTGTTTTGAAACTTGTCTTAAAATTTTATTTGGTTCAGTTAATATAGTTTTAATAGCCATTTCTTAATTTTAATATAATTTTTAAACTTTTAAAGGAAGAACTTGTAATAATATATAATTTCTTATTTGATCAATATCTAAGGCATTTAATGTAGATGTCATAAAATATAACGTATCAGGGTCAAGAAAATCTATATTATCTTGACCTATTATTTCAACCAATCTTAACAAAACTAGCCCAATTTCATCATTACTAATTAGCAATTGCATGTCAGTTGGTATGTTTGATTTGCCAAATTCAAATAAACTTTGATATTTTTTTGGTATTTCTGCCCCATCTGAAATTAAAGACTCCATTAAAACTAGATCCTTAGTTGTAACAATATATTTTTTATTTTTTTTTATGTTTTTAAGTAAACTAATTAAATCTTTATCAATATCTTCAATAGATTTTTTTCCATTTATATAATTTAATAATTTTGATTGATGAATAATTTTGTTGTTAATTTTAATTTTTTTTTCAATTACCTCCTCTTTCTGAATATTATTTGAGTAAAAAGTTGAGTAATCAGACGGAACCTCAGTTATATTAATTTTATCTAAAAATTTTCTTAATTCCAAATTAAATGCATTTTCTATATTATCCTTTTTAAATGAATTTTTTAGTATTTGTGATAAATCTAAAATATTTTCAATGTCATTTGATAATAATAATTTCTGATATATTAAAGCCCTACCTTCATGTATAGGTAACTGTTTATAAATATCTTTTGCATTCAAAAGTTGATTAATATTAAATTGAAATCTTTTATATAGATTAAATAACTCCGTTTCATTGTAATTACCGTCATGAGTTGCCTCTTCAATTAGAGAAATATTCTCATAATCATCTAAATTTATTAATTCTGTATTCTGTAACAAATCTGCATTAGATAAATATCTCCAAATAAATTTTGGGGTTTCTTTTCTTGGTTGAAAAGAAAAATTATTGGTAACTTTGTGAGAAAGGTGAAAGTCTAATATAGAATTTTCTGAAATTTCATTTTTTACATCAGATTTATAATCCATGAGAAAAAAAAATTTATCTTCAAAAAAATTATCACTAAAACCTGTTTCAATTAATAGATCGTATATTAACTGTGCCTGATCTCTTTTATTTTCAATTAGAAGACAATAAATTTTAAACTTACCTAAATACTGATCATTAAAAATATCTACTTTATTAATTAATTCACAAGATCTTTTTATTTCATTTTCAATTAAATATTCATTAACATAATGCTTGATTAATTTAATATTGTAAATGTTACTTTTATTTTTCTCCAAGTAATCAACTATTAATTTTTTATTATTTTTTTTAATTAGATAATCAATTTTAAAATTTATAAATTCATCCTCGTTAATATTTTTATTTGGTATTTCAGAATTTGTTAAAAGTGCAATCTCTAAAATTTGATTTGCATCATTAGACAAATCTAAACTATTAATTTTGTTAATAAGATTTTTAATCTCATTTCCATCAGATTGCATCCACATATCTAATTTAAGTCCATTATCAGATGGATCATATAAACCTACTATCAAATCCTTATCTTCAAGTGATGTATTGCTTATGATTTGATTATACTGATCTGAAGTATTTATAATTTTTAAATTAGAATCTGTATCACTAATATCTTCAATTTCTTTATTGTTATCATTAATTTTTTCTTGTTTTTCTATTTTCCAGATATCGATTGCTTCATCTTCAGCAATTACACTTGAAAAAAATATGAAAAAAATAGTTAAAGATTTTAATAAAGTATACTTACTTAACTGTCTTAAAGTTTTCATTAGAAATTATTTTTTCTATTTTTTTTATTGGTGAAGGAAAATCAATTCTATCTAATAGGATAACCCCAACAAATAATACTACTATTATTAAACATACTTTAATTAACAATTTAATAATTCCACCAAAATTTCCAAATCTTGTTTTTTTTTGAAATTGCATATACTGTTGAATATTTTCAAATTAAGACATATTTATGTTTTTTCAATAAAGAATTATGCAATTAAATAAAAAAATTGTTTTAGTAGGTATGATGGGATCTGGAAAATCCACTATAGGTTATCTTTTGTCAAAAAAATTAGGATTAAAATTTATTGATACTGATCATGCTATAGAAAATGAAACAGGGGAAAGAATAGCAAATATTTTTAAATTTAAGGGAGAGGACTACTTTAGAAAGATTGAAGAAAAAATTACTCTTAAAATTTTAAAATCAGAAAATTACATAATTGCTTTAGGGGGTGGTTCATTTTTAAACGCAAATATTAGAAGAGAAGCTTTGTCAAAATGTATCACAATTTGGTTAAATTGGAACAATGCAACAATTTTAAAGAGAATTTCTAAAAGCAAAAAAAGACCTATGGCCTTTGGAGTAAGTAATTTCGAGATGAGTCAAACGATATCCAGTAGATCAAAAATATATTCACTATCAAAATTTAAAATAAACTGTGAAAAAATATCTAAAAATATGATAGTAAAAAAAATAGTTACAATATATGAAAGATTATAAATTAATTATTAATACAAATTCAAAAAAATATCCGATTTATATTGGATATAACATATTAAAAAGTTCAAAAAGAATATTTAAAAAAAATAACATTCGAATAAAAAAATGTTTGATTGTAGTAGATAAAAATGTCCCAAAAAAAAATTTATCAGTATTAAAAAAAAATATTGTTTCATCAAAAATTCTTTTTCATTCTTTTAATGCTAATGAAAAAAATAAAAGTTTAGAATATGTTAATTCTATTTTAAAAATTTTATTTATGAATAATTTTAATAGAGACGATTACATAATTGCCTTGGGCGGAGGAATAACTGGAGATGTCGTAGGCTTTGCTGCAAGTATTTTTAAGCGAGGAATGAAATTTATTAATATACCAACAACTTTATTATCACAAGTTGACTCCTCAATAGGTGGAAAAACTGGTGTTAATAATATTTATGGAAAAAATTTAGTTGGTTCTTTTTATCAACCAGAAATAGTAATTTCAGATGTTAAAATTTTAAACTCCCTAAATAAAAGAGAAATTGTATGTGGATATGGAGAAATATTAAAACACTCAATCATATCAAAAGAGAAAAATTTTAATTACTTAAATAAAAATAAATTTAAGATTTTAAATTTAAAATCACCTTTTTTAGAAAAGGCTATCTATGATAGTTGTAAAATTAAAAAAAATATTGTTGAAAGGGATGAAAAAGAAAAAAACCTAAGAAAAATTTTAAACCTAGGTCACACATTTGGACATGCATACGAAGCATCAAATGGTTATAGTAAAAATTTGAACCATGGAGAGGCAGTTATTTTAGGAATTATATCTTCAGCTAAATTTAGTTTAATAAATCAAGTTTTGCCTCAAAAAATATACAAAAAAATAGTTAGTCACGTTAAAGAACTAAATTTATCAATTAATTTAAAAAGATATTTTAAAAAAAAAAATATAAATTTGATCTTAAAATATATGAAGTCGGATAAAAAAAATAATAACAATAATATAAATATAATTTTAATAAACAACTTTGGAAAGATCGATTTAAATAAAAGATTTAATGATTCTAAGATAAAAAGTTTTTTAAGGATGGAGTTAAATAATTAAAATCTGTATTGAGTGAATGTAATTTTTTAATTCATAATCTAAAGTTTTATAAATTAATTGTGTAGATTTAATTTTATTTAATTCCTTGAGTTCATCAGATTCGATAATTAACTTAATATGAAATTTACCCTTTTCAGATTGAGAATGAGATTTGTGTAAAAATGTTTTATCTTGTATAATAATTTCCTTACAATTTATTTTCTCATCAATTTTTTTTTTTACAATTTCTATAAGTTGATTTATATCCATAATATAAATATTATTATATATCATGAAAAATATATGTGACTGGAATAATTGTTCTAACGAGGCAGAATATAAAGCTCCTATAGAAAAAGATAATAGCAGGAAATATAGGATGTTATGCTTAAAACATGTGAAGGAGTTTAACAAAAACTGGAACTATTTTGAGGGTATGAATGATATGCAAATTTATGAATTTATTAAAGCAGATATGACATGGCATAAACAAACTCAGAGTTTTAGTTCCTCTGATAACTTTTTTAAGATTTTATGGAATAATGCTTTAAATGATGAAGCTAACAAAAATAAGTTTAAAGACCAAAATTTCAATATGCGTCAATTTAAATTTGATCATAATGATATAAAAGCATTTAGTATTCTTGGTTTATCTATTGGAATTGGGTGGGAAAAAGTTCAAGTAAAGTTTAAAAAACTTGTTAAAAAATTTCACCCTGATATGAATTTGGGAAATAAAAAATTTGAAGATAAACTTAAAGTTATTACATTGGCTTATACTCAATTAAAAAATACATATAAGGTAAAAATTGACAACTAATTTAGAAATAAAACCAGATATAAAACTATCGGTGAAACAAACCTTTGGTATAGAAAGTGAAATGGAAGTAGAAGCTTTTTCTAAAAAAAATGAATTTGTCCCAGAAATAGATAAAGATTATAAATTTGATAGGGACACAACGCTCGCAATTCTAAGCGGCTTTTTATATAATAAAAAAGTAATAGTTCATGGATATCACGGTACAGGTAAAAGTACCCATATAACACAAGTTGCAGCTAGATTAAACTGGCCTTGTGTAAGAATAAATCTGGACTCTCATGTTAGTAGAATCGATTTAATCGGAAAAGATGCAATAGTGATTAAAGACGGTAAACAGATCACAGAGTTTAAAGAAGGGATATTGCCATGGTCATTTCAAAACCCTATAGCTCTTGTTTTTGACGAATATGATGCAGGTAGAAGTGATGTTATGTTTGTTTTGCAAAGAATTCTAGAAAGTGATGGTTTTTTTACGTTACTAGACAAGAACAAGGTTGTTAAACAAAATAAATACTTTAGGCTTTTTGCTACTGCAAATACAATTGGACTAGGTGATACAACAGGATTGTATTCTGGCACAAATCAAATTAACCAAGCACAAATGGATAGATGGGAAATAGTCACATCTTTAAATTATTTAAGTTTAGAAAAAGAAATGGAAATAATTTTAGCGAAAAATAAAAATTTAAATAATGCAAAAGGTAAAGAAAAAATAGCAAATATGATTAAAGTTGCAGCATTAACCAGAAAAGGGTTTATTGGAGGTGATATCTCAACTGTAATGAGTCCTAGAACTGTTTTAAATTGGGCATCTAATAGTGAAATTTTTTTAGATACAGGATATGCTTTCAGAGTAACTTTTTTAAATAAGTGCGACGAAGCAGAAAAAAGTATTATATCTGAATATTATCAAAGATGTTTTGGTGAGGACTTGCCAGAGTCAATGGTTAATATTCAGATTTAAATGAAAAAAGATCAAAATATCAAAGAAAAATTTAAACAGGCTTTAATATCAACAATTAAAGTAATTTCTGACGATTTCAAAATAGATCCTAAAATTAAAAAAGGTTCAAATTCTAATAATTTTGATTTTATTGAGGTCGAAAATTTAGAGAATAAACAAAACTATATTAAATTAAGGGCAGAAGCAGACTCGGAAGCTTTAAAAATTAAATTTTCAGACAAAGAAACATATAATGAAAATATTCCAAGAAATACGGCAAGTAAAAAACTCTATGATATTTCTGAAAAAATGAGATATGAAATTCTTGGTTCAAATATGTTGAAAGGAATCTCAAAAAATTTAAAAAATAATTATAATTATTCTCTATCTATTAAAAGAAAAGATCAACTCAAAACAAAAGAGGATGTTACAATCTCAGAAGCATTTGAACTTTATATGTTAAAAAATTTTTTCGATATTAGATTGAATTCTTTATCAGAAAATATTTTAAAATTTTGGGAAAAAGACTTTGACTCATCATTCAGTAAACATATTAATTATTTAAAAAAAAATATTGAAAATCAAAAAAATTATAATTCAAAGTTTTCAGAAATACTTGAAAGTATGGATATTTTAACTTCAGAAAAAAATGAAGATGATAAGCAAAATGAAGAAAATAATAATCAACAAGAGGATAACCCTAATAAAGACGCTAGTGACAATTCTGAAGGAGATCAAGAAAACAATGATGCTACAGAAGATCAAAATGGTATTGATATGGATTATGATATAAGCCAGCACGAAATTAATGAACAATTAGTAGATACCGACTCTGAAAAGGAAAGTTCAGAAAGTGTGATTCAAAAAGTAAATGGTGAAGTTGGGGATAAAGATTATAAAATATTTACCAATAAGTTTGATGAAATTGCCAAAGCTGAAAATTTAGAAACAAAAGAAGAAGTAACAAAACTTAGAAAAAGCTTAGATCAGCAATTAATTAATTTTCAGGATCTGATTACTAAATTAGCTAATAAGTTGCAAAGGCAATTATTAGCTAAGCAAAACAGAGCATGGGACTTCGACCTAGAGGAAGGATTGCTTGATAGTTCCAAATTACCAAGAATAATTTTAGATCCATTTAATTCTTTGTCATTTAAAAAGGAAAAGGATTTAGACTTTAAAGATACAGTAGTCACACTTCTAATAGATAATTCTGGTAGTATGAGAGGTAGACCAATAACTATTGCTGCAATATGTGCAGATATATTATCAAGAACATTGGAAAGATGCTCTGTAAAAGTGGAAATACTTGGTTTTACAACTAAAAATTGGAAAGGCGGAAAGAGCAGAGAAGAATGGAATAAAAATAATAAACCTAAAAATCCAGGTAGACTAAATGATTTGCGCCACATTATTTATAAGTCAGCTGACTCACAATGGAGACAGTCTAAGAAAAATCTTGGACTAATGTTAAAAGAAGGACTTTTAAAAGAAAATATCGATGGTGAGGCAATTTCTTGGGCTTTTAGTAGATTAAAAAAAAGAAAAGAAGAAAGAAAAATTTTAATGGTGATATCAGATGGTGCTCCTGTTGATGATTCAACTCTTTCAGTAAATTCAGGTGACTTTTTAGAAAAGAATCTAAAAAAAATAGTTCAATTCATAGAAAATAAAAGTGATATTGAAATATTAGCAATTGGAATTGGTCATGATGTTTCAAGGTATTATAAGAAAGCAATTAAAATTACAGATGTCCAAGAATTAGGAGATGTAATGATCGAAGAACTTAGTGGTCTTTTCGAAAATAAAAAAAAACTTAATTAAAGCATTTTTAGATCATTATTTTTCCAAACAATTTTAACTTCTGCCCCACCTCTAGTTTGAGAATTTCTACAAATTAATTGAGCAGAATTTTTTTCAAGTAAAGTTTTTCCTATAAATATTCCTAAGCCCAGCCCTCTTTTTGATTTATCTGTTGACTTTGATACTTTTAAATATGGCTCTCCAATTTTAGAAAGTATATCTTTAGGATATCCTTTCCCATCGTCCTCAATAATTATCTCGGACAACTCACTATCACTTTTAATTGTTATAAATATCTTGCTATTAGCAAACTTGTTTGCATTTCCAATAAAATTTCTAAACCCATAAACTAATTCAATTGATTTTCTAATTGGGAATGAATTAGAATTTTGCTCTACGTTAATAATAAATTTTTTAGTTGATATATCCTCAAAAGATTTAATTATTTCATCAATGTATTCAAATAAAGATAAATCTTTATCAATAAATTCATCTTCGTAGATTGGATTTAATGTGAGTTTTCTCAAAATTTTATTACATCTTTCTACTTGGCTTACCAGTAATTCCAAATCTTTATTTAATCTTTTGTCTTCTTTGAATTCGTCGAATAATTCTTGTGAGATAATTTTTATAGTTGATAATGGTGTTCCCAAAGAATGTGCCGCAGCTGCAGCTTGGCCACCAAGTGATACTAGTTCATGTTCTTTGGCAATTACTTCTTGAATTTTATCTAAAGCCTCTTTTCTTAATCTTGATTCTTTTCCAAAAGTAATTGCAAAATAATTGAGGAATATAAGGGCAACTATTAATGATAGTGGTATTGAATAATAGTAATTTTCATCAATGCTTAATTTTTCATTCATTGGATACGGAAGATCATACGAAAAGAATGTTAAAAAAATAATAACAAATAGAGTTATAGTTATTAATGTCAAATTTGTTCTAATACTTAGATTGGAAGATGAAAATATACTTGGAATTATTAAAAAAATTGAGAATGGATTTAAAACACCACCAGTTAAATAAAGTAAAATACTTAATTGAAAAATATCTATTAACAAGTAAATAAATGAAGATTTATTTGATATTTGAGGGTTAATATCAAAATGATATAAATATAAATTACTTAGAATACCAAATAGAATTATTATATTTGAAAGCAAATATGGAAATTCAAATTCTAACAAGAATTTAACAGAATTAATTGTTATAAACTGACCAATTATAGCTATCCACCTTAAATTAATATAAGTAGATCTATCTAAATAGTAGGATTTTGAAGCTTGAATAAACTCCATTTTAAATATCTAAATTTGAAACATTTATTGCATTATCTACAATAAAATCCTTTCTAAGAGACACATCATTTCCCATTAGTGTATGGATTAAATCGATATCTTTTTTTAAATCTTTTGAATATTCAACTTTTAGTAAAGTTCTAGTTTCGGGATTTAAAGTTGTATTCCATAATTCATCTGGGTTCATTTCTCCCAGTCCTTTGAACCTTTGTATGCTAATTTTTGACTTTTCATCTTGAAGTTTTTTTTCAAAATCTTTAGATCCTTTTTTAATTTTACTAAGTTCTTTTGAATTTTTTAAAATATAATTTTCTAATTCTTTATCGTCTTTTATATAAATACCTTTTGAGCCTTTGTTAATTTTATATAAAGGTGGTTGAGCTAAAAAAACATGGCCTTGCTCAATCAATTTATTAAAAGGTTTATTGTTAAAGAAAGTCAATAATAAAGCTCTAATATGAGAGCCATCTACATCAGCATCAGTCATTATAATTATTTTACCATATCTTAAATCCTTAAGCTCAATCTCTTCTTGTTTTGGATCTAAACCCAATGCATTTATTAAGGTAACTATTTCATTTGAAGAAATTAGTTTTGCCAATGTTTTTGTTTTTATATCATTTCCATTCCCATTTTTTTTACTTCCATTATTACTAGTATAAGTATTTAAAATTTTACCTCTTAATGGAAGAACAGCTTGATTTTCTCTATTTCGACCCTGCTTTGCAGATCCACCAGCTGAATCTCCTTCTACTATAAATAATTCTGTACCTTCTTGTTTCGAATTTTGACAATCTGCCAATTTACCTGGTAAACCTGTTAGCTCTAGTGCTCCCTTTCTTCTTACGTTCTCTCTAGCTTTTCTTGCAACATCTCTAGCAAGTGCAGCTTGAACAACCTTCGCAAGAATAATTTTTGCCACTGAAGGATTTTGATCAAACCAAACTGATAATTTTTCATTAATTATTGACTCAACTACATTTCTTACCTCTGAGGAAACCAATTTATCTTTTGTCTGTGATGAAAATTTTGGATCTGGTATTTTAACGGACAAAACACAAGTTAACCCCTCTTTAATATCATCCCCAGATATAGATAATTTATTTTTTTTTAATAAATTTTGCTCATTTGCATATTTATTTATTACTCTAGTTAAGGCACTTCGAAATCCTAACAAATGGGTTCCGCCATCTTTTTGAAAAATATTATTTGTATAAGGATAAACGTCCTCAGAATAGTTTGCGCTCCACTTTAAGGAGCATTCGACTTCAAGTTTGTCTTTTTTGCCTTCAATAAATATTGGTTTTTTAAATAAATCTTTATCATTTTTATTTTTAAGTTGTTCCTTATTGATACACAAATATTCAACAAACTCTAAAATTCCACCTTCAAATTTGAATTCAGATTTTTTAATTTTCTTTTGAGATTGATCTTTAATGGATATTTTAATTCCTTTGTTAAGAAATGCTAATTCTCTTAATCTTTTTTGAAGGATATTAAAGCTAAATTTTGTTGAAGAAAAAATTTCTTTTGATGGAAGAAAATTTATTTCTGTTCCATTTGACCTAGATTTTCCTATTATTTTTAGAGGTTTGATTGCATCACCATTTTTAAACTCAATAAAATACTTTTTTCCATCTCTATCAACTGTAAGTTTGAGTTTTTCTGATAATGCATTAACAACTGAAACACCAACGCCATGCAATCCACCAGAAACTTTATAAGAATCATGATCAAATTTTCCGCCGGCATGTAATTGGGTCATTATTACCTCTGCCGCAGATTTTTTTTCTGTTTTATGAATATCTACAGGAATTCCTCTTCCATCATCATTAACAGTAACTGTCCCATCATCATTAATGTGAACATTGATATTTTTACAATATCCTGCTAAAGCCTCATCAATAGAATTATCTACAACTTCATAAACCATGTGATGTAAACCTGTTCCATCATCTGTATCTCCTATATACATTCCTGGTCTTTTTCTTACAGCTTCAAGACCTTTTAATACTTTGATGGAGTCGGCGTGATAATTATTATTTTCTGTCTTTTTCATAATTTATTTTTTTGCGGAAAATATAAATATATCATTTTTTTTCAGATTAATAAAATGAGTCTAGATAAAGACATTAAATTAGCATTGGTAAATAAGATCTATTGAGGATTAATTTAATTTTTTATTTAATTTGCAAATTTTTAAATAAATAATGAATTTTAATCATTAATTTGTTAAATAAAAAAAATCGATTCTTGGCGGAGAGAGTGGGATTCGAACCCACGGTACCTTTGACAGTACACACACTTTCCAAGCGTGCGCCTTAAACCACTCGGCCATCTCTCCCTAACTAATTATATCTAAAAAATTATTTATTTTCTCTATCTCTTTTTGATTTACCAGTTCTAAAGAATTTTTTTTCTATTTTTTTAAGACTTTGGTAAAAATTAAAGTTTCTTAAAAAATCCTTAAAATTTTCATTTTTTGTATTTGTCTCATTGCCAAATCCCTCTCTATCTTTGAAATTAGTTCTGTTTTTCAATTGTCTATTTATAATTTCTTCATTTGGTCTACCATTCGAATAATAGTAAGTAGCTAGGGATTTTCTTGATCTATTATCTGGACAAGATAAAGAATCGGGGTGACCATGATTACTGAAATCAGTTGTACCAAATACAACCATTTTATTAAATTCAGGAAGATATTTTTTTTTGCAATTTTTCATATCTTTGTCCCACAATTGTAGATGACCCCCATAACTTTCTTCCCAATCTTTGTTTAAATAAATTAATACATTTAATCGTCTATCTAGTTCTAAGGATGGGTGGCGATTGAAATCGGTATGAATTTTTAATAGACCACCTCTTTTAATTTCGTGGAGACCTCCTCCGTTTAAAGCTTTATCAGCAATTAACTTTTCCTTTATTGATGTTATGCTTTGGAGAAATAAAATAAATTCATCTGAATTTAAATAATTAAAAATCAATTTAATATTTGGAGAAAAATTATTGTAATCATTATTAGCAAATTTGATTTCATTTTTATTATTATAGTTCTCTGATCTTTTTTTACTTAAATCAGGAAATTCATTTAAAACTTTGTTAAGAAATTCTTCATTAAAAAAATTTTTTAGTTCTATATTGGGAAAAGGTTCCTCATTTATGTAACTTTTTATAAGATCTTCGTAATTACCATTTAAACTTTTATAATAGTGATTTACAATTTCATTTTTAAGCATAATTTTATATATAGAGTAATTAATTAAATTTTATTAATAATTTGTTAATTTTATCAAATAAAATAAAAAGATATATATATAAAATATGAAAATTTACGACTGTTTTGGATTTAATGATGAAAATCATTTACTAGAAATCAGATTAAACGAACTTGACAAATATGTTGATTATTTTGTTATTGTAGAATTTGGTGAAACTCATCAGGGAAATAAAAAAACTCAAAATATTAATAAAGATTTAATATCTAAATTTAAAAATAAAATTAGATATTATTATGTAGAAAAATTTGAAAATATTAAAGAGCCCCATGGTAGAGATCAATTTCAAAGAAATTATTTGTCTAAAGGATTGTATGATGCTAAAAAAAATGACTTGATTTTACTTTCTGATATCGATGAAATTCCTGATTTAAAAAAAATTACAATAAACCAGATTGGTAATAATATTATTGCTTTCTCTCAAGTACATTCAATGTATAAATTAAATTTGTGTTTAAATGAAAAGTGGATCGGATCAAAAATTTGTAAATTTCAAAATTTAAAGTCATTACAATGGCTCAGAAGTTTAAGAATAAAAAAATATAGTCTTTTTAGATTAGATAAGCTGTTTTCTCCAAGGTATTCGAGAAATATAAGAATAATTGAAAATGGTGGCTGGCACTTTGGATGGTTAAGAACTTCAGAGAGTATTATTGGTAAACTAGAGTCTTATGCTCACTCAGAACATAACACTGAATATTTTAAAAATAAGAATTTACTGGATCAGTGCATTAAGGAGCAAAAGAATTTTTTTAATAAAAATGAAACTTTAAGACTAGCAACTTTAAATGAATTGCCAAATTATATTCAAAAAAATTCTGAAAAATACAAAGATTGGCTGGCTTAATTTTTTAATTTAGATATAGATACAAAATTTTTTGATAAATCTTGGTTGTTCTTTTTAATTTCATCAAAAAAATTCCACGCTAACACTAGAACACATTTGGGATTACTTTTTAGTTTTTTTTTCGAAATTATTGGTATTTTAACCCCGGGTATAAATTTTCCATGTTTCAGTTTATTATCCTCAATAATACATTCAATTTCTTTTGAAATCCCAAAAAAATTTAGAGCTGTTGTAGCTTTAGCTGGAGAACCATAACCTATAATCTTTTTATGACTATTTAATAACTTTTTTAAGTTTTTTCTAACATTTGTTTTTATTTGTAAAATTTTTTTTTCAAAATTTTTATAAGTTTTAAAATCTTTAATTCCAAACTTTTCCTCTTCTTTTAAAATTTCTTTAACACTACTTTGAATTTTTACCTTTTGATTTTTTGATATATAAACTCTCAAGGAACCCCCATGTGTATCTATTTTTTCTGCCTTATAAATTTTAGATGAAATGCTATTAAAAAAATAATTTAAAGATGTTAAAGACCAGTAATTATAATGTTCATGATAAATATTGTCAAAAGTCAAATCTTTTAGTGTTTTTAAAAGATGTTGAACCTCAATAATAATTGTGCCATTTGTCTTAACTAACTTTAGCATACAATTAGCCATATTTTTTAAATCATCCGAATGAGCAAAAACATTTGAGGCTAGAATAAGATCAGCACCCTTTTTTATTTTTTTAAGACTACTTTGATTTAAGAACGAGTTTATAGTTTTAATTTTTTTCTTATTAGATATTTTGGCTAAGTTTTTGGCAGGTTCTATACCTAAGATTTTTTTAAATTGGAGATCTTTAAAAGGTTGTAATCCAATACCATCATTACTTCCTACATCTATAATATAAGATTTTTTTGGGTTTAACTTAAATTCTTTAATATATTTATTTGCAGCTTTTTTAAAATGTTCTTTAAATGTATTTGATGTTGATGACAGATAAAAATAGTTTGAAAACATTTTTTTTGATTCTACAGCAACAGATAACTGACAATTATGACATTTATCACAGTAGTTTATTTCTAGAGGATAGAGTTCTGTTTTTTGATCTTTTTTTGATAATAAATTATTTGCAAGAGGTTGATATCCCAAAGAAATAACTCTTTTGAGTTTTGTATTGCCACAACACCTACAATTAAATTTATAACAACTTAGTAATAAGTTTTTTTCTTCTTCATCAACGAGAGTATGTCTTATAGTGTGGGTAATCCCATAATTTTCATGCTCTCTTTCACCTCTAACCAAATTTAAAAAAATTGTATCTTTTGAAAACACCATGGTATGTGCAACATTAGGTTTAATTATAGACTGTTGACCTTCATTAACCACCTGTGTGATTTTTGGTGAGCCAGGATTTAACAAATCTTGGAATACTTCAATTATTTGACCTTTAATAAAAAGACATTTTTGTTCCTGCTGTGGATGAAAGTGATTAGCTCTCACAGTTCCTTTTTTTGAGTCAATTAATCCTATCATATTTATTGGTTCTGTGAGTTCGTGATTGCTAATTTTTCCTCTTGAGTCTTTATACTCATTTTGACCATCTACAACGTATTCTAATTCTTTTGTAATATTTTGCTCTGACCATTTAACAATCATTTCTTTTATGCTTTCTTCAAGGTTATAAAGAAATTTAAAGCCTGTATTTAAAATTTTTTTATTTGATAAAGAAAATCCTAAGTTAGGAATTTCATCATTTGTCTCTTTAAGCTGTACTCTTGGATTAAATTTTTTACAAATTTCAGCTACTTGTTTTACTGTCACTGTATCTTTTGTAAAATTATACAATTCATTATTTATTTCTTCTCTTTCCTCCATAAATTTAAAACATCTCGCTACATCAATTAATGGAACAAGACTTTTTAATTGCCTTCCACCTCCAAATAATTTTAACATCCCATTTTGAGAAGCCATTTTTGAAAAAAAATTTGCCATTATATCTATTCTTGCAGTATCAGTAGAATATCCGTAGACTGATCCTAATCTTATAATGATGAATTTTTTACCTGAATTTTTAAGCTGTTTTTCATTATAGTCTTTAGATTTTCCATAAGCAAGAACTGGACAAGTCTCCTCATTTTCTAAAATATCTTTTCTTACTTCATTAATACCTTCATAAACCACGTGCGTAGAAGGCATGATAATTTTACAATCATCATTGATTACATCTAAAATATTCTGAGTCCCCTCTTCAGCAACAATCTTAATTTTTTTTTCTTTTTCAACACTTGCCTCACTTTTTACTCTTGGGACATCAGTAATACCTGCTAAATGATGAACTATATCTGCATCATGGCAATATTTTTTAATTAATTCCTTATCTAAAATATCACCATGAATAAACTCCATGTTCCATTTTCTGAGTTGATTGACTCTTTCCGAGATAAATCTGTTATCAATAACTATAACTTTATCATTCCAACTATATCCAGAATATATCTTACATAACTCAGAACCAATGTAACCTAAACCACCAGTTATAATTATTTTTTTCATGAGTAATGTGAATTATCATATTTATATTTATTTTCATAGAATATATATATTGTATTATTATGAAAATTTTAGTTGTTTCGCCCTATAGAGGGATTGGAGATTTAATATTTCATTTACCATTGCTAAGATTTTTAAAAAAAAAATATAAAACAAAAATTAATTTAATTACAGTTCATAATTCAAAAGCAAAGATTATTTTAAAAGGTGAAAATTTAGTATCAAAAATTGTGTATGGTAATTTTAATAGACAAAAAGTTTTACAAAAAGTATTGGGTCTTAAAAATGAAATTAATAAATTTAATTCAGATCTAACGGTTTTATCTGCTTCGAGTAAAAGATTAAAAGCATCTTTATTTTTATCAAATGCAAATACTAAATTAAGTTTTTCTAAATCAAAAGAAAAAGATTTATCAAAATACATATACAACGAAACGAAAAAAAAATTTAATTTAAAAAAATTAGAAAAGAATTATAAATTGAATTCAAAAATTGTTTCTAATAAAAATAAAAAAATTTTTTTAAATATTGACTCATTTCATAATCAAAATAATTGGGGAGAACAAAATTATATAAATTTAATTAATAAGATAGCTATTAATAAAAATAAGTTATTTATAAATTTTTCTCCAAGAAATAAGAAAAAATTTCTATCTATTATGCTCAAGATGAAAAAAAAAACCAATATAGTTTTTACATATAATAAAAATTTTAAATCTGTATTAGAAATAATTCGAAACTGTAATTATGTAATAGGTAATGAGTCTGGCCCTATATGTTTGGGTGCTGCTCTTAGAAAGAAAGTTTTAAGTATTTACAATCCAAAAACTACTCCAAAATCAAGCAAAACTATTTATAATAAGGTTGGTTTTATAAATTCTACAAAAGTAAAAAATACTTTAATACTAAATAAAATAATAACGTTTATAAATTAAATATCTTTATTTATTTTTAAGACTCCAATAAAAGCTTCCTGAGGAATTTCTACTCTACCAAACTGTTTGGATTTTGCTTTTCCTTTTCTTTGCTTATCAAGAAGTTTTCTTTTTCTATCTCTTGCACCTCCTCCATGAATTTTAGTCAATACATCCTTTTTAAAACCCTTGATTGTTTCTCTAGCAATTATTTTTCCACCTATAGCTGCTTGGACTGGTATCATAAAGTTATGTCTAGGAATTAAATCTTTTAATTTTTCACAAACTTCTCTTCCTATGGATTGAGCAAAATCTTTATGGACCATCATGGCAAGTGCGTCTACTGTTTCCGTATTTACTAATATTGATAGCTTGACTAAATCACCCTCTTTGTGGCCTAAAATTTCATAATCAAAACTTGCATAGCCACTCGTCATAGATTTTAATCTATCATTAAAATCAAAAACAACTTCATTTAAAGGTAATTCATAACTTAATACTGCCCTATTTCCTGAGTACGTTAAATTTTTTTGAATTCCTCTCTTATCCTGACAAATTTTTATAATCGAACCCAAATATTGATCTGGGGTAATTATTGTTGCTTTAATCCACGGTTCCTCAATTAATTTTATATATGTTGGATCTGGTAAACTAGATGGATTTTGTAGATCAATTATTTCTCCTTTGTTTAGATGAACTTTGTAAACAACACCAGGAGTGGTAGTTAGTAAATTAATATCAAATTCTCTTTCTAATCTTTCTGTAATTATCTCTAGGTGCAATAAACCAAGAAAACCACACCGAAAACCAAGACCGAGCGCAGAAGAGGACTCTGCTTCATATGAAAAACTAGCATCATTTAATTGAAGTTTTGCTAAACCATCTTTTAATTTTTGATATTCAGAACTATCCACAGGGAATAGACCGCAAAAAACTACTGGTTTGCTTGGTTTAAAGCCTGGCAAAGCATCTACTCCGGGATGTTCAGCATCACAAATTGTATCACCTACTTTTGTATCAGATAAATTTTTGATACCGGTAGTTATAAAGCCAATTTCACCAGAGTTTAACTCGTTTATATCTTTTGCTTTTGGAGTGAAGACTCCAACTTTTTCCACAACATATTCTTGGTTTGTTGAAATCATTTTAATTTTCATGTTCTTAATGATTTTTCCATTTATAATCCTAACTAGTATTACAACACCTAAATATGAGTCGTACCAGCTATCTACAAGTAAACATTTAAGATTTTCTTTTTTTTCACCTTTTGGTGGGGGTAAAATTTTGACTATACTTTCTAAAATTTCATCAATTCCCTCACCTGTTTTTCCAGAACATGCGACAGCATTTGAAGTATCTATTCCTATTACATCTTCAATTTGTTTTTTCGTTCTTTCAGTTTCTGAGGCTGGTAAATCTATTTTATTTAAGATTGGTATAATTTCATGGTCAATATCTAGTGCCTGATAAACATTGGCAAGTGTTTGGGCTTCAACACCTTGTGTACTATCTACAATCAAAATGGATCCTTCACATGCGTAAAGAGATCTACTCACTTCATAACTAAAATCAACATGTCCAGGAGTATCAATTATATTAAGAATATATTCTTTACCATTTTTTGACTTATAATTTAATTTTACTGTTTGAGCTTTTATTGTAATACCTCTTTCCCTTTCAATATCCATTGAGTCTAATACTTGTGCTTTCATCTCTCTTTCTGTTAAACCACCACAACGATGTATAATTCTGTCAGCTATAGTAGATTTGCCATGATCTATATGCGCAATTATTGCAAAGTTTCTGATATTATCAATTGTAGATGACATTTTAAGATCTAATTTTTGCACCAGATCTTTTTTCTACCTCAGAGATTATAAGATTACTTATATTATCTAAATCATTTTCTTTAAGTGCCTTATCTGATGATTGTATATTTACATTTAGTGCTATAGATTTTTTATCTAGTGGAATATTTGCTCCCTCATAAACATCAAAAACATTTACTGATTTAATTAAATTTTTATCTACAGATGAAATTATATTTACTAAATCCTGAACTTTAATTTTTTTATCAACAATAAATGCAAAATCTCTTTCAGATTTTTGATAGTCAGAATATTGGAAAGATGATTTTCTCTCTCTAAGTTTTCTTGTTGTATCATTTATATGATCTAAATAAATTTCAAAACAAACCAAACTATCAGTGTTAATTTCAAGGTTTTTAATAATATTTGGATGAATTTCTCCAAAAAATGCAATGGGATTTTTATCAGTTTTGCTTAAATAAACTTTTCCAGATTTTCCTGGATGATAATATGATGGTGTTTCATCCACAAAATAAAGTTTTTCTTTGTTAAATCCAGCCTCAACTAAAGTTTGCACCAGATCTCTTTTGGAGTCATAAACATCTATATTTCTGTCCTTTTCCAGCCAATTTGATCTTATAGCTTTTCCAGACCGTAAAGCACCTATGACCGTTAATTGCTCGCCAGGTTCTTTTCCATAAAAAGTTGGACCAATTTCAAATAATGATATGTCTCTAAAACCTCTATCTATATTTTTTTTTAAATAAAAAACTAAATTTGGGAAAATAGAACTTCTGAGAACGTTTAGATCAGAACTAATAGGGTTAATAATATTTATTTGATGTTTATTCTCTCTAAAATAATTATTAATTTTTTCATCAGTAAAAGACCAGGTAACTGTTTCAACATAACCTTTTGAAGCTACTGATCTTTGCAAAAAATGGAACAGTTTTTGAGTTTTATTTAAAGTCGGTTTTAATCTAGTTTTTTCTGGGTCTATAGTTTTAATATGGTCATAGCCTTTAATTCTTACTATTTCTTCAACAATATCTATAGGTTGAGTTATATCTGGTCTCCAGGAAGGTATTTCTAAACTAATTATATTTTTTTTTAATTTAGTTCCAAATCCAAGATCGCTTAAAATTTTTATTATTTCTTTTGTTTTAATTTCAAAACCCGTAATTCTATCAAACAAATGAATTTCAAATTTGATATTATTATTTTTAAAGTTTTTTATTTTTTGGTTATTAAATCTACTAATTTTTCCCCCACAAATTTGTTGAATGAGTTTAGCAGCTTTTTCTATACCGTCTAAATTTGATTGAGGATCTATCCCTCTTTCAAATCTAAATTTTGCGTCTGTTTCTATGTTTAACTTTTTAGAAGTCTTTCTGATTGAACTTGGGTCAAAATATGCTGATTCTAATAGTATATTTTTAGTATACTCTTCTGTTCCAGAACGAGTTCCACCTATGATACCACCTAAACCCAGAACTCCAGATCTATCTGATATTACACACATATCTTTTTCAAGAGTATATTTTTTGTTATCAAGTGCTTCAAATGACTCACCTTCTTTTGAATTTCTGACTATAATTTCCTTATCAATTTTATCTGCATCATATGCATGCAATGGTCTATTAAGATCTATCATCACATAGTTTGTGATATCAACTACTGCTGATATTGGTTTTTGTCCAAGCGATATAATTTTATTTTTTAACCATTGTGGACTTTCTACGTTCTTAATACCTTTTATAAGACAACTTCCAAAGGAATTGCATCCTTGATACTTCTCTTTTTTTATCGAAACTTTTATGTCTTGAGATCCATCTGATTTCAATTTTTTATAATTAATTTTTTTTAATTTTCCATACCCTGCTGCGGCTAGATCTCTTGCAACACCTCTTACGCCTAAACAATCTGGTCTGTTAGGAGTAATAGATAAATCTAGTATTTTAGGACTATTATTTTTAAAATATTTATTACCAATTTTATTTTGGTATTTTTTTGAAGAAAGTTCGATTATTCCATCACTTTCATTTGAAATATTTAATTCAGACTCTGAACATAACATTCCATGAGATGTTACACCTCTTATTTTACTTATAGATAATTTCATTTTATTTTTTGGAATAATAGTTCCTGGGGAAGCATAAATTGTTATAAGATCTTTCTTTGCATTAGGAGCACCACAAACTACTTTGATTGTATTTTTTTGTCCTATATCAACGTCACATACTTTTAGTCTATCTGCATTAGGATGTTGCTCAGCACTAACTATTTTGGCGACTTTGAAATTATCAAACTCGCTTGAAATACTTTCAAAACTTTCTACTTCAAGCCCTATAAAAGTTAATTTTTCAATAATCTTTTCATCACTAAGTTTGGTATCTAGATGTTCTTTCAACCATTGAATTGTAAATTTCATCTACTTAAACCTCTATAATTTGAGGGTACATCTAAAGGATCAAAGCCAAAATGATTTAACCATCTATAATCAGTCTCAAAAAAAGCTCTTAGATCATTAATTCCATATTTTAACATACCCAATCGATCTATACCTATACCAAATGCATAACCCTGATATTTTTTTGGATCCACTTTTACATTTTTTAAAACATTTGGATGAACCATCCCACAACCTAAAATTTCTAACCACTTATCTCCTTCCCCAATTACTATGTTTCCATCTTTTATTTCATATCCAATATCAACTTCAGCAGATGGTTCGGTAAATGGAAAATGACTTGGTCTAAATCTCATCTTAATTTTTTTTACTTCAAAAAATTCTTTAATAAAATAGTTCAGACAGCCTTTTAAATGCCCCATATTTATATTTTTATCTATATGTAAGCCTTCAACTTGGTGAAACATTGGTGCATGCGTTTGATCACTATCAGATCTATAGGTTCTTCCCGGTGCAATTATTTTAAATGGGGGTTTGCCATTGTTCATAGTTCTTACTTGAACAGGTGAAGTATGGGTTCTTAAAAGATATTCTTTTTTTTTATCGAGATAAAAAGTATCATGCATGTCTCTTGCAGGGTGATTATCTGGTGTATTTAATGCAGTAAAATTATTGTATTCATTTTCTACATCTGGCCCTTCCTCAACACTAAAACCTATTTCTGAAAATATTGAAGAAATTTCGTCAATGACTTGAGAAACTGGATGGACTTTTCCTTGATTAAAATTTCTTTCAGGTAGAGTAATATCCAATTTTTCGTTTTGAAGTTTTGAATTTATTTCTTTTGCTTCTATTGTTTTAAAACCTTTATTTAGTGCAATTTGAAGTTCATCTTTTATTAAATTTAGATTAGTCGCAAACTGTTTTTTTTCATTTGCAGAAATAGAACCAATCTTTTTAAACTCTAATGCAATAATTCCATTTTTTCCAAATAACTCTGATTTAATTTGATTGAGATTATCTAAATTATGATTATTGTTTATTTTAGCTAAGTATTCATCTTTAATTTTTTTAATATCTGACATTTCTGTAGATTATTTGTTAACTTGAGAAAAACAATAGTGAAGATTAATTCAGTGCAGCTTGTGCTTTTTTTACTATAGTTTTAAATGCCTCTGGGCTATCGTATGCTATTTCAGCTAGAATTTTCCTATCTAATTTTATACCAGATTTATTTAAACCATTGATAAATTTTGAATATGTTAAACCCTCAGATCTAACACCTGCATTTATTCTTTGTATCCATAAAGATTTAATATCTCTTTTTTTATTTCTTCTATCTCTATAAGCATATTGCATTGCTTTTTCCATAGCCTGACGAGCAACTCTAATTGTATTTTTTCTTCTTCCCCACTGGCCCTTGACAGCCTTTAAAACTTTTTTATGTTTAGCTCTACTTGTTACTCCTCTTTTCACTCTAGCCATTTTATCCTCTTAAATTGTAAGGCATATAAGATTTTACAATCTTGCTGTCTTGTTTAGACATTATTGTTGTGCCTCTTTGTTTTCTAATTTGCGAATT
Source organism: uncultured Pelagibacteraceae bacterium (assembly GCA_902521005.1). Taxonomy (GTDB): domain Bacteria; phylum Pseudomonadota; class Alphaproteobacteria; order Pelagibacterales; family Pelagibacteraceae; genus Pelagibacter. The sequence goes on from CABYPZ010000002.1 coordinate 96,851, forward strand.
TGTTCTTTTAATCATACCATGCCTTTTACCAGCCTGAGCCATAACCACTTTGCCTTTAGATGTAATTTTAAACCTTTTTTTTGCGGAGCTTTTTGTTTTTAGTTTTGGCATAATTGAAAGGGGTTATACAAATATTAATATTATTTTACAACTACAAATATCGATTATAAAGGCTGAATAACCATAATCATTTGTTTTCCATCAAATTTTGGCTGTAGTTCGACTTTCCCAATCTCCTTCATATCTTGCTTGATTTTATCCATGAGTTCATTTCCTAAATGAGAATGCTGAAGTTCTCTTCCTTTAAATTTTATTGTAAACTTAACCTTATCACCTTTTGATAAAAATTTTTGTGCATTTTTAATTTTAAAAGTATAGTCATGAACTTCGGTAACCGGTCTTAGTTTGATTTCTTTTAACTCAATTTTTTTTTGTTTTTTTTTAGCTTTATTAGCTTTTTTTTGAGCATCATATTTATATTTTCCCATATCCATGATTTTACAAACTGGTGGTTTTGCGTTTGGTGCAATCTCAATTAAATCTAATCCCTCACTTTTAGCTTTGTTAATAGCCTCATTGAGATTTAAAATTCCAAGATTTTCTCCATCACTTGTAATTACCTGAACTTCAGATGATATGATTCTGTTATTTGATCTAGGACCTCGATCTTTTGTTCTTCTTTGAAAATAATTTTGTCTGAAATCTGCCACTTATTTTGAATTTGCTTTATTTAAAGCAGAATGGTTTTTTAAGAATAAATTTAAATCCATATTTTCCAGTTTATTAGAATCCAATCTTCTAATAGTTACTGTGTTACTGTCAACTTCTTTTTTTCCACAAATAAGCAGAATTGGTATCTTAGATAAAGAATGTTCCCTTATTTTGTAATTTAAATTATGATTTTTTAAATCAACTATAGATGAAATGCCTTTTTTTTTAATTTCTTTATTTACTTCCTTTGCATAGGAGTCAAAATCACTTGATACAGGAATAACAACTGTCTGAAGAGGAGAAATCCAAAATGGAAGTTTACCTGCATAATTTTCAATTAAAATACCAATAAATCTTTCTAAAGATCCAAACAATGCTCTATGAAGCATAACTGGTATTTTTTTTGATCCATCTTTATCAATAAATGTAGCTCCAAGACGACCAGGTAAATTTAAATCTACTTGTAGTGTACCGCACTGCCAATCTCTTCCAATTGCATCTCTCAAAACAAATTCTATTTTAGGTCCATAAAATGCACCTTCGCCTTTGTTTATTGTGTATTCTAGTTTAGATGCTTTTATTGCCTCTAATAAAGCTTTTTCAGATTTATCCCAAACGTTATCATCTCCAACTCTTAAGTCTGGTCTGTCAGAATATTTTAAAATTACATTCTCAAATCCAAGGTCCTTATAAATTTCTAATATTAAATTCGTAACACTTAAGCATTCTTCAGTTATTTGTTCTTCTGTACAAAAAATGTGGGCATCATCTTGGGTAAAAGCCCTTACTCTTAGAAGACCATGAAGAGCACCTGAAGGTTCATATCTATGCACCTTTCCAAATTCAGACATTTTCAAAGGTAGATCTCTATAGCTTTTCAAACCTTGATTAAATACTTGAACACATCCAGGACAATTCATTGGTTTTATTGCAAATATTTTTTCATCAGGTGTAGTAGAGGTGTACATATTAGCGCCAAATTTTTCCCAATGACCAGATTTTTCCCATAAGGATCTATCCAATACTTCTGGTGTGTTTATTTCTTTGTATCCTGCTTCATCTTGTTTTGCTCTCATGTAAGAAATTAGTTTCTGAAATAAATTCCAACCCTTTTCATGCCAAAATACTGCTCCTGGACTTTCTTCTCTAAAATGAAATAAATCCATTTCTTTTCCCAATTTTCTATGATCTCTTTTTTCAGCCTCTTCAATTCTTTTCAAATAATCATCTAATTGTTTTTGTGTGGACCAACTTGTTCCATAAATTCTTTGAAGCATTTCATTATTAGAATCTCCTCTCCAGTATGCACCTGCAACTTTAGTTAATTTAAAATACTTTCCAATTTTTCCAGTAGAAGTTAAGTGGGGTCCTCTACATAGATCGTGCCATTTCCCATGAAAATAAATTGATACTTCTTCTCCCTTTGGGATATCTTTAATTATTTCAGATTTATAATTTTCTCCAATTTTTTTAAAATGTGAAATTGCTTTGTCCCTATCCCAAACTTCTCGATAAGTAGGCTCATCCCTATCAACTATTTCTGACATTTTTTTTTCAATTTTGTTTAAATCATTTTCTGTAAAAGGATCTTTTCTAGAAAAATCATAATAAAAACCATTTTCAATAGTTGGTCCTATAGTAACTTGAGTACCTGGAAATAATTCTTGAACTGCCATTGCTAGAATATGGGCTGTATCGTGTCTTATAGTATCTAAACCATCTTTGTCTTTTGAAGTTAAAATTTTTACACTACAATCATTGTTAATTTCAAAGCTAAGATCTTTTAATATTCCATCTACTTCCATAACTAAAGCATCTTTGGCTAAAGATTTGCTTATTTTTTCTGCAATCTTTATTCCCGATACTTTCTTTTCAAAAGTTAATTTTTTTCCGTCTGGTAATGTTATGTTAAGCATTAATTAATTTTTTATATTCTGAATATGTAGAAAAACACATTTTTTCAACATTAAATTTGTTAATTGTGTTTTTTCTACCCTCATTGCCCATAGATTTCAATGTAGTTTCATCAAGTTCAAATATATGTGAAAGTTTATTAGTCAAATCATTGGAGTCATTTGCTTTAAATAAAAAACCAGTTTTATTGTCTAAAATTGTTTCTTTAGCACCTCCAAGATTACTGGCTAGTATTATTTTTTCCATAGCTTGAGCTTCAACTGCAACTCTCCCAAAGGCTTCTGGTTCAATTGCACAGTTTACAACAATATCAGAAATTTTATAAGCTAAAGGCATATTATTACAATTTTCTATAAACAGTACATCTTTAATTAGTCGATACTGTTCGACCAATCTTTGTATTTTTTTTTTGTAAATTTTTCGTCCTTGATCACTTCCTAGTATAACGACAAAAAATAACTTATCTGGGTTTTTTTGTTTGAACATATTTAAAGACTCAATAAACATTTCATGACCTTTCCATGATGTAAGTCTTCCTGGAAAAAGAATTATTTTTTTATCATAAAAACTTAAAGTTTTTTCTATTTTCCATTCATTCATAAGCTTCAACTCGTCATTATTTTTAATTTTTGATGAGTCAAAATATTCTAAATTTATACCTCTAAATATTGTTAATAATTTTTGGTTTTTATTTAAATAATTCAAATAATTTTCCTTAATATGCGAAAAAATAAAATTAGATCCAGCTATTACTAAATCTGATTTTACCATCACAGAATTATAATATTTCTTCATAGAATTTTTAAAATTATAAGTTCCATGAAATGTTGTAACAAATTTTGTTCTTGTTACTTTTGTTGCGAGAAAACAGGACCATGCAGGCGCACGACTCCTTGCGTGCACAATATTAATTCTAAATAAAAAAATTAAAAAAATTATTATTATTGCATTAATTATGATCAAAATTGGATTCTTACTTTGTACTGGTAATCTAATTAATTTTACTTTTTTTTTATCAATGTATTTTAAAAGAGGGCCACCACTGGTAACTATATAAGACTTAGCACTTTGCTCATTGAGATAATGGGCTAAATCATAACACCCAGTTTCAGCTCCCCCATATCCTAATTTTGGAATAACTTGTAAAACTTTTATTTTAGATGACATTTGATAAGATTATATATTAAGAATTACTCTATATAAACTTTAATGAATAAATTTAAATTTTTAAAAGTATCACCTAATATAAAAATCAGATTTTTAAGGAATAAGCACAAAAAATTACCTTTCATAGTTTTTTTACATGGATTTAAGTCCGATTTAGATGGTGAAAAACCAAGTACTTTTTTAAAGTTTTGTAATTCAAAAAGAATAGGTTTTTTGGGATTAGAATATTCAGGTCATGGTAAATCATCTGGAGAATTTACAAAAGGAAATATAAGTAAATGGTCTAATCAAACATCATATGTAATTAAAAAAATAATAAAAAAAAAACAATTTATTTTGGTTGGTTCAAGTATGGGATCATGGATTTCAATAAATCAATTTAAAATTTTTAAAAAACAAATTGTAGGATTTTTAGGCATAGGTTCTGCACCAGAATTTCTTGAATACTTAATGTGGAGAAAGTTTTCAAAAAAAGTGAAAAAAGAAATAAAAAAAAAAAAAATTTACAACCTAAAACATGGAAATTATGAATATCCAATATCATATCAACTAATTAAAGATGGAAGAAAAAACAAGGTTCTTAATAAAAAAATTAATTATAATATAATTGTTACGATGATACATGGAAGTAAGGATGAAGTAGTCCCTGTAAGTTTTTCAAGAAAAGTTTTAAAAATATTTCCAAATTCTAAGAGAAAATTACTAATAATAAAAAAGGTGATCATAGCTTGTCATCAAAAAAGAATTTAAATAAAATTGTCAAAGAATTAAACTCTATAGTCTCTAAAAAATATTAAACAGCAATTTCAATATTATTTTTTAACGAAATAGGATTTTTTAATTTATTTAACATTTCTTTTGGACACACTTGAAAAAAATTATTCTTCTGAATATCAAAATTATCAAGAATTTGCTTTGCTATCATAGAGTCTGTTTCATCAAAATGCCTTTTAATTAAGTTTTTTAAAAATCTTTCCCAATACTCTGTTTCTAGTCTTTGCCAAATTACTGTTTCAGGATTTACTTTCTTTTCAAAATCATTTTTTTTATCATATATAAATGCCATGCCACCAGTCATGCCCGCTGCAAAATTATCTCCTACATCTCCCAAAACTATGATATTTCCACCTGTCATATATTCACAACCATTTGAATCACATCCCTCAATTACAGATGTAGCTCCTGAATTTCTAACCGCAAATCGTTCTCCTGCTTGACCAGAAGCAAATAAATAACCAGAGGTAGCACCGTATAATACAGTATTTCCAATAATTGTATTTTCATTTGAAATAAGATTGCTCTCTTCCTGTAATTTTATTGAAATTGTTGCACCAGATAATCCTTTAGCAACATAATCGTTAGCGTCACCTTTTAAATTTAATTTGAGCCCTTTAATACCAAAAGCACCAAAAGACTGTCCTGCTGAGCCTTTAAAGTTTAAAACAATTTTATTTTCATCTAAATTATTTTCTCCAAATTTTTTATACAATTCATATGATATCCTTGTACCAACAGCTCTATCTGTATTTTTAATTTGATATATTTTTTTTATATTCTCGTTTCGATCAATTAATTCTTTAATTTCTGGCCATATTTTTTGATCAATTGTTTCAGGCACCTGAATTATAGAGTTATCCTCACAGTATCTTTTATTGTCACCTGGATCAGTCTGTACAAATAACGGATTTAAATCTAAATCATCTAAGTTTGGAGATCCCTTGCTTACTTGCTTAAGCAAATCTGTTCTTCCTATAATTTCGTTTAAATTTTTAAAACCTAATTCTGATAAAATCTCTCTTACCTCTTTAGCAACAAAAGAGAATAAATTAACAACTTTTTCTGGTGTTCCACTAAATTTTTTTCTTAATTCTTCGTCCTGAGTACAAACTCCAACTGGACATGTGTTTGAATGACACTGTCTAACCATTATACATCCCATAGCAACTAATGCAGTTGTAGCAATTCCAAATTCTTCAGCTCCCATCATGGCAGCAATTACAACATCCCTCCCAGTTTTGATTCCACCATCAGTTCTTAAAGTCACAGAATGTCTTAAATTATTAAGTGTTAAAACTTGATTTGCTTCTGTTAAACCCATTTCCCAGGGCACTCCAACATATTTTACACTTGTTTGGGGTGTAGCTCCAGTTCCACCATTATGACCTGAAATTAAAATTATATCTGCTTTTGCTTTTGCAACACCTGCTGCTATAGTTCCAACACCTGATGAAGCAACAAGTTTTACTCCTACCCTTGCTTTGGGATTGATTTGCTTCAAATCATAAATTAGTTGCGCAAGATCCTCTATTGAATAAATATCGTGATGAGGTGGAGGAGAAATTAAAGTTACTCCTGGTGTCGAATGTCTTAATCGTGCAATCTCTTGAGTAACTTTAAAACCAGGTAATTGTCCACCTTCTCCAGGTTTTGCGCCTTGGGCTATCTTAATCTCAATTTCATTACAATTATTTAAATAATCTATTGTTACTCCAAATCTAGCTGAGGCTATTTGTTTAACTCTAGAATTTGCGGAGTCTCCATTACTTAAAACTTTAAATCTATTTTTATCCTCTCCTCCTTCTCCACTGCAGGATGCACCTTTGATTCTATTCATTGCTATAGCTAGCGTCTCATGGGCCTCTTTAGATAATGCTCCATGTGACATACTCCCACTTCCAAATCGTCTTAAAATATTTTCGATTGGTTCAACTTCATTAACATCAATTGACTTTTCCTTTTTAAAATCAATTAAATCTCTTAGATTGATTGGAGGCAAATCATAAATACCTTTGGCATACTTTTTATATAAATCATAAGAATTTTTAGTTACCGCTGTTTGCAATAAATGAATTAACTTACCTTGATATTGATGAGTTTCACCGTTCTTTCTATATCTATATAATCCGCCTATTGGAAGTACATTGGTCTTATTTTCAAAAGCTATTTTATGATTTGATCTAACTTTTTTTTCTATACCCATTAATCCAATACCTGAAATCTTAGATAAGACTCCTGGGAAATAATCGTTAACAATAGACCTGCTAAGTCCTACTGTTTCAAAGTTGCATCCTCCTCTGTAAGAGCTTATTACTGAGATACCCATTTTTGACATAATTTTTAAAAGCCCAGAATTAACTGACTTAATATATTTTTTTACACACTCGTCATAAGTAAGTTTTTCAAATAAATCTTTTGAATAACGATTGAAAATACTGTCTAATGCCAAGTAAGGATTGACTGTGGTTGCTCCTACGCCAATTAAAGTAGCAAAAGAATGAGTATCAAAAGCTTCACCTGTTTGTAAATTTATAGAAACATAGCCTCTTAATTTTTGTCTAATTAAATGAGTGTTTATAGCGCCAACGCATAAAAGCATTGGTATTGGAAGCATATCTTCTGATACATTTTTATCAGACAGAACTAATTGAGTAATTCCTTGTCTAACAGCAATTTCTGCATCTTTCCTGATTCTATTAATTGAATCTTCTAAGTTCTCTTCTTTAGAAAACAAACATTCAATTATTTTATAATTATTACCAAAATAATTTAAGAAATTATTAAATTGAGAATTAGATAAAATTGGACTTTCCAAAACATAAATATTTTTTTCTGTGAGGTTGTTAAAGTCTAAAATATTTCCTAAATTTCCAAATCTAGTTTTTAAACTCATTACTTTGTTTTCTCTAAGGGAATCAATTGGCGGGTTTGTTACTTGGCTAAAATTTTGTCTAAAAAAGTGATATAGTGGTCTATATTTGTCTGATAAAACTGCTAAAGGAGTATCATCACCCATAGAACCAGTTGCTTCTTTAGCATCCTCGACCATTGGGTGCAAAATTAATTCCAAATCTTCCAGACTAATTCCAAAAGAATGTTGTTTATGTCGCAAATCTTCACCTTGAAATAAACTTTTTTCATTTTTAACTATGAATTTTTTATCTAAGTCAATAATTTGATTATTAAAATGTTTGTATTCTTTAGCTAAAAAATTTTTAATTTGATTGTTTTTAAAAATTTTTCCTTTTTCTAATCTCACTCCAAGTACTTCACCTGGTCCTAATCTACCTTTAGAAAGTATTAACTTTTCGTTAAATTCTATCATGCCAGTTTCTGACCCTGCAAATAATAATTTATCTTTCGTAATAGAATATCTTAAAGGTCTAAGCCCATTTCTATCATTCGCCACAATTGCCCATTCGTTATCTGTTGCTGCAATTGCAGCAGGTCCATCCCAAGGTTCCATGGTACTATTTAAAAAATTAAAAAGTTGTTGTTGATCCCTAGATAAAATTTTACTTTTTTTTGACCATGCATCAGGTATTAACATTAGTTTAGCTAACGGAGCTGATTGACCAGAAATATTTAATAGTTCAAAAACATTATCTAAAGATGCTGAATCAGAATTGCCTGGAGGTATTACTGGTTTGAGATTTTCCATATCATCAAATAAAGGGCTAAACATTTCTTGTTCGTGTATTTTCATCCAGTTTATATTTCCCTTTAAAGTATTAATTTCTCCGTTGTGAGCTATTGACCTGAATGGTTGAGCTAAATCCCAACTTGGAGCAGTATTTGTAGAAAATCTTTGATGAAAAATTGCAAATCTAGAAATAAATCTGCTATCATTTAAATCAATATAAAAATCAGACAAAGCCTCGGCAAGAAACATTCCTTTGTAAATAATAGATTTAGAACTGAACGAGCAAATATAAAAATTATTCAAATTATTCTTCGAAGCTTCTTTCTCAATAATTCTTCTTGCCTCATATAGTTTTACCTCTAAATTTTTACCAATTTTGGATCTATCATTATGTTTGAATAACACTTGAGCAATTTCAGGTCTTGTAATTTCAGCTTTTTCACCGAGTACACTCGGATTTACTGGGACCTGTCTCCAGCCATAAATATTAAAATCTTTTTTTGTTAGTACACTTTCTATGATAGTTCTACATTGTTCCTGGGCCGAATAGTTATTTCTAGGAAGAAAAATCATTCCTACACAAACTTCGCTGTTGTCATGCTTATGACCAGTATTTTCTATTTTTTCTATGAAAAAATCTTGTGGTATTTCAATATGAATTCCAGCTCCATCACCAGTCTTTCCATCTGCATCAACTGCACCACGATGCCAAACAGCTTTAAGTGCTTCAATTCCATATTCAACAACTTTTCTAGATTTTCTTCCTTCGGTAGAAGCAACCAAACCTACTCCACATGCATCATGCTCTTGGTTTTCATAATAAACATGGTTATCCTTTAATAATTTTTGGTTCTTTTTTCTCAAATTTTTCATGCTACTATTTTTTTATTTTCTAATTTTGATTTTAGGTGTTCATTTATTGAATTTGCAACATCTCTTCCATCCTTAATAGCCCAAACAACTAATGAAGCACCTCTCACAATATCTCCTGCTGCGAAAACTCCAGTTAAATTTGTTTCCATAGAATTAAAATCTATTTTAACTGTTCCCCATTTACTTACTCTAAGCTCTTTCTCATTAAATAAGTAAGGTAAATCCTCTGGATCAAATCCAAGTGCCTTTATTACCATGTCAGCTTTTAATTTAAATTCTGAGTTTTCATCAACTATAGGTTTTCTTCTTCCAGTTTCATCTGGATCACCTAATATCATTTTATTTACTATTAAATTTTCTATTTTGTTTACACCTTCAAATTTTTTTGGTCCAGACAACCAGATAAATTCTACACCTTCCTCTTCAGCATTTGATACTTCTCTTGCAGAACCTGGCATATTTTCCTTGTCTCTTCTATATAAACATTTTACTGATTTTGCATTTTGTCTTATTGAAGTTCTAACACAATCCATGGCAGTATCACCTCCACCTATTACTATCACATCTTTACCTTCTGCATTTAAAGTTCCATTATCAAATTGTTCAACTTTATCTCCCAAACCTTTTTTATTCGAGGCAGTTAAGAAATCCATCGCTGGAAAAATATTTTCAAGATCACTTCCTGGAATTTCGATCTCTCTAGGCTTGTAAACTCCAGTTGCAATTAAAATAGCATCATGTTTTTTTCTTAATTCTTTTAAAGACATATTTTTTCCAACTTCAAAATTTTGAATAAATTTAATCCCACTTTGCTTAAGTAAATTTGTTCTTCTCTCAACAACAAATTTTTCTAACTTAAAATTAGGTATTCCATAAATTAATAATCCACCGGGACGATCATATCTGTCATATACAGTAATTTGGTAACCCTCTTTTCTTAATTGTTCTGCACATGCAAGACCAGCAGGACCAGCTCCTATTATTCCTATGGATTGATTCTTTTCGGATTTTAATTTAATTGGTTTTACCCAATTTTTTTCCCAAGCATTTTCTGTAATAAACTTTTCTATGGAACCTATAGTAACTGTACCATGACCTGACTGCTCAATAACACAGTTACCTTCACATAGTCTGTCTTGAGGACAAATCCTGCCACAAACTTCAGGCATATTGTTAGTGCTTTGAGATAGTTCATATGCTTCTTGGAGCCTTCCTTCAGCTGTAAGTTTTAACCAATCAGGAATATTGTTACTTAATGGACAGTGTACTTGGCAAAAAGGAACCCCACACTGAGAACATCTGCTTGACTGTTCTTTTGCTTTTTGATTTATAAATTCATTATATATCTCTTTAAAATCCTCTTTTCTCTCCAAAACTTCCCTTTTAGGTGGGTTTTGTTGACCTAATTTAGTGAATTTTAACATTTTTTCAGACATTTGGGATGCAACATATAGCATAATTCTAAGAGATAAATAGATAAATAGGTAATATAAGCTGTCCCTTATTTGATAAAATAACCAATTTATAAGCGCTTTTTACTTAAACCGCATGGCTGTTATGCATTCATGTAATTGCTTTATTTTGATTATAAATTGTTTAGGAAGAGTAATTAATGATAACAGATTATTTTCAAGCATCTATTTTAGCTATAGTTCAAGGAATTTCTGAATTTATACCTGTCAGCTCATCTGCCCATCTAATCATCTTATCACAGTTTTTTGGTTTTTCTAATCAGTCTATAATATTTGATGTAGGCCTTCACTTAGGTTCTTTAATTGCAATAGTGTTTTATTTTAGAAATGAACTACTTAATTTAAGAAATAACAAAGAACTTTTAAAATTAATTATTATAGGATCAACACCACTAGTAATTATTGGTTATATTCTTTTTTACTCAGGTATTATTAATATATTTAGAAATGTTGAAGTAATTGCCTGGACAACACTAATTTTCGGTTTGCTTTTGTACTATGCAGATCAATCTAAAGTCTCAAAAAAATTTAAATATGATCTAAACACAAAAAATATTTTAATTATAGGTATAATTCAAACCTTATCTTTAATACCTGGGGTAAGTAGGTCTGGGATAGTAATTACAATTGGAAGAATGCTTAATTTTAACAGGGAAGACTCGCTAAAAATTTCATTTTTTTTATCAATACCAGCTCTGCTGGGTGCAAGCGTACTGTCTATAAAAGATATAATAAATGAAAGTTTTCATATTAATTTTTTGTTAATATTTTCAATTATTCTTTCTTTTATATTTTCTTACTTAACTATTAAATATTTACTAGTTTATGTACAAAAATTTACGTTAAAAATTTTTGTAATATATAGAATAATATTATCTTTTATAATTTTTTTGATAATTTTAAATTAATTTTTTTAAATTCTGGAGCTAATTGAGAAAACAGAACTCCAATCAGAATGAATAAACATCCTAATATATTATTTATATTAAGATATTGGCTTAGTAAAATCCAAGCTGCAAGTGTTGCAATTACACCCTCCAAAGAAAAAATTATAGCAGCAGGAGCAGGTGTAATATTTTTTTGTGCATATATTTGTAGTACAAAAGCAATTCCAGCAGATAATATTCCAGCATATAAAATTTGTGCTTTCTGAGCTAGAATATTGGAAAAAACAAATTCCTCAAAAACTAATGCCAAAATAATCGAAAAAAATGAAACTATCAAAGTCTGCACTATTCCAATAAAAATTGGTATATCAAATTTGTCAATTACTTTTGCAATAAAAATTATATGCAAACTCCAGAACAAAGCTCCAATAATTACTAATAAATCACCTAGTCTTACTGATGCGTTATAAAAATCAGTTAATAAATATCCACCTATTACACATAAAATTACAGAAGGCCAAACACTCCAATGAATTGTAGCTTTATAAAGAAAAAATATTATTACAGGTACCATTGGTACATAAAAAATAGTAAAAAACGCAGCATTAGCTACATCTGTATATAATAATGCAATCTGTTGAAATACAGTACCTCCAAAAAGAAAAAGGCCTACCAAAAAAACATTAACTAAAAAAAAATTTTTATCTTTATTTATTTCCTTTTTAATTTTTTTTATTTCAAAGATTAAAAAAAAGGGAACAAGTGCTAAAAATCCTACAAAAAATCGAATACCATTAAAAACATATGGTCCAATTAACTCCATTCCAGTATCTTGGGCTATAAAAGTTGTTCCCCAAATAAAAGTACACACTAGGGCACTTAGTAAAGATGTAGATTTTGACATAAATTAAAAAGCTAGGTTATAAGCGAAATTTTTTCCTAAACTTTCTTTTAAAGCATTACAAAATTTTGCCGCTTCAGCTCCATCTATTATTCTATGATCGTATGATAGAGATATAGGTAATACAGTTCTTGCTAAAAATTTATTATTTATAAATATTTGTTTTTTATAAGACCTACCTATCCCTAATATTGCTACTTCTGGAAAATTAATTATTGGAGTAAAGTAAGTGCCTCCAATTCCTCCTAAACTAGTAATTGTAATTGATCCTCCAAAAAATTCTTTTTTATTTATTTTTAATTTCCTACTTAAATCACTGATCTCTTTAAGTTCTATTGCAATTTCTTTTATTTTTTTTTTATCAACATTTCTAACCTTTGGTACCATTAATCCATGTGGTGTATCTACAGCTATACCAATATGAAAATATTTTTTGATTGTTATTTTGCCATTATCAATATTATCTATAGAGGAATTAAAGGTAGGGAATTTCTTTAAATTATTGGTTAAAGCTTTTGCTATAAAAGCTAAAGGTGTAATTTTAATTTTTTCTCCTGATATGCTATCAATTAAATTAGATCTAAAATCCTCTAATTCAGTAATATCTATATCATCATGATGAGTAACATGAGGAATAGTATTCCAAGAATTTGATAAATGAGGTGCTGCGATTTTTTTTACTCGTGGTATTTCTTTTATTTCGATCTCACCAAAATCAGAATGATCAAATTCTGATTTCAAATTTGGTTTGTCTATTTGAGGTTTATTTTTTACTTTCGAATTAATAAAAATTTTAATATCTTTTTCAGTTACTCTTCCATCTCTTTCTGATCCAATAATTTCATTTATATTAGCGCCGAGCTCTCTAGCAAACTTTCTCACTTTAGGACTTGCTGGAACTTTTTTTGTATCTGACATTTTATAATTTTGTAGGTATTGGCTTTTCTGGATCAATATTATATTTTTTTATTGCCTCTTTAGCATATTTTGATGACACAAGCTGTTCCTTTGCTAATACACTTAGTGAATAAGCTACTATATGCTCTTTATCTACCTCAAAGAATTTTCTTAAGTTTTTTCTAGTATCACTTCTCCCATATCCATCAGTTCCTAATGAATAAAAGCTTTTTTCTAAATATGGTCTAATTTGATCAGAATTTAATCTCATATAATCTGATGATGCCAAAATTGGACCATCTTCAGACGAAAGACACTGCTCAAGATAACTTTTTTTTGGTTTTTCATCTGGATTTAACAAATTAAATCTTTCAATTTCTATTGCATCTCTTCTTAATTCACTAAAACTTGTAACACTCCAAACATTACTATCAATTTTATAATCTCTCTCTAAAATTTCTGCTGCTGCAATTACTTCTCGTAAAATAGCACCTGAGCCTAATAATTGAATTTTCGTTTTTTTATTTTTGTTATAACTTTTAAATTTATACATGCCTTTTAAGATTCCTTCCTCAATATCTTTTCCTTTTGGCATCTCTGGATGAGCATAATTTTCATTCATTGTTGTAATATAATAAAAAATATTTTCTTGATTTTCATACATTCTTTTCAAACCTTCTCTAAAAATTGTAGCCAATTCATATCCAAATGTAGGATCATAAGAAATACAATTAGGAACTACAGATGATAGAACATGGCTATGGCCGTCTCCATGCTGCAATCCTTCACCTGCTAGAGTTGTTCTTCCTGCAGTTGCTCCAATCAAAAAACCTCTGGTTTGATTATCACCTGCAGCCCAAACAAAGTCACCTGTTCTTTGAAATCCAAACATAGAGTAAAAAATATATATAGGGATCATTGAAATATCATGATTTGTATAAGCTGTACCTGCTGCTATCCAAGACGACATTGCTCCAGCTTCATTTATACCCTCCTCTAAAACTTGACCTTTAATATCCTCTCTATATGAACTTAATTGTTCAGAATCAACAGGTTCATATTTCTGTCCCTCATGAGCATAAATTCCAATTTTTTGAAAAAATCCCTCCATTCCAAATGTTCTTGCTTCGTCTGGAATAATTGGAACTAATCGAGGTGAAACATTTTTATCTCTCATTAAACTGGTTAACATTCTAACTAAAACCATAGTAGTAGACATTTCCTTTTCACCAGTAGACTCTTTCATTTTATCAAATATATCTTTTGGTGGTGTTTTTATCGCTTTAGCAAAAGATGATCTTTCTGGTAAATACCCACCAAGTTTAATTCTACATTCTTTTAAATATTTAATTTCTGGAGAATTCTCATCTGGTCTATAATATTGAATATTTTTTACTTGTTCATCTGTTAAAGGCACATCAAATCTGTCCCTATAATATAATAAATCTTCTTCATCTAATTTTTTTTGTTGGTGTGTTGTATTCATACTTTCACCTGACTTTCCCATTCCATAACCTTTAATTGTTTTTGCTAAAATTACAGTTGGAGTTCCTTTATTTTGCATGGCTGATTGATAAGCAGCATAAACTTTGTGTGGATCATGACCCCCTCTATTTAATTTCCAGATATCTCTGTCTGTCATCTGCGATACTAGTTCTAATAATTCAGGATATTTTCCAAAAAATTTTTCTCTTACGTAAGACCCTCCTTTAGCTTTAAAAGCTTGATATTCACCATCTACAGCCTCTCCCATTCTTTTAATTAATAAACCTGAATTATCTTTAGCTAATAATTGGTCCCAGTAAGAGCCCCAAATTACTTTTAAAACATTCCAGCCAGCTCCTCTAAAGATTCCCTCAAGTTCTTGGATAATTTTTCCATTTCCTCTCACTGGTCCATCTAATCTTTGAAGATTACAATTAATAACAAATATTAGATTATCTAATTTTTCTCTAGCAGCTAAGCCAATAGCTCCCAAGGACTCTGGTTCATCAGTTTCTCCATCCCCAAGAAAACACCAAATCTTTCTTCCTTCATCTTTCAATAAACCTCTATTGATTAAATATTTATTAAATCTAGCTTGATAAATTGACATTATTGGACCAAGTCCCATTGATACAGTTGGGAATTGCCAAAACTTTGGCATTAACCATGGATGAGGATAAGAGGAAAGTCCTCCTGGCTTAACTTCTTGTCTGAAACGATCCATTTCTTTTTCATTAATTCTTCCCTCTAGAAAAGCTCTTGCATACATACCTGGAGCGCTGTGACCTTGAAAATAGATTAAATCTCCACCAAATTTATTATTCTTTGCTCTCCAGAAATGGTTCATTCCAACATCATACAATGTTGCTGCAGATGCAAATGTACCTATATGTCCGCCAAGCTCAGGATTTTTTTTATTTGCTCTTACAACCATTGCCGCCGCGTTCCATCTAATTAAAGATCTAATTTTTCTCTCCAAATTTTGATCCCCGGGAGATTGGGCTTGTTCCTCAGGTTTAATTGTATTTATATAAGGAGTATTTCTTGAAAGAATTAAATCTGACCCTTTTTTATATGAATATTCAATTAATTGTTTAATTAGATATTGAGCTCTTTCCTTTCCATCGTTTTCTAAAACTGATGACAATGATTCTAACCACTCATTTGTCTCTATAGGATCTATATCTCCATCTTTTTTGACTACTTTTATTACTGGATCTTTTTTTACTGGTATATCAATAGTTTCAAATTTTTTATCTGTTTGTATTTCAGTTGTTTCCTTTTTATCATTTACTAAATTTGACTCTGCCTCTTTAATGATATTTTCTGTATCAACTGGAAGCTTTTTAATTTCTTCTTTTTGATTTGAATTTCCTGAAAGTGAAATAAGCACATCACCTTTTGAAACTTTATCTCCTATATTTACATTTACACTTTCAACAGTTCCCTCATCAGTAGAGGGTACTTCAACACTTGACTTGTCACTTTCTAAAGTAACAATGGAGTCATTTTTTTTAATTCGATCCCCTTTTTTTACTAAAATTTCAATGATTTCTACACTCTCAAAATCACCAATATCTGGGACTGTTATTTTATTGCTCATTAAAAGTTAAATTTTTGACACAATTATATCTTTTTTTAGTCAATCTTAAATGTGTTAATTTTTCTATGTTAATAAAAATCAGGAATTACATAAAAAAATTCACAATAAATAATAAAATTCATAATATTGATGGAAAATTGTGGATACAAATGTGTTTATTGAAAAAAAAGCATAAGATAGTTTAAATAATTGTTGATTATTGTTTAAAATTATCTTTATTAAACTATATTAAAAAAAGGGCTGCTAGCTCAATTGGATAGAGCGCAGAGCTACGGACTCTGAGGTTGAGGGTTCAAGTCCTTCGCGGCCCACCAAAAATATTGAATATGAAAATATCTTTAGAAAAATCAGTAATATACTTTTTCATTATAATAGTTATTTTATTAATTCTTTTAACTATATTTCTTTAAAATGAGTGATTTTGAGCAAATAAGTATACATTCTGGATTTATGAAGCATAACGGTGGTTTGCTTTTCAAAGTAATATCTGAAACAGAAAGTGAATTTAAAACAAAAATTAATGAAAATCATTTAAATAGAGCTGGAATAACACATGGTGGTTATATAGCTTCTATCATTGATGCGGGTATAGGTACTGGAGTACATAGAGCTACTAAAAATAATATTTTTGTAACAATATCTTTGGATATAAAATTCATTGGGTCAACCAAAATAGGAGATGAAATTATAGGAAAGGTAAAGATTGAGAAAATTACAAATTCTCTTGTTTTTGCAAGTTGCAAAATTAAATCAAAAAATAAAATTATTGCTTTAGGCTCTGGGGTTTGGAAAAGAACAAATAATAGTTTTTAATTTAATTTCAAAATCATGTTTGCAAATATTATATATTGAATTATCTTAAATTGTGTTACTCTCAATTAAATAAAAAAATCAAATGAGAACTTTTTCAGATATGATTCGGTCATGTTTTAGACTATTTTTGTTCTTTTAGGATAACAATATATAGTATCAAAAAAAAAAAATATACCAAAGATAGAAATGCCAACAAATAAAATTACAGCCCTATTAGGACCTACAAATACAGGAAAAACTTTCCAAGCTATCGAAACAATGCTTTCATTTCAATCTGGAATGATTGGTTTTCCATTAAGGTTATTAGCTCGCGAAGTTTATGACAAAGTAATTAAAAAAATAGATAAAAATAAAGTAGCTTTGATAACTGGAGAAGAAAAAATTATTCCTTTAAATGCAAAATATTATTTGTGCACAGTTGAGTCTATGCCTGTCGATAAAAATTTAGAATTTGTAGCTGTCGATGAAATACAAATGTGCACTGATCATGAAAGAGGTCACATATTTACAGATAGATTGTTAAATCTTAGAGGTGAAAAATCTACAATGTTTATGGGATCTTATTCAATCAAAATAATATTAGAAAAACTTGATAGTGAAATAGAATACATAAAAAAAAATAGATTATCTAAATTAAGTTTTGTTGGTCACAAAAAAATTTCGAGAATTGAGAGAAAGACTGCAATTATAGCCTTTTCTTCAGAAGATGTTTATGCAATAGCAGAATTAATAAGAAGACAAAAAGGTGGTGCAGCAATTGTAATGGGATCATTAAGTCCAAAAACGAGAAACTCACAAGTACAATTATATCAGTCTGGTGATGTTGATTACTTAGTTGCTACTGATGCGATTGGTATGGGTATAAATATGGACCTTGATAATGTCTATTTTTCCAATTTAAGAAAATATGATGGAAGAAAATTAAGGAGATTGAGTTTAGCTGAGATAGGTCAAATTGCTGGAAGAGCAGGAAGATATTTAAGTGATGGGTCTTTTGGGATCACAGGGGACTGTGAAAAAATTAATTCAGAAGAAATAGAACTATTAGAAAATCATAAATTTGATGATATCCATACAATATTTTGGCGAAATACTAATCTTAATTTTAATAATGGAAAGTCTTTGATAAAATCTTTAGATGAAAGACCAAATAAATCTTGGTTAAAAAGAATTAATGAATGTGAAGATGAAAAAGTTTTAAAACATATTCTGAAAGATAGTGAAAAATTAAGCTTATTTAACAATGAAAATGAACTAAAATTATTATGGGAATGTTGCCAGATCCCAGACTTTTCAAAAAAAACATATGGTAATCATATTGAAATCGTGGGTAAAGTTTTCAATTTTTTAAGAGAAAAACCTGGAAAAATTTCTAATAATTATATGAAAGAACAGCTGGCATTGGTTGATAAGATGGATGGGAATGTCGACTCTATATCAAATAGAATTGCGAATGTAAGAACATGGGCTTATGTTTCAAACAAGTCTAATTGGGTTGAAAATCAAGATTACTGGATTGAAAGAACTAAATATATTGAGGATAGGCTTTCTGATAGGCTGCATGAAGAATTAACAAAAAGTTTTATAGATGAAAGAGCAAGCGTATTAGCAAGAGGATTAAAACAAGATATAACATTTCATACAAAAATTGAAAATGAAGAAAAGGTTTTAATAAATAATCAGTATATAGGAACACTAAAGGCTCTAAAGTTAGATTTAGATTTAAAAACTGGAGCACTAGAAACTGATATAAAATCTTTAAAAAAAGCAGCAAGACAAAACGTAGGTCCAGAAATTAATAAAAGAATTAATAATATTATTAATAATCAACTAATTGAACTCAAAGATGATTTTAAAATATATTGGGGAAAATTTCCAATAGCTAAACTTTTACCAGGTGTTGATTATTTGAATCCAGCAATCAGTTTAGTTATTGATGATATGATTGATACATCAGATCAAAAAAAACTCTCTGATTTTTTGGAAAAATGGATCCTAGAAAAAATAAATAATGAACTAAAAAATTTAATGGATTTAAAATATATAAAGCAAAAAAATCCACAAATAAGAGCACTGGCGTATCATCTTTATGAAAATAATGGTGTTGTAAAAAGGGAGGAAGTTACAGAATTTTTAAAAAAAGTTAGTCAAGATGATAGAAAAATTTTAAGGGAACTTGGTGTTAAATTTGGCAGATATCATATTTTTTTATTTAAAATGTTCAAACCGAGTATAGTTTCATTTAGAATATTATTGTGGAAAAATTTTAATCAGGTTAATCTTAAATTTAAACCGCCAACTTTTGGATTAAATTTTTTAGAAAGCAAAGATATTAAGGATAAAAATATTATGCTCTTAAGTGGCTTTGAAAAATTTGACAGATTTTTTGTTAGAATTGATATTTTAGAGAGATTATTTATAAAGCTTTATAATTTTCAGTCTAAAGACAGAGAGATTAAATTAATTCCTGAGATGTTAAATTTGCTTGGCTGTAGTAAAGAAAATTTTATTAATCTTATAAAATATTTAAACTATAAATCTTTTGAAAAAGAAAATGATACTTTTATAAAATATATACCAAGAAAAATGAAAAAAATTAATAAATTTAAAAATACAAAATCAGATAATCCTTTTGAAGTTTTGAATAAAATTAGTTTTAAATAATGTTTAGTTTTTTTAAAAATAAAAATATAGATCATAATAATGATGAAGATATTTTTTCTAAAGTAGCTTCTTTGCTCATACATATTGCAAAAATTGATCAAAACTACACTACAAAAGAAAAAGAAATTATAAGCAAAACAATCTTAGAATTGGGAGCTAAAAAAGAAAATATTGAAAATATTATTAGTATTGCAGAAGAAAATGAGAATAATTCTAATCAAATTTTAGATTTTACTAAAGAAGTTAAAAATATGGAGGAGGAAGATAAAGAAAAAATTATTGAGGCACTTTGGACGGTTGTTTATTCAGATGGAAATTCTGATATGTATGAGGAAAATTTAATGAGAAGATTAACTGGCTTACTATATTTAAATAAAAAAAAAGTTGGTGATATTAAGGAAAGAGTTAAAGTAAAATTAAATAAATAAATGACATACTTAGTTAATGAAAAATGTATTAAATGTAAGTTAATGGACTGCGTTGAAGTTTGCCCTGTAGACTGCTTTTATGAAGGAAAAAATATGCTTGTAATTAAACCAGATGAGTGTATAGATTGTGGCGTTTGTGAACCAG
>CABYPZ010000003.1 GCA_902521005.1 uncultured Pelagibacteraceae bacterium
GATTTATAATCTATATTATCATTTGGCAATTCATTATAAATCTTTTCATCAACTATTATCTTTTCAATTATAGTGTGGATAATAATTTTTTTATCGTTATTTTTTTGTGCAAGTTGTCTTGCATCCCGTAATAAAAATTTTATATCATCAAATAAAGAACTTTTTGCATCGAGATTTTTTTTTATAGAGAAGTCAAAAGATTGAACATCTGGTGCATCAATCATCAAAGTAATATTTTTAATATGTAAATCTAATTCTTTTTCAGAGGATTGAATAATTTTATTTATCAAATTCTTTGAAGTATCTAAATTTAATTTTTCTATATCAAAATTTGATATACATTCTATTTGATTATATAAATTATTTTTAGGAAGTTCATAATCAAACACACCCATTCTTATTTTGGAGGAACCAAAATCAATATACGTTTGAAAATTGTATTTATTCATTTGATAATATTACCTGGTTTTTAATTCTTAAATCAATTGTATCACCTTTGAAATTATTGCTATCAATTATTTTTTTTGCTTGTATTAGTGCTTCATCTATATTTTTGTATGGAAGTTTTATTGTAATATTGTTTTTATTTTCAATATCCCATCTAAAACTTGGATAAAAAAAGAAATTTCTAACATTATTATATTCAAGAGGTGAACTTTTTATTTTATTTTTTAATAGAATAAAATCTTTTGGCTTAAAATTTCCATAGATTGTTGGAAGATCATTGTGATTTGTAAAAATATCATGATCAATTAATTTTGCATTTGAGCCTATTAAATATTTTTTATTTTGCTTTAATGTAGAGGCTAAAAATGTAGTTTGTTTAAGCGTAAGTACGAGATTATCAGGGTAAAGTTTGGAAACTTTAAAGTTTTCAATGTAATTATAACTGCTTATTTTTTTTGATAATTCCTCTTTGTTTATAGATAAGATCTCTTTATCATTTAAATATTTCAAGTTTTCTTTAATTGATTTGTTTAAATGGTGGTCTAGTCCAATAACTTTAATAGCTTCTACATTGCCAAAAATAAAATTTTTATTTTTTATATTTACTGTACTTAAAAACAAAAAGGCAATTATTAAAAATATGAAATTATTTTTTTTATCGGTTGATTGATGAATCATTTATGATCCACTTTATCAAATTTTTGAAAGAAATATTATAATATCTTGCTATTTCTGGAACTAATGAAAGGGATGTCATACCTGGCTGTGTATTTATTTCTAGTAAGTAAAATTTATTCTTATAAAATTTGAAGTCTGATCTGGTTACACCTTTGCATCCAATAGATTTATGTGCTTTTAAAGCAATAGATAGTACCTCATTTAATAAGTTTTTTTTAATTTTAACTGGAATTATATGTTTAGTTTTTGCATTCGAATTATACTTTGCCTGATAATCATAAAACTTTCTTTTTGGCACTAACTCAATAGCTCCAAGCTTTCTTTTACCCATAATTGCCACCTGAATTTCTCTACCACCAATATACTCTTCAATCATTATCTCCTTATAGTGGTGAAGTTTATTTAGATTTTTTTTCAAATTTTTATGATTGCATATGTATACTTCAACACTTGACCCTTCGTTAAATGGTTTAATGACAAGTGGAAATCCAATTTTTGATTTTAATCTTGATATATATTTTTTATTTATTTTATCCTTATTAAATATAAATTTTTTAAATTTTGGAGTTAAAATGTTGTTTTTAACAAATATTTTTTTTGAAATCTCTTTATCAATAGCAATAGAAGAGGCAAGAACTCCAGAGTGAGTATACTTGATTTTCTCAGACTCTAAAATACTTTGAATATAGCCATCCTCGCCATATCTGCCATGCAAAGCATTAAATACAAAATCTGGTTTAAACTTCCTTAAAGTTGCAACAAGATTTCCGTCTGGTTCAGATATCTTGGTTATATAAATATTTTTAATTTCTTTAAAAACAGCTTTAGCAGTTTTTAAGCTTATTTCTCTTTCGCGAGAAAATCCACCTCCTAGAATCAATAATTTTTTTTTCATTTAATCTACAATTATAATTTCTAAATCAATTTTAACTCCAGTTTTGTCTTTAACGCTTTCGCTAATAAAATCGATTAATTTTTTCATATCGCTATATGTTGCATGACCTTTGTTTATTAAAAAATTTGAGTGTTTAGGTGAAATAGTTGCGTCTCCAAATGTTAAATCTGGTGGGACGGATTGCTTAATTAATTCCCAAACTTTTAACCCTTTTTTTTGTTCAGGATTTTTAAATGTGCTTCCACCAGTTTTTACTTGAGTAGGTTGGGACATTTCTTTTTTATTTTTTAAATAAGATATTTCTTCCTCAATTTTTTTTTTTTCTTTATATTCTCCTTTAAAGGATGCACTTAAAAATATTAAATCTTTGGGTAAATCACATTTTCTATAACTAAATTTTATATTATTATATGGAATAGTTCTGACTTTTCCTATTTTATCAAGAACCTGAACTGAAATTAAAATATCTTTTATTTCTTTCCCAAAACAACCTGAGTTCATTCTAATAGCTCCACCAATGGTTCCAGGAATGCAAGATAAAAATTCTAAACCTCCAATATTATTATTCATAGCAAAATCAGAAATAGTTCTATCAAGAACTCCACTACCAGCTACAATGGTATTTTCATTTAAAATTGAAATATTTGAAAAATTTTTAGTTAATTTAATTACAACACCTTCATAACCTTCATCTTTAAAAAGTATATTAGAACCAGCGCCCAATATAAATATCTTTCCCCTTTTTCTATAAAAATTTAAAAACGATATTAAATCCTGTAGATTCATAGGTTTAAAAAAAATTTTAGCAGTTCCTCCGATGTTAAACCAATTTAATTTACTAAGATTATAATCAAAATAAATTTTTCCCTTAAATTTTTCTAAGTTTTTTTTAAAGTCTTCAATGTTCATTTTAATTTTGATTGTAAATTTCTTATCCAGTTAGATATCGATCCTGCGCCCATTCCTATAACAATTTTATTTCCATAAATATTTTGTCTTACAAAATTAAATAAATCATTTTCGGTTTTGATCATTATTAATTTGACCTTGGAATTACTTGCTAATCTTTTGGCAAAAGTTAAATAACTAAAACCTAAATTTATATTTTCTCCTGCTTTGAAAATCGGACACAAAACTACTGTATCTGCTTTGGTAAAACATTCGGTAAATTCTTTACTTAAATTTTTTAATCTAGAGATTCTATGAGGTTGAAAAATACAAACAATTTCGCTTTCTTTGTATACATCTCTAACTCCATTCAGAACTTGACTAATTTCTGTTGGATGATGAGCATAATCGTCATAAAATGGAATATTTCTAAAATTAAATATTTTAGTGAATCTTCTTTGAACTCCTTTAAAATTTATTAAACTTTTTTTAATAATATCATTAGGTATACCAACAGATGTTGCTACTGCTATTGCTGCTGTTGTATTTCTAATATTATGTATTCCAATTATAGGAACTTTTATTTTTCTGATAAATCTTGTTTTTGTTCCAATTATTTTAATTTTTAAATCAAATATAGAAAATTCTTTTTGCTTAATTATATTTATAATTTGAAAATTAGAATTTTTATCTAATCCATATGTATTTAAATTAACATTTTTAACTTTTTCCAAAATTTCTTTATTATGCATATCATCTAAACAAATAAACGATTTTCCAAATGAAGGTGTTTTTTCTATAAAATTTATAAATTTTTTTTTTAGATTATTTATAGATTTATAAAAATCTAAATGTTCCTTATCTATATTTGTTACAATAGAATATGTTGGTGGAATTTTAAGAAAGCTTCCATCTGACTCATCAGACTCTAATATACACCAATTACTTTTTCCAAGTTTTGCTGAATTTCCAAAAGAATTTAATACACCACCATTTATAATTGTTGGATCGATTTTTGCTTTAGAAAAAATATTAGAAATTAAAGATGTAGTTGTTGTTTTTCCATGTGAACCTGCAACCACTATATTTTTCATTAAAGAAACAACATGACCCAGCATATCTCCTCTAGAGTATATGGGAATTTTTTTTCGCTTAGCATGTTCAAATTCTGAATTATTTTTTTTTATTGCGGAAGATTTTACTAAAACAGTTGTTTTATTAAGGTTTGAAATTTTATGTCCTTCAAAAACTTTAATTTTATTTTTTTTTAATCTTTCTATATTTTTATTTATGGAAATATCACTACCCTGGACTTTAAAACCTAGTTCCTTCATTATTAAGGCTAATCCACTCATTCCAATACCACCGATGCCTATAAAGTGTATTAGCTCAGTTTTTCCTAATTTAATTTTCATTTATTAAGTTAATTAATTTTTGATTAACATTATTCCACGTATTTTGGTAAGAAAATTTACTCATATTTTCTTTTTTTAATAATATCTCCTTTTTATTATTCAAAAGGCTATTTATAAATTTTTCAATTTCATCACTTTCGAATTCATTTTGATTAATTAACCAACATAAATTTTTATCTTCAAAATGTTTGGCATTAAAATATTGATGGTTATCCTTAGATTTTGGAAAAGGTACAGCGATAAATGGGATTCTGAGAGCTACCAATTCACTTAAGGTTGAAGCTCCGGACCTTGTAATTGCAAGATCTATATTATCAAATTTGTCATAAATTTCACTGTCGAATTCAAATAAAAAATTATCAATATTATTTTGATCATAATTATTTTTTATTTCAGCAAAATTTTTTTGATCAGCTACTTGATGTATTGCAAAAATTCTTATTTTTTTATTTATACCAATAATTAAATTACTAATTTTTTTGTCAAAAAATTTAGCTCCTTGGCTGCCTCCAATTATCAATATTTTAAATTTATCATACTCTTTTTTTTGATTATTATTAATTTTTGAATATATTTTTTTTCTAAGCAATGAATTAATTAGATATATTTTATCTTTAAAAATTTCTGGAAAATTTTTTAAGTCAGTTGAGTAACAAATTATTTTACAGGCATATTTTAAGAATAACTTATTAGAATTTCCTAAAACCATGTTTGGTTCAAATAAAATTATTTTTATATTCATAATTTTAGCTGCTAAACACAATGGGAGAGACATATATCCTCCTGTACTTATGAGTAAATCTATTTTGAATTTTTTAAGAAAAAACAATGATGAAAATATTGTAAAAATTAATAAAATTAAATTTATTGGTAACATAAATTTATTCTTTAAAATTTGAGGAGTATCTATAATATTGCAGGGATATTTATCAGTATTTATAAATTTTAAACCTCTTTTGTCTGAAGTAATATAGGTTTCAAAGCTGTCTTTATAATGATTATACAAAGTTAGAGCTGGCATAACATGACCGCCTGTTCCTCCAGTACTAATTAAAATTTTTTTCATTATCAATTTAATTTTCTTTTAGTAAAATTTAATATTATACCTGCTAATATAGATGTACTTATAATCGATGACCCTCCGTAACTTAAAAATGGCAAAGTCATTCCAGTTGTTGGTAAAATTCTTAAGTTAACTCCAATATGAATAAATGTTTGGGCTAAAATTAATGTTACTGCTCCAACTAATATAAGTTTAGTAATATTATCTTTTTCATAATAAACTTTTTGTATAACTTTATAAGAAAAAATTAAAAATAAAATCATAATAATAATGACTATAATGATTCCAAATTCTTCTGCGATTACAGATATAATATAATCGGTATGAGCTTCTGGTATTCTAGAATTTAATTTACCCTCACCAATACCCATTCCAAAAAAACCTCCATTTGAAATAGCTTCTGATGCTCTCTCTGACTGATAATTATTACCACTATTTGGATCCAAAAATGATGAAAGTCTAATTCTTATATATTCAAACTTAGGTAAAAATACTATGAGATAAGTCAAAATTGAAAAAATTACCATAAAAAAAGAAAAGAAAAATATTAAATTAATTCCTGAAACAAATACCAAGGACAGCCATGTTAAAATTATTAATAAAGTTTGACCAATATCTGGTTGAGAAATTAAAAATAAAATGATCGGTATAACAATGCCAAGGCTTAAAAGGTATTTTATATACAAATTATTTCTATCTTTTAAGGTCAAAATTAAAGAAACCATTATTATAAAAAAAGGCTTTACTAACTCTATTGGTTGAAATCTAGGAAAAAAAGGTAGATCCAACCATCTTGCAGATCCTTTAACCTCGATACCAATAAAAGGAATTAAAGCTAAAGTGACAAAAGATACTAAAAAAAGTATTTTAGACACATTTAAAAGTTTCTTTTGGTCAATAAATGAAAAAGATATTAGTAGAGATATTCCTAAAAAAATAAAAAATAAATGCTTTATAAAAAAATAATAAGTGTTGGTGTTTAGTTTGTCAGAAGCAATTATTGAAGTTGATACTAAAGAAAAAAATAATCCAAGTAAAAAAAGTAAAAAAATTATGAAAAATATGAATTTATCTATATTTTTCCACCATTCATAATAATAACTAAATATTTTTTCCATATATAATTTACTTCAATAATTTATTTTTTACTAAATAATTAAAAAATTTTCCTCTTTCCTCAAAATTTAAAAATTGATCAAAAGAAGCTGCTGATGGACTAAATATAATATTAACTTTTTTTAGTTTCTTGATATCTTTTTTTAGCTTCATTATTACTTGATTAAGGGTATTAAATATTTGAAATTTGATCTTTCCTTTCAAATTATTTATAAAAAATTTTTTATCTTTGCCATAAATATAACAATTAATATTTTTAAAATATGTTTTTGATAATTCAAATTTATCGTTTTTTTTAGGAAGGCCACCCATAATCCAAAAAATATTTTTATATGATTTTAATAAGTTGATACTTGATGAAAAACTTGTAGATTTAGAGTCATTAATGATAGTCAAATTTTTACTTTTTTTAATAATTTGCTGTCTATAACTTAATCCTTTAAAAGAATTTATAGATTTATATATAAATTTATTTTTTAGTTTAAGTTGTTTACTTAATTCAAATATAAAAGATAAATTTTGTATGTTATTAAAGTTATAAAAGTAGGGATTATAAATATTTTTTTTAATTTTTTTAAAATTCAATATTTTTACTTTTGTTAATTTAGATTTAAAATTTCTGCGAGAAACTTCTTTTTTGAGATGTTTGTTATTTATATCAATATAACTGTATGAGTTCTTATCTTGATTGGTAATTAATTTAAATTTTGCACGTGTATAGTTTTTTATATTTCCATGTCTTTCCAGATGATCAGGAGCAATATTTAAAATAATTGCATAATCAGTCTTAAAATATTGACTATACTCTATTTGATAAGAAGATGCTTCAATAACAAATATGGTACTTGGTGAGGCTGTATTTATTGAAAGCATTGGTTTGCCTATATTTCCAATAAGTTTGGCTTTTTTTTTATGAGCAATAAGTATCTTAAACAATAATAATGCTGTTGTAGATTTACCATTGGTGCCTGTTATAGTTATTTTAAGATTTTCAGGATATGCGTTATAAAATATATCTAAATCAGTGACTATTTTGTTACTATGGGTTTTAAGAAAATTTTTAAGTTTACATTTTCTTATGTTAATTCCAGGACTTAATAAAATGAAATCAAACGATAAATTTTTAATATTTCCTAATGTGATAAAGGGAAGGTTCTTTAGTTTTTTAAAATCATCATAAATGAAAACTTCATTTTTTTTTTTTAAATAATTAAAAGAAGTTCTGCCACTTTTTCCATATCCATAAATTAAAATTTTTTTATTTTTAAATTTATTTTTTAATTCATGCATTATCTTAATTTAAGTGTAGCAAGACCTATCATGGCTAAAATTAATGAAATTATCCAAAACCTTACAACAACAGTCGACTCGGGCCATCCTTTTTTTTCAAAATGATGATGTATAGGCGCCATCTTAAATATTCTTTTTCCTGTAAGTTTAAATGATACAACTTGAACAATAACTGATACTGCTTCTAAAACAAAAAGTCCCCCAGTTATTGCTAGCACAATTTCATGTTTCGTAATTATTCCTACCGCTCCTAAAGAACCCCCGAGAGCGAGAGAGCCTGTATCACCCATAAATATTTTAGCTGGAGGAGCGTTAAACCATAGAAAGCCTATACATGCTCCAATTATTGAACCACAAAAAACTGATGCCTCACCTACGCCCTCTAAATATGGAATATGTAGATAATTTGAAAATACCACATTGCCTGTTACGTAACTTATAAACGCAAAACAACCAGCTACAAGTATAATTGGAACAGTTGCGAGTCCATCTAAACCATCAGTTAAATTTACCGCATTGGATGATCCAACAATTATAAAAATATAAAAAGGTACAAAAAACCAGCCTAAATTAATTATTAAATTTTTAAAAAAAGGAAAATATAAATTTTTGATCTCAGGTGAGTTTACGTAATATGTTAAAATAAATATTCCGATTAAGGCGATAATAATCTGTGATATTATTTTAAATTTAAATGATATTCCTGCTGAATTTTCACTTTTAATTTTTTTATAATCATCATATGCGCCTAAAATGCCTAAGCTTCCAACAATAAAAATTAAAAACCAATTATAAGAATTATTTAAATCTCCCCAAAGTAAAGTGCCAGAAAAAATACCAATTAAAATCATTACCCCACCCATCGTTGGAGTACCTATTTTTTTAATTATATGATCAGTTGGCCCATCTGATCTTATTGGGTTATGGATTTTTTTGCTTGAAAAAAATTTTATTATTAATGGTCCAATTAAGAAAACTACAACCATAGAAGTAAACATGGAAAGTCCAGTCCTTACTGTAAGGTATTTGAAAACATTAAATAAAGAGTATGTTTCAGTTAAATATGAAAATAAACTATATAGCATAAATTTTTCTCTTTTTAATATTTGAAACAACTTCTTGCAACCCAGTAGAATTTGAACCTTTGAACATAAAATGGTGATTGTTATCGATATTATTTCTTACTAACTCATAAATCTCATTTTTATTTTTTAAAACTTTACCTTGCTTAGTTTTTGTTAAATTTTTATATAGATCTCTCACATATCTTCCATAAACATAAACTTTGTTTATTTTAGTTTTATTAATCGATTTTGCTACCTTTATATGTAGATATTTTGAAAATTTACCTAATTCTAACATGTCACTAAGAACTAATATTTTTTTCTTTTTCGTTTTAATGCTATCAAAATTTTTTACAGCAAAATTTAGAGATAAAGGATTTGAATTATAACTTTCATCGGTTAATAAAATTGATTTTTTTTTAAATTTTATTTTAACTGTATCTCCTCTAGCTTTTGGAATTTTAAAATTTAAAAAAATATTTCTATCTATTTTATTTAGATCAAAAAATTTTGATAAAACAGCTATAGTAGCTAATATATTAGTTAAATATGGCTTTAAATTTTGATTAACTATAAAATCCTTCTTTGAATTATTAACTCTAGTTATTAATTTTAATTTAGAAGATTTCTTTATTATTTTAATAAGTCCAATATTTGAAGAGTTATTTTTTTTACTAAAACTAATTACTTTTAGTTTTTTTTGTATTGCAATCTCTTTTAAATAATTAAAATAATTATCATCCATATTTAATATGATAGTTCCATCGAGAGTTATATTGTTCATCATTTCAGCTTTTGCTTTTGCTATTTGATTTAAGTTATTAAAATTTTTAATATGTGCGTATGAAATATTTGTTATAATTCCTAAATCAGGTTTAATAATATTTGTTAAATTATTTATTTCTCCTTTTTTATCCATGCCTACCTCGAGTATAGAAAAATCATGTTTTTTTTTAATATTAATCAAACTGAGTGGCACACCAAATTTATTATTATAAGAAAATTTTGAGTAATGCGTTGGGGTAATTTTGTTAAAGACAAAAGCTAACATTTCTTTTAAAGAAGTTTTTCCTGAACTACCAGTAATTGATATAATTTTTGAGTTTGAAACCTTCCTTAATGTTGAAGCTGCTTTTGTTAAGGTATTTAAAGAACTATCAACCTTAATTTTTTTAATACTTTTATTTTTGTATGAATTTACAATGCAAAAAGCTGCTCCATTTTTAATAGCTTCATCTGAAAATTTGCTTCCGTCATTAAATTTACCTTTCAAGCCAAAAAATATATCTTCTTTATTAATTTTTTTAGAGTTAATTAAAATATTTTTAGAATTTAATTTTCTACTTATTTTGTTTAAGTTACAATGTTCATTTAAAATATTTAACTTCCAATCATTAAATAGAGATTTATTTTTTATATTAATACCAGTAATTATGATTTCTCTATCTGAAAAAGATTTTTTTGTAGAACCATATTGTTGATAAGTTTCATGTCCTTTTCCAGCTACTAATAAAATATCCCCACTACTTAAATTGTTAATTGCTTTTAAGATAGCATTTTTTCTAGAAGAGATTTCGATTAATTTTTTTTTAGATATCTTTGATTTAATTTGAGATCTTATTTTTTTTGGAATTTCGTTTCTTGGGTTATCATCAGTAAGATAAACTTTTTCACAATATTTATCTGCTATTTTTCCCATCAAAGGTCTTTTTGCTTTGTCCCTGTTGCCACCACATCCAAAAACAATATTTAAATTATTTAATGGATATTGTTCTTTTAAATTTTTTAAAGAGCTTTTTAAAGCATCAGGAGTATGTGCAAAATCAAGTATTACCTTGGAGCCATTTTTAATTGTTTTAATTTGCTCCATTCTTCCCTCTACTGGTTTTATTTTATGTATATTAGATATAATTTTCGAAAATTTTACTCCACTACACTCAGCAGCCAAACATGCCATTAATATATTTTTAACCTGGAGCTTTCCAAGTAATTTTAAATTAATTGAATATTTTTTTTTTTTATAATCAAATTCTACAACCTGCAAATCTTTAAAGCATGAAATTCTATTTATATTAAGATCTGAATTTTTTTTCCCTATAGTTGTTATTTTAAATTTTTTTAAATTACATATTTTTTTTAATATCTTTGAAAAAGACAAATCATTATCAAATATTACAGTTGCATTTTTTTTAGTAAGATTTTTAAATAATTTTAATTTTGAGTTTAGATAATCTTTATAATTTTTATGATAGTCCAAATGATCTCTACTAAAGTTGGTAAATATTGAGCAATTAAATCTTAAATGATCTAGCCTGGATTGTTTTAGCCCATGACTGGAAGCCTCCAGTATCACATTATTAATTTTTTTATTTTTTATAATTTGTAAATTGCGATGAAGAGTTATTGGATCTAAAGTTGTTATTTCAAAATTTTTTTTATACAATTTAGACTTGATACCTAATGTACCTATTGATGCTGACAATTTTTTATTTTGACTTAAAATCTGATAATAAAAATTTGCTACTGATGACTTTCCATTTGTACCTGTGATTCCAACTAAACTTTTTGGTTTTTTAATATAAATTTTAGATCCTGCGTAGGATAGAGTTTTTCTAACATTACTACTATTGATATAAAGGACTCCATTTTTTAAACCTTGATAATTTAAGTCAGAGATAATTGTTCTAGCTCCATTTTTTATTGCATTTTTAATGAATTTATTTCCATTGCTATTTGTTCCTTTTATAGAAAAAAATATATCTTTAGGTTTGCAATTTCTACTATCAAAACTTAAATTTCTGAACTCATGGTGTTTAAATTTTTCAGGGATATTATTAAATAATTTTCCAATTAACATTTTGGTCAATTTAAACTCTTAATATTTTGTGGCTAAAATAGGTCCAATTTTTTCTATAATATTTCCAGCAATTAAAACAGTAGTCCAGCCTGCGGTATTTCTCCAATTACCTTTGTAAGGTGCCCTTTCATCTCTATAATGGTAAATATATTCTTTAGATGGTTTCGGTTCATCTAATAATACAAGTAAAACAAATTTAGGATTAGAAATTGGAAATACTGATACAAAAGTATTTATTTTGTCCTTAGTATAAATTCCATTTTTTACTTTATCTGCAGTTCCAGTTTTTCCTCCAACTTCATATCCATAAACATCGGCAAAATGTGCTGTACCTTCTTTAGAAGAGACAACTTTCCTCAAAATATTATTTATATTTTTACTTACATTCTCGTTTAAAATTTGGGTCCTAATTTTACTCTCACCTGATTTAATAAGCGATGGTTTGATGTCATATCCTCCATTTGAGATTATTGAGTAGGCTTTGGCCAATTGTAGAGGTGTTGTTGTTATTCCATGACCAAATGACATTGTTGCTAATTTACATTTTCCCCACCTAAAATTTAATGGCTGACCAACTTCATCAATATCAAATTGTATTTTGTCTATAACCCCAATTTTTTCTAAAAAAGACTTATAATTATCAATTCCAACTTTTTGTGCAATTCTCACTGAACCAATATTTGATGATCTAATTAGTATCTGCTCCGCACTTAAATCTGTAGGAAGTTTTTCATCATATTCTGAAATAGGATTTCCAGCGCAATAAATTTTTTTTTCTAATTTTTCAAACATAGTATTAGGTTCTAAAATTTTATGCTGGAAAGCTGAAGCTAAAGTTAAAGTCTTAAATACAGAACCTAATTCATAAACACCTTTTGTAACTTTGTTAGTATAATTTAAATCCTTAATAGTCTGTCTTTTATTTAAATTAAAATCAGGTAAAGATATTAATGACAACACCTCGCCAGAATTTATATTCATCAAAATAGCTGCGCTACCAATATTTTGAAAAATCTCTTCAGATTTAATTAATTCCTCTCTAATCAAGTATTGTAAATCTGTATCAATAGTCAGCTTTAGAGGATTTATATTTTTTTTTAATTGATCGTTGAAGGACATCTCAAGTCCAGAAATACCATTATTATTATCATCAATTTGTCCAATTATATGACTAAATAAATTTTTTTGAGGATATATTCTTGAGATTTTTTCTTCTAAGATTATTGATTTGTCACCTAATAAGAGGACTTGATTTAGTTGATCTTGAGTAATTTTTTTTTTTATATAAAAAAATTTTTTTCTATTTAATTTTTTTTCAATAATTTCAAACTCCTCAATGCTCTTATCTTGAAAAATTAATCTTAAATTTAGCAATAACCTTTTTTTATCAATAACTAAATTAGGATTTAAACCTACATTTGTAGTAAAAACTGTTTTTGCAAGAATATTGCCATTTCTATCATGTATAGAAGATCTATAATTCAAATTATTTGAAAAATTATTTATTACATTTTTTTTTAAGGAACCAAGATAAATTGATTTAAAAGAAAAAATTATTGAAATACCAAAAAAAATAAAAAAAATAAAAGCTACTCTATTAAATGAAATATTTAGACCTGTCTTAGAATTATTAAAAGATAATTGACTTTCATATTCTTCTAACTCAAATAATTTATTATTGTTCTTTTGTTTCATGTTTTTTTTTTTGAATAAATTTATTAATAACTAATTTTTTTTTTTCAAATTTAATTGATGAAATGTTTTCAATTTCAATCATCGTTAACTCATCATCAAAATATTTTTTTTGATATTCAAATAGCTTTTCAGGGGAGGTTAAATAATTGTGTTCTAATAAAATAAGTTCATATTTATTTTTAAAAATTCTCAATTCTTCTTTCCCATTAAAAATTTCTTTTTCAAATTTTTTTGTTGTACCTTTGATATAGGTTGTAAATAAAATTAAGAAAATTATAGGTATAATTGCGAAAATTCTTCTCATAAGTTCAACAAATTTTTTCTATATCAAGCAAATACTTGAATTTTTTTTTAATATCTGAGAAATCTTGATTTTCATTTATTTTAATTGCATATCTAAGTTTGGCTGATCTTGAGGGTGGGTTTTTTAAAATTTCGTACTTTTCTGGAATTAAAGGTTTTTTTTGAGGTAAATTAAATAATATTTTTTTTCTTTCTTTTTCAGGTAAATACCTTGAAGAATTTTTATTTTGTGAATAATGATGAAAAAAATATTTAACAATCTTATCTTCAATAGAATGAAAAGATACCACAACAATAACTCCTCCTTTAGGAAGTAATTTGAAACTACTGATAAGACCATCAATAAGTTCACTTATCTCTTTGTTTACAAATATTCTTAATGCTTGAAAAACTTTTGTTGAATTATGTATTTTTTTAAACTTTTTTTTATGTACACTGTCTATTATTTTTACTAAATCCTGAGTTTCAATATTTTTTGACTTCCTAAAATTAATTATTTTTCTTGCTATATTATTAGCTTTTTTTTCGTCTCCAAAAGCATAAAATATTTTTGAAAGAGACGATTGATCAAAATTATTTACAATTTCGTTCGCAGAAAACTCATTTAATCCCATCTGCATATTCAATTTACCTTTTGATAAAAAAGAAAGACCTTTTTCTGGGTCTTTTATTTGAGCAGTAGAATATCCTAAATCAAATATTATTCCTTTTAGAGTATTTTTATTATTTTTTATCCTGTTTATTTCGCTAAATTTTATATTTTCAAATTTAAATCTATTTTTATATTTTTTTTCGAACTTTTTTGAAATTTCTAAAGACTTGATGTCCCTATCAATTGCAATAATATTGTTATATTTATTTTCTAGGATTTTTTTGGAATAACCACCCTGACCGAATGTACAATCAATAAATGTGCCACCATAAAGAGGGGAAATAATGCTGATTAACTTTTCTAGCAGTACTGGAAAATGTTTTTCATTTTCCAATTTTATGGTGGCATTCATTTATTTTAGAGAAGACCATTAATTTTTTTGTCTTCTTAAAAATGCCGGAATTTCTAAATCATCCTCTTCTGAATTTTCAGTGTTATCAACACTATCAACTTCATTTTGATCAGAATTGTCAGAGTTGAAAAGTTCGGGAGTATCTTCTTCTAATGCAAAGTTTTCTAACCCATTTGAAGAATTTTCTTCAACCTCAGTCTTTTGATGATCTATTTTTTCGTCTAAAGCCGAATTAGTTTCAAGCTCATTACTAATATTACTTTCAACTAATTCTTCTGTTAAAGAATCACTTTCATTTATACTAACATTTGTTGTGCTAGAGTCTTGAATTATAGGCTCTTCAACCTCATTATCCAATTTAAGAGCATTTGCTCCATCTGTAAGAGTTGAAGTTGCTTGAGTTGAAAAGTTGAAAGATTGGTGACTCTCATTATTTGTAATATCTGAATAACCAGAATTCCTATTTTGAATCCTGTGAACCATATTTATTACAGATTTTGACTCTGGTTGTTGCCCATCTAATGAAGTGGCTACAATTGAAACTCTCATTTTTCCGTCTAAAGTTGGATCAGTAATTGCTCCAATAATAAGTTCTGCTTCATGATCAACCTCAGATCTTACTTTATTAACAGCTTCATCAACCTCAAAAAGTTTGAGATCTTTTCCACCAGTAATATTAACTAATAATCCTTTTGCACCTTTTAAAGTGTAATCATCTATTAATGGATTGTTAATAGCAGCTTCTGCAGCTTTAACTGCTCTTCCTTCACCTTCTGCTTCACCAGTTCCCATCATAGCTTTACCCATTGAACTCATTACAGTTTCTACATCTGCAAAATCCAAATTGATTAAACCTGGTCTTACCATCAAATCAGTAATGCTTTGAACTCCATGCAATAATACATCGTTTGACAGATCAAAAGATTCCTCAAAAGTTGTTTGCTCACTTGCAATCTTAAATAGATTTTGATTTGGGACCACTATGATTGTATCTACATGTTTTCTTAATTCCTCTAAACCTTGTTGAGCTCTTCTCATTCGTGATGGACCTTCATATAAAAAAGGAAGAGTTACAACTCCAACTGTAAGGATATTTAATTCTTTTGCAGCTCTTGCAATAACATGTGCTGCTCCAGTTCCTGTTCCACCACCCATTCCTGCAGTGATAAAAACCATATTTGCACCCTGAATAATATTAATAATTTCATTTAAGGATTCGTCTGCCGCAGCTTGACCAACATCTAACCTAGCTCCTGCACCTAAACCTTTAGTTAAATTTAATCCCATTTGAATTTTAGTTTTTGCATGACTTAATTTTAAATCTTGTGCATCTGTATTTACTGCAATAAATTCTACTCCTTGAAGGCCATTTTCAACCATTCCATTTATTGCATTTCCTCCAGCTCCACCGACTCCCATTACGAGAATTCTTGGCTTTAGCTCTTTTATGTCTGGTGCTTTAAAGTTAATTGTCATTTTATCCCCCTATTAGTTATTTATTTTTTGCTCCCATCTAAGGCTAGCTCGATGAATATTTGATTTTTTCTTTGCACTTACCCTAAATTTTTCAAAATTCGCTGGTTCCCATATTTGAAATGTTTTTCCTTGACCAACAAATAACATGCTATTTTTGATTTTTGCATGTTTTAATAATTTTGATGTTATTGACATTCTTCCTTCACTATCAAATTGTAAATTTGAACTTTCTGATAAAATTGAAGTTGCAAAATAATCTTTTTTTTCTTCAAATGGATTTAAAGAATCTATTGAATTAGAAATTTTTTCTATTCTGTCTTGTGGCCAAGCTTCGATACATTGATTATTAAAAGAAGGAAAGCATACCACTCCATTATACCCAAGATTTGATAAGTGTGACCTGAAACTAGCAGGCACTGACACCCTTCCTTTTTTGTCTATTTTGTTTTCGTAAGTAGATAAAAACATATTTCATAATTCTCTATAAATACCCATATTTGGGAATTTATGGGAATATATGGGTTTTTTTAAATAAGGTCAATACTCTTAATATAGATATAATTTATGGAGAACAAAGATGAAACAGTAAAAGTTTTGTTGTTAAAAATGAAGTGCCAGATAAACTATAAGCCGGGTTCTGTCATTTAAACCTATCATTTCTCTAGGCCTTAAATCACTTTAAGGCTCAAGCAACTAACCCTGATGACTAGCCAAAGACAGCTTTTAGTTATTAAACAATGTCATCTCTATTCAGTCTTGCTCCCAGTGGGGTTTTCCATGCGCTGCTTGTTACCAATCAGCCGGTGTGCTCTTACCACACCTTTTCACCCTTGCCTTGATGAGGCGGTTTATTTTCTGTGGCACTATCCCTGGGGTTTCCCCCGCCAGTTGTTAACTGGCACTGTGTCTTTGTAGAGCCCGGACTTTCCTCTTTAAAATAAATTAAAGTGATAAGTCATTTATCTGGCAGATGGAAAATATAAATTTTTTAAATATTTTCAAGTAAATAAAAAAATTAGCTAATTTTGCTTAATTTTTCAGCAATAATTAAGCATTCTTTGTCTAATATTCCATTAATTAGTTCCTGCCTGAATCTTCTTTGAAAATTCTTAAAAAGCTTAATTTGATTTTTTTTATTATTTTGTTTTACAAAATATCCTATTTTTTTAATAAAATTTAAACAGTGTCTTTTCTGTATTTCAGTTATTTTCTTTTTTCTTAATTTTCTTAATTTTTCTTTATGTAATTGATGCCAAATACCAATTTTCTTTTTTGATAATAATTTCCAAGGAAATTTTTCACCTGGATCAACTTTTCTGTCAAATGCAATATCTGAATGCCCAACTATATTTGAACTTTTAATTTTAAATTTTTTAATAAGTAATCTAGATAGTTTTATCAAAGAAAGAATTTGTTTTTTCGAATAGTTTTCATAACCAAATCTATGACCTTTGTTTGATATTTCAATTCCTATTGAGGATCTGTTTAAAAAACTATCTTTTTTCCAATTAGAAATACCCGCGTGCCACGCTTCATATTTTTCTGGAACCATCAAAATTATTTCTCCATTTTTTTTAATAAAATAATGGCAACTGACTTTTGATTTGACATCAGTTAGTCTACTTATTGCCTTAGTTTCGCTACTCATTCCAGTGTAATGAAATACTATGTATTTAATGTTTTTTTTATTTCTTGTAGAGGTTGTAAAATTTGGCGAGTAATTTATGCCTATTTTGTTAGTCATTACTGCATGTTATATCATAAAATATTCATTTACATTTATTAAAGATATACATATAAAAATTAAATTATGGCTAGAATTTTAGCAATACTGTTTCTAAGTCTAAGTATTTTTACATCTTCATTTGCAGGAAGTGATGGTGAGAACGAATTATCAAAATCAAAAAATGGTGAAGTCAAAGATTGTTTTGAAAAATTGAATAGAGGTATATTTGCTTTCAATCAGGCTATTGATGGTACAATTTTCGAACCACTTGCAAAAGGATATAAATATCTACCATCGCCAGTTAGAACTGGAACAAGTAATTTTGTTGGAAACGTTTCCACATTATTGACTATCCCAAATAATGTATTGCAAGGTGATTTGGACATTGCTGGTAAAAATACTTTAAGATTTATTGTAAATACTACTGTGGGAATTGTTGGATTATTTGATCCCGCTTCTGCTATAGGACTTAATAGTTATGAAAAAGAAGACTTTGGCCAAACACTAGGCAGGTGGGGAGCAGGCGAAGGTTGTTATTTAGTTTTACCAGTTTTAGGACCTTCAACAGCTAGAGATGCTTTAGGTTCTTTAGGAAATTATATGGGCGGAGATGCTTGGTATAACGTTACTGTTAGAAACGACACTCATTACTTCGCTGATTTTGATTACTATGCATCTAAAGGAGCAGCGGGTGTAGATTTTAGAGCAAAGAACTTCGAAGATATTAATAATCTAGAAGAAAATTCAATAGATTTTTATGCATCAGTTAAAAGTTTATATTTACAAGATAGACGTAAAAAAATTCTTAATGCAAAAGGTATAACACAAACCCAAAACGATAGCGATTGGGAAGAAATCGAATAAACTCAGTTAGATGAGTATTAAAAAAATAAGAAAAAGTTTAATTTATATAGTCTTTAGTTTTATACTATCAAGCAATGCATTTTCAATAAGTCCTAAAGATTTTGTTCAACAAACTGTAGATGAAGCAGCAGTCGCTTTAGGTCAAAATATAAGTAAAGAACTTAAAATTGTTAAATTAAAAACAATCGCAAATAAATCGGTAGATATTGAAGGTATAGGACTTTATTCAATTGGAAAAAGAAGAAAAGAATTAACCGACACCCAAAAAGAAGAGTATTTAGAAATTTTTACAAAGTATTTTTTAAAATCTTTTGCGAGTAGATTGGCTCAGTATTCTGATCCTAAAATTAGAGTAGAATCTGAAAAATATTTAAATAAAAAATATACAATGGTTTCAAGCGTTCTTGTTGCGACTGATGATAAACCTGAGGTTAAAATTGACTGGAGAGTAATAACTAAAGATCCAGAAAATCCATTAATAATAGATGTAATAATTGAGGGTGTAAGTTTGGCAAAAGTTCAAAAAGAAGAATTCAATGCTATAATTCAAAATAATGACGAAGATATAAATGCTCTTTTCAAAAATCTTTTAGATTTCGTAAATAAAGATTAGATTTGGTGGGCCCGCCAGGACTCGAACCTGGGACCAATACATTATGAGTGTACTGCTCTAACCAACTGAGCTACAGGCCCAAAATTAAAATATTAAATATATCATTTTTAGGAAGTTATCAATTGTTGATTAAAAATGGTGGGCCGTGTTGGTTACGCTCCAACTACCCCTGCAATGTCAATGCAGTACTCTACTATTGAGCTAACGGCCCTTTTAACTTTCTAAGAAACTTTTTAGCTGTTTTGATCTACTAGGATGTTTTAATTTTCTAAGTGCTTTAGCCTCAATTTGTCTTATTCTCTCTCTTGTGACAGAAAACTGCAATCCAACTTCTTCAAGAGTATGATCAGTATTCATTCCAACACCAAATCTCATTCTTAAAACTCTTTCTTCTCTTGGGGTTAATGTTGATAAGATTTTAGTAGTTGCTTCACTTAAGTTAGATTTTATAGCTTGTTCAAGTGGAGCTAATGCTTTTGTATCTTCAATAAAATCTCCCAAACTACTATCTTCTTCGTCACCAACTGGTTTTTCTAATGACACAGGTTCTTTAGAAATCTTTAATACTTTTCTAACTTTATCTAATGGCATTCTTAATTTCTTTGCTAATTCTTCTGGGGTAGCTTCTCTTCCAAATTCACTCAATATCAATCTCTGAGTTCTAACAATCTTATTTATTGTTTCAATCATATGTACTGGAATTCTAATTGTTCTTGCTTGGTCAGCAATTGATCTGGTAATAGCCTGTCTAATCCACCAAGTGGCATAAGTTGAAAACTTGTATCCTCTTCTATATTCAAATTTATCAACTGCTTTCATCAAACCAATATTTCCCTCTTGAATTAAATCTAAAAATTGAAGACCTCTATTTGTATATTTTTTAGCAATAGATATAACTAACCTTAAGTTTGCCTCTACCATTTCTTTTTTGGCAATTCTTGATTCTTTTTCTCCTTTTTGAATTCTACTTACTAATTTTTTAAAATCTGTAACTGATACACCAAGTTTATTACTTATTTCTACCAATCTTTCTCTGATATTTTTAAACTCATCTTTATTTTTTTGGAAGAACTTTTTCCAGATTTCGTTAGTATTTAAAAAATTTTTTAAGTTTGGATTTATTTCATTTCCAACATAAAATTTAATAAATTCATCTCTGTTGATTTTATTATCTATAGCTAATCTTAAAAGATTTCCCTCCAAAGAAACGATCTTCTTGTTTTCTATATAATGTCTTTGAACTAAATCCTCTAAAACGGATGGAGAAAGTTGTAAGGTTTTAATATTTTCCAGAATACTTTCGACAATTTTGTCATAATTTTTTTGTTTGGAATTTGAAAAAACATTTGAGTTTAATACACATTCAAGTTTTTCTTTTTGGTACTTAATTAATTTATTGTATTCTTTTGTTAGAGTATTAACTGTTTTTAGAACTTTTGGCTTAATCTCAGTTTCCATTGCTGCTAAAGTAGGATTGAACTCATCATCACTAACTTCAGAATTTTCTTCAGAATTTTCTTCAGCGTCATCGTTTTCACCTTTTTTTTGTTTAACACTGGTTCCTGTATCTTCATCTTCAGTATAATTAGTATCTATATCTATAATTTCTCTTACTAAAATTTCATCACTCTGTAATTTAATATTCCATTCAAAAAATTGTTGGGCTGTGATTGGACTTTGAGATAAAGCATTTAACATCACATCTTTTCCTGCTTCTATTCTTTTAGCAATTGCAATTTCTCCCTCTCTTGAGAGTAATTCAACTCCTCCCATTTCTCTAAGATACATTCTGATCGGATCATCACTTTTCTCTGCTGATTTACCTTCTTCTTTAGAACTTGAATCTTTTTTTCTTAAAACTTTGAAGTCTGATTTTTTTTCTACTAAAACTATTTTGTCATCTAATATATGAATAAATGCTTGGGCAAGATTCTCTTGTGATAAATTTCTTTTTCCTAAAGATTTATTTAATTCTTCATAAGTTATAAAACCTCTATGGACACCTCGGCCCATTAGTCTTGCAAACGATTTTGTAATAATTCTTTCCACAGTAAAATAAGTTAGGAAGTCTTATATAATATCAAATCTAAAAAAATCCATCGTTAATTTATTAAATTTAGTTGATTTTTTGCAATTTTTTCAGCTCTTTAATTTCGTTAAATGTACTTTCGTTAAAATCTTTAGAAAACTTAGATTCTAATTCCTCGATTCTTACCTCAAGCTCATAGTTTTTGATATCTCTGATAATTTCATGCAACAATTCTATCTTTTCTCCGTTGTTATCTTCAACTTTATTTAGAACATATTTTATTGATGCAAATTTTGTGATTTTTTCAATTATGTTCTGGTCTAGAGAAAGTTTTTCTAGGGTTATGTCTTTTTCATTAAATAATTTTCCTAAAATACTTTCAAAAATTAATTTATTTTCTGTACTAAATAATTTTACATTTTGAATTAAATTTAAATTTTCTTTTAAAAGATCTAAGTTATTTATAACAATATATAAAAAAGAATATTCTTTTATCTCAATATAACTAAGATTTTTTGTTTCATTAAAAAACTTTTGGGTAGATTTTAACGATCTGGCCTTTGGTTTAAACTTATATTTTCTTTCATTTGTGTTGGGTGTTAGGTTATGTATTTTTTCCAAATAATTCTCTAATACATATTTTTTTATAAACTCATCTTTTATAGAATTGGCGATTGATCTAACTGTTTTTTCAAATATTGCTAATGAAGATGGATTATCCTCTACTTTATTTTTATAATGCTGAAATATAAAATTGTTAATTAAAACTTTATTAGTTTTGGTAAAATCAATAAAATAATCTTTACCATGTTTATTAACAAAGCTATCAGGATCTTCTTCATCTGGTAAAAATAAGAATGAAATATTTTTTTCAGGTTTTAATTCTTTGATTAAACTCTCGGCAGCTCTTAAGGCTGCTTTGTATCCACTTTCATCTCCATCAAAGCATATTACTATATCATCGTAAAATTGATTTAAAATTGACATTTGTTTTTCAGTAAGTGATGTTCCTAAATTGGCTACTGTATTATATATTCCCTTATTACTTAAGCTAACAACATCCATGTAACCTTCGACTAGATAAATATAATCAATTTTATTTGAAAACTTTCTTGCAAAATCTAAATTGTATAAATTTGAACCTTTTTTAAAAAATGGTGTTTCAGGAGAATTGATATATTTTGCAAAATTATTATTTTCTTTTATCTTTCTTCCACCTAGTGCGATTGGATAGCCGGTAATGCTATTAATAGGAAATACTACCCTTTCTTTAAATCTTTCAATTAAAACTTTTCTTTTTTCATCTAAATAAAATAATCCTGTTTCAAGTAAACTTTTTTGATTAAATCTACTTTCTAATTCTCTGACAAAAGAAGTATTGGGTTGTACATAACCAATATTAAACTTTACTACTTCTTCTTTTGTTAAATTTCTTTTTTTGAGATATTCTTTAACAAATATAAGATCATTATTTTTTAAAAGTTCGTTGTGACAAAAATCTACATAGGTTTTAAAAATTTCAGAGTATTCTTTCCATTGATTTTCTCTTTCTTCATCTTTTTTTGTGAAAGTATATGTTTGCATTCCAGCTAAATTAGCTAAATATTTAACAGCCTCTCCAAATCTTAAGTTTTGGGTTTTCATTATAAAATCAAAAATATTCCCATGTTCAGAAGTACTGAAACAATGATAAAAACCCTTTTCATCATTTACAGTAAACGATGGAGTTTTTTCAGTCTTAAAAGGTGACAAACCCACAAATTCTTTTCCTCTTTTTTTTAAACTTACTGTTTTAGAAACTACTGTAGAAACTTTTAATCTTGTTTTTATTTCTTCGAGATATTCCT
Source organism: uncultured Pelagibacteraceae bacterium (assembly GCA_902521005.1). Taxonomy (GTDB): domain Bacteria; phylum Pseudomonadota; class Alphaproteobacteria; order Pelagibacterales; family Pelagibacteraceae; genus Pelagibacter. The sequence goes on from CABYPZ010000003.1 coordinate 23,271, forward strand.
TTGGGTACTTCATAATAATATATGGCTTTAACTTAACAAATCTTTTAAAATTTTACCTGCTTTTGAAAAATCTAAGTTATCAGAATAATCTTTTTTTAACTCTCCCATAATTTTTCCCATGTCCTTGATCGTTTGAGCGCCAATTTTAGTTTTAATATCTAAACAAATTTTTTTAATTTCCTCATCACTTAATTGTTTTGGTAAGTAGCTTGATAAAATCTCAAGTTCACTTTCTTCGACTTTTAATAAATCATCTCTATTATTTTTTTTATAAATCTCAATTGATTCGGCTCTTTGTTTAATCATTTTTTTTAATAATTTTTTTATATCATCATCCCCTGTTTCTTTCTTATCGGGTCCTGACCTGTTGGATATATCCAAATCTTTGATACCTGACAAAATTAACCTGTAAGTTGAGATTTTTGACTTATCTTTAGCCTTTAAAGCTTCATTATAATCTGAATTAATTTTATTTTTGAGTTCCATAACTTATCCACTGTATAGAAAAATTTGTTTAAAAGAACAAATTGTATTTTAAAAAAATTACATTAGATCTGTTGCGTAAAATTTGGATTTATTGTATTAACCTTTAACTCATGAGTTGTAATTGACGTCAAAACAAAAAAATAAAAAATCAGTAAACTCAAAATTATCCCAAGCTATTTTAGTTTTAGACAATAAATCTATTTTTAAAGGTTTGGGCCTAGGCTACAAAGGTATAGCAACTGGTGAGGTATGCTTTAATACCTCAATTACCGGATATCAAGAGATTATTTCTGATCCATCTTACGCTGGGCAAATAATTAACTTTACTTTTCCACATATAGGGAATGTTGGAACAAATAAAGAGGACATTGAGTCTGACAAAATTTGGACAAGAGGGGTAATATTTAATTCAGAGATTACAAGTCCATCTAATTATAGATCATTAAAAAATTTAGATGAGTGGTTAAGCAAAAATAAAATTGTAGGAATTACTGGATTAGATACTAGAAACCTAACTAATTATATAAGAGACAATGGTGCTCCTAGGGGAACAATTTCAAATACTAAAACAGGAAATTTTAACATAAAAAAATTAATTAATACGTCTTTAAAATGGCCTGGTTTAAAAGGATTAGATCTTGCAAAAGAAGTAAGTACAAAAAAAATTTACAAATGGAAAGGTTTAAAAACTTGGGTAAAAGGTAAGGGGTTTCAGAAAACAAATAAAAAAAATTACAAAATTATCGCAATTGATTATGGAATAAAAAAAAATATTCTTAGATATTTTTCAAACTATAACTGTGAGGTTACAGTTGTTCCTTGCAAGCACTCATCTGATCAAATATTAAATCTTAAACCACAGGGAATATTTTTATCAAATGGGCCGGGTGATCCTGCTGCAACAGGAAAATATTCTGTGAAAATTATCCAAGAACTAATTAAAAAAAATTTACCAGTTTTTGGAATTTGCCTAGGACATCAATTATTGGCACTAGCGCTTAATGCTAAAACAAAAAAAATGAAATTAGGACATAGGGGAGCCAATCATCCAGTAAAAAATTTAATTAATAATAAAGTAGAAATTACAAGTCAAAACCATGGCTTTGAAGTTATTAAAGAAAGTCTTCCAAAAAATGTTGAGATTACACATAAATCACTTTTTGATAATTCTATTGAAGGAATAAAATTAAAAAATAAACCTGTATATTCAGTCCAGTATCACCCAGAGTCAAATCCAGGACCTCAGGATAGTCACTACTTGTTTAATGAATTTATTAAAGATGTAAAAAAATATGCCAAAAAGAAAAGATATTAAAAAAATTTTAGTTATAGGAGCAGGTCCAATAATTATAGGTCAAGCATGTGAGTTTGATTATTCAGGGACCCAGGCTTGTAAAGCTTTAAAAGATGAGGGATATAAAGTGATATTAATTAATTCAAATCCTGCAACTATTATGACTGATCCCGAAGTTGCTGACAAAACCTACATTGAACCAATATCTATTAAGATTTTAGAAGAGGTAATAAAAAAAGAAAAGCCAGATGCCATACTTCCAACTATGGGTGGTCAAACAGCATTAAATTTAGCAATCAATGCAGAAAAAGTTGGCTTGCTTAAAAAACATAAGATTGAACTAATTGGTGCAAATTCTAAAGCTATTCAAAATGCGGAGGATAGAAAAAAATTTAGAAAAAATATGTCTGATATTGGCATTGATCTGCCAAAGTCAGAAATTGTTAATAAATTTAGTCAAGCTAACAAATGTCTAAAAAAAATTGGTTTACCTGCAATTATTCGCCCATCTTTTACATTGGGTGGACTGGGAGGAGGAATAGCTAAAAATAAAAAAGAATTTTATAAAATAGTTAAAGAAGGTTTGCATGAGTCTCCACAAAATCAAGTTTTAGTGGAAGAATGTCTTGAAGGTTGGAAAGAATTTGAAATGGAGGTAGTAAGGGATAGAAATGATAATTGCATTATTATTTGCTCGATAGAAAATATAGATCCTATGGGAATTCATACAGGAGACTCGGTTACTATTGCTCCAGCTTTAACTTTAACTGATAAAGAATATCAAGTGATGAGAAACGCTTCTATAGCTTGTCTTAGAAAAATTGGTGTAGAGACAGGAGGTTCAAATGTCCAGTTTGCAATAAATCCAAGAAACGGAAGAATGGTAATAATTGAAATGAACCCTAGAGTTTCAAGATCATCTGCATTAGCATCAAAAGCTACTGGCTTTCCAATAGCAAAAGTAGCTGCAAAATTAGCTGTTGGATATACATTAGATGAATTACAAAACGAAATTACAAAAGTAACTCCAGCATCATTTGAACCGACAATTGATTATATTGTAACTAAGATACCAAGATTTACATTTGAAAAATTCTCAGACACAAAAGCAATTTTAGGAACTTCAATGAGGTCTGTTGGGGAAGCAATGGCAATTGGTAGAAATTTTAAAGAATCTTTTCAAAAAGCTTTGGTATCTTTAGAAACTGGACTATCTGGCCTAGATAATATATTTAATTTTTCAAAAAAAGAAATCTTACAAAAATTAAAAGTTAATATACCAAATAAATTATTGTTGATTGCAGAGGCTTTTAGAAAGAAAATTCCAATAAACAAAATATATCAGTTGTCAAAAGTCGATCCTTGGTTTTTAAACCAAATAAAAGAAATAGTCGATGAAGAGAATAAAATCATTGCATATGGCCTTCCAAAGTCTTTCGAAGGTTTTAACAGAATAAAATCAATCGGTTTTTCAGATAAAAAATTATCTATTCTTTCTGGTTTGAAAGAAGAAGTTGTCAGATCAAAAAGGTCAGCTTTAAAAGTGTTTCCAGTGTTTAAAAAAGTAGATACCTGCGCAGCTGAGTTTAAATCTTTTACACCTTATATGTATTCAACATATCAGAGAAATTTTTCAATAAATACCGAGTGTGAAGCGAACCCAAGTGATAGAAAGAAAATTATCATTCTTGGGGGTGGTCCAAATAGAATTGGTCAGGGAATAGAATTTGATTATTGCTGTTGCCAGGCTAGTTTTTCTTTAAAAGAAGCTGGCTTTGAAACGATAATGGTTAATTGTAATCCTGAGACAGTTTCTACTGACTATGATACAAGTGATAGGCTTTATTTTGAGCCTTTAATTGAAGAGTTTGTACAAAATATAATTTTAAAAGAAAAATCAAAAGGAAATCTTTTAGGAGTTATTGCTCAGTTTGGTGGCCAAACTCCAATTAAACTAGCCAAGTTTTTATATCAAAATAAATTACCAATTCTTGGAACCCAATATTCATCAATTGATCTTGCGGAAGATAGAGACAGATTTAGAGATTTATTAATCAAATTAAAATTAAAACAAGCTGAAAGCGGGATAGCTTATAAATTTGATGAAGCTATAAGAATAACTGAAAATATTGGTTTGCCTGTAGTAGTTAGGCCTTCATATGTTTTGGGGGGAAGAGCTATGGAAATTGTTTATGACAAAAGCCAATTAAATCAATTTATTGATGAGGCATTTAAAGCATCAGAACAAAATCCAATATTAATTGATAAGTTTATAGAAAATGCAATGGAAGTAGATGTTGATGCAATATCAGATGGAAAAGAAGTTTATGTTGCTGGTATTATGCAACATATTGAAGAGGCTGGAATTCATTCAGGTGATTCCGCTTGTTGTTTACCACCAATATCAATTAAAGATAATTTACTTAAAGAGATTAAAGTTCAAACTAGAAAATTAGCCTTAGCTTTAAAAGTAAAAGGCCTTCTTAACATTCAATATGCAATTAAAAATGACGAAATCTTCGTTATTGAGGTAAACCCAAGAGCTAGTAGAACAGTCCCTTTTGTATCAAAGGCTAATGGTATTCCGCTTGCTAAAATCGCTTCTAGAATTATGGCTGGAGAAAAACTATCCAAATATAAATTAAAATATAAAACAAATAAAAGATTTGCAGTGAAAGAGGCTGTTTTTCCTTTTAATAAATTTCCTGACAGCGATGTACTGCTCGGCCCTGAAATGAAATCAACTGGAGAGGTTATGGGTTTTGATGATGATCTGGGAATGGCGATTGCAAAAAGTCAAATAGGTGCATCTAACTCATTGCCTACAAGTGGATTGGCATTTTTATCTGTAAAAAATTCTCATAAAAGAGAAATAGTTGATGTTGCAAAAAAATTAGCAAGATTAGGGTTTTCACTTTGTGGAACTAAAGGTACGGCAAGTATTATTAAAAAAAATGGAATGAAGTGCAGAGAAATAAATAAAGTAAGCAGTGGAAATCCACATATTGTAGATGTTTTAAATTCTAAAAAAATTTCATTAGTTATTAATACTGGTGGAGGAAATAGTGAATATAGAATTAGTGATGCTAGAGCATTAAGAAGAGCTACGCTATTAAATAAAGTTCCATATTGTACCAATATGTCAACTGCATATGCTTTCTTGGAGGGAATTAAATCTCTTAAAACAAAGAAACTTGAAGTAAAATCATTACAAGATAAATGATGTTTTATCTAAAAGATTGTTTTATATATTAACTTTCCAATCAGTCTTAAATGTTACGTAGTTTACTTGAAGACATCTTCTTTCTTTTTTGATTTCTTTCTTCTCCATACCATGCCATGTATTTGGACCACTTGAAAAAAAATAGCCATAGTTATCTCTATAAGGAAGTGTTTTAATTTTTTTTAGATCTGCATTATAAAAATCTGTACCAAGCTCTTCACTTTCTTGATGTTTGTTCACAAACAGTAAACAAGATACTAGTTTTTCTTTAATATCACAGTGTGGTTTTAGCCAAAATCCCTTTCTATCACAGATAACTTCTACTCTAACATATGAGTTTGACAGATCTTTTCCTATGAAACTTGAAATTTTTTGATGGGTATTTTTATTTTGTAGTTCATTTATAAATTTGGTTAACTCAGGAAATTGTTTTGAATTATCTTGTGTAACAAAGCATCTAAATTTTAGAGCTTTACCTCCGTCCGAGATCCCCTCTCTAAATGTTCCCTCTCCACCATCTATTGCTCTAGTACCATCGTAATTGAGATTATGTTCAATTGGGTTTGCTATGTCTGCATTAATAATTTCATTTATCTGTTCATCTGTTAAAGGTCTGTTTAATTCCCAGTGATCAAATGGATCTTCATATTTTGTAGAATTATTTGATAATGAATTTAAAAATGACATTTATTTTATTTTATCTTTAATAATAGTAGCTATTCTTGAAGTTTCATTTAGACTTTCATAATTCCAAGTGGTTAGTTCTTCGCCCAATTCTTTTATAATGTTTAAATCTTTAAATAAACTTCTAAATTTATTAAATCTTTTATCATTTTTCCTAGGGGGTATCATTGCGACATAAACAGGTTTTCCTGTTAAAGCCGCCTCAGAAATCATTGAACTTGAGTCACACGATACCACTATATATTTTGATAAAGCTAATGATGAAAGGTACGCTCTCTTATCTACAGTATCAATAATTAATCGACTTTTATTAAAATATTCTTTTGCAAAAGTTATTGTTTGTTTTGGTGTCCTATTCGAAGGAATGAAAATTAATTGTAAATTTTTTTCAATTAAATGTTTATTTATTTTAGAAAATATTCTAATTATATTTTCGTTGCTATAATCATAATAATTTGTTGGACCCCCTAAAATTAAAGTAATTATATCTTTATTTTTTTCTAATTTATTTTCCAAATAATTTTTTTCCTTATTGATTTCATCTAAAGTTAAGTAGTGGATTGCGCCCTTAGAATTTATAACATTAGGTCCATTTAAATTATCGTGTTCTGGGGATACTACATAATCAAAGTTATTTGTTGATACTTTGGGGTTTTGAATATGAATGTTTATTATTTTTTTATTTGAGTTTTTTTTTAAATAAATTGAGGGTATTACACTTTTTCTTCCACATGATATTATTATATCAAATTCTCTTTCTATTTTGTTTTTAAAAATAAATTTACTTACAGGTGTAAAGTTTGGTGGAATAAAATTCCAAAAACTATTTAATTCAACTTTTTCGTGAAAAAAATCTAAATCTAATGCTTTGGCCAATCCTTCTACTTGGCTAATCATGCCATGTAGTCCCTCTGTTAATAATAACCCTTTTAATTTGCTCATTAATTACTATATAGCTTTGATATGAATCAAAATCCAACTAAACACACAAAAGTGTTGATAATTGGGTCAGGTCCCGCAGGATACACTGCTGCAGTTTACGCAGCAAGAGCAATGCTTCAACCAATAATGGTTTCTGGAATGGAACCAGGCGGCCAACTTACAACTACAACTGATGTTGAAAATTATCCAGGGTTTGCTGAAGTAATTCAAGGACCATGGTTAATGGAACAAATGCGAGATCAAGCGAAGGCTGTTGGTACAGAGATGGCAGAAGATCATATTGCATCTGTTAATTTAAAATCAAAACCTTTTGAAGCAATTGGAGATGGTGGACAAAAATATACTGCTGATAGTATAATCATATCTACTGGCGCTCAAGCAAGATGGTTAAATATTGAATCAGAACAAAAATTTAGAGGATTCGGTGTTTCAGCATGTGCAACATGTGATGGCTTTTTCTTTAAAGATAAAACTGTTGCTGTTGTTGGTGGAGGTAATGCTGCAGTCGAAGAAGCAATGTTCTTAACTAAATTTGCGTCTAAAGTTCAATTGATACATAGAAGAGATTCTCTTAGAGCTGAAAAAATGCTTCAAAAAAAATTAATGGATAACAAAAAAATTGAGATTATCTGGGATAGTGTTGTTGAGGAAGTAATTGGAGATAATGAACCAAAAAATGTTAAAGGCTTAAAAATCAAAAATGTAAAAACAAATAAAATAGACGAATTAAAAGTTGACGGATTGTTCATCGCTATTGGTCATGATCCAGCAACTCAATTATTTAAAGATCAATTAGATATGGACCAAGAAGGCTATTTAACAACGAAAGCAGACTCTACAGAAACCAATGTTCCTGGTGTTTTTGCAGCAGGAGATGTAAAAGATAAAGTGTTCAGACAAGCAGTAACAGCTGCTGGAATGGGCTGTATGGCTGCTCTTGAAGCTGAAAAATTTTTATCACACTAAAAAATTATGAAATTAAATTGGATTATTTTTGTAACCGGATGGATGTCATTCAGAGCAGTTGGATCGGGCTTGTTTTTATTTTGGATTTTTACTGAAAACGATCGTTCTGCGCCATCTGAGTGGATAGTTCCTTTTGTGGGTGACTTTATTATCGGGATAACTGCTTTATTTTTAGTTTACCACATTATAAAAAAACCAAGTGCTATCTTATGGGGTCTGTTACTATCATGGAATGCAGTTGGTCTATTTGATTTAATTGGGGCAATAGATGTCAGCTTTGCTGCTCCTTATGGACCTATACCAGAAATAGGATTTAATGAATTAACAGTAAGATCTATTTTAATTTTAAATACTTTATTACAGATTTCTTGTATTTATCTATTATTTCAAAAAGATATAAAAGATTATTTTAAATTTTAAAAAATTAAATGTCAGAAAAAGTATTACTTACTGGTATTAGCGGATTTATTGCAAAACATGTTGCTATTGAATTACTAAATTCAGGTTACGAAGTTTTAGGTACTGTTAGAAATTCAAATTCAATTGAACAAACAAAAAAAACATTAGAAGAAAATAATGTTGGAATTAATAATTTATCTTTTGTAGAATTAGATTTATTAAAAGATGAAGGCTGGAATGAAGCTGCAGAAGGCTGTAAATATATCATTCATGTAGCCTCTCCTTTCCCTCTAAAAGTTTCAAATGATAGAGAATCGCTTACTCCAGCTGCAAAAGATGGAACTTTAAGAGTTTTAAATGCAGGAATAAATGCAGGAGTTGAACATTTTGTTAAAACTTCTTCCATTGTATGTATGTTCCGAAAACCAAACAGATCTAACCCGTATACATTTGGTGAAAATGATTGGACCGACTTAGAGTGGAATAAAACTACAGATTATTTTGTCTCTAAAACTAGAGCTGAAAAAGCTGCTTGGGATCTTATGGAAAGTAAAGGTCTTAAAAATAGTTTGACTTGTATCAATCCTGGATTTGTTTTAGGAGATTTTTTAAATGAAAAAACCTGTACTTCAATGGAATATGCAAAACAATTACTTCAAGGAAAATATCCAGCCGCCCCAAAATTTTCAGTAATGATATCTCACGTAAAAGATGTTGCTAAAGCACATGTTCTATCTTTAAATAATAAAAGAGCTGGAGGCAGAAGATTGATTGTTGGATCTGAAGTAAGAAGTATTCTTGAATTATCACAGATAATGGCCAAAAATATTCCAAGCCATGCAAAAAAACTTCCTAAAAGAGAATTGCCTAATTTTATGGTTAAACTTCTAAGTTATATAGACACAAGTGCAAAAACTATGGTTCCTGATCTTGGACTAAAAATGCAAACAGACCAAACATACGCAGAAGACATTCTTCAAATGAAATTCACGGCATCTGAAATTGCAGTTATTGATGCGGCAAAATCTGTAATAAGACTGAATTTAGCCTGAAGTTATTTCAACTATTTCATCAGACTCAAAAATAGTTTTTCTTAAATTTTCGTTTGCAATTTTTATCATTGCTTTTGCAACTTTTTCTGAATTAATTGGTTTCATTTTTTTTAAAGGTCCCAAAAAAAATGGAGATATTAATTTAAAAATAAATATTCCAATTTTTTCTCCTATCCTTTTCTCTTTTCTATCCCCTATCAAAAAGGAAGGTCTCATTATTCCAAGTGTTAAAAAATTTAAACTTTTTAATTCCTCTTCAACATCCCCCTTGTTCTTAAGGTATGCCCCAGAGCTCTTTGGGTCAGCAAAACCAGACGAAACATAAAGAAAAGAATTAATTGAATTTGACTTTGCTATTTGAGCAATTTCAACAGGTATATTATATTCAATTCTTCTATATTCATCTTTATCAGGAGCACTTTGCTTTGTAGCACCTATGCAAAAAAAACAGTCATCTCCTTTAATGTCATCTTTATGGTTCTGTAAGTTATTGAAATCCGTTTCAATGACTTCTATTTTTGGATCACTAATTTTTGGCTCCGAACGAACAAAAAGCTTAACTTTACTATAAGAACTGTTTTCAATTAATTGTTTGGTAAGATGACCGCCAATTAAACCTGATGAACCAAATAACAGGGCGGTCTTCATGCTAACTTAAGCTCTCACAAAAAGATTTTATTCTCTCCATTGCAACTTTTAATTTTTCCATTGAAGTTGCATACGAAACTCTAAAATATCCGTCTAATCCAAATGCAGAGCCTTGCACAACTGCGACATTGTTATTTTCCAATAAAGACTGAACAAAGTCAGTATCAGTCTCTAATTTTTTTCCACTTTTATCCTTTTTTCCAATTAAACCTTTGCAACTAGGAAATACATAGAATGCACCGTCTGGTTTTAAGCAATTTATTCCATCAATATCATTTAAAGAACTTACAACAAAATCTCTTCTTTCTTGAAATGATTTAGATCTAATTGATATAAAGTCTTGAGTTCCATTCAAAGCTTCAACAGCTGCTGCTTGACTTATTGAAGATGGATTTGATGTAGATTGAGATTGAACTTTTGAAATTGCTTTAATTATTTCTTTCTCTCCTGCGGCATAGCCTATTCTCCAACCCGTCATTGCATAAGATTTACTTACACCGTTCATGGTAACAACTTTATTTTTTAATTCTGGAATTTGGGCAATAGTAAAAAACTTAAAATTATCATAAATAATATGTTCATAAATATCATCACTTAAAACACTTACATGAGGGTTTCTTCTTAAAACTTGAGCTAAGTTTCTAATTTCTTGTTCGGTATAACATGCTCCCGTAGGATTTGATGGAGAATTCAAAATAACCCACTTTGTGTTATTTGTTATTACGCTCGCAAGATCTTTTGCAGTTAATTTAAAACCTTGTTCTTCTGAACACTCTACTACAATAGGATTTGCGCCTGCTAACATTACTATATCAGGATAAGATACCCAATATGGGGCTGGAATAATTACTTCATCACCTTTATTAAGAGTAGCCATCATTAAGTTGTAAATTACATGCTTTCCTCCTGCCCCAACTGTAATTTGGTCAGTAGAATAACTTAAATTATTTTCTCTTTTAAATTTTTCTGAAATTGCTTTTTTTAATTCAGGTGTTCCATCTACTGCTGTATACTTAGTATCACCTTCTTTTATTGCTTTAATCGCAGCATCTTTAATATTATCTGGAGTATCAAAATCAGGCTCCCCTGCTCCTAAGCCAATCACATCTTTGCCAGCAGCTTTTAATTCCCTTGCTTTTTGAGTGACAGCAATAGTAGGTGATGGTTTAATCCTTTTTAAAATATCTGATATTATGCTCATTGAAATATAAAATTATTCTAATACGTTGTTTAATATATGGAAAATACTTATCAAGATTTAATTACAGATATTCAGAGTAAAAATCCAAAAATTAGTGGAAAACTTGAAGGTGGCAAAAAATTTAAAATTAAATCAGATTTTAAACCAGCGGGAGATCAGCCAGGAGCTATAAAAAAATTAGTCAAAAGTGCAAATAAAGGTGAATTTAACCAAGTCTTACTTGGTGTGACTGGATCTGGAAAAACCTTTACTATGGCTAAAGTCATTGAAGAAACAAATAGACCGGCATTAATCTTAGCTCCAAACAAAACCCTTGCAGCTCAACTTTATGGTGAGATGAAGGGTTTTTTTCCAGATAATGCTGTGGAATATTTTGTTTCATATTATGATTATTATACTCCTGAAGCCTACGTACCAAGATCAGATACTTACATTGAAAAAGAAGCATCAATTAATGAACAAATAGATAGAATGAGACACTCAGCAACAAGATCTCTTCTTGAAAGAGATGATGTTTTAATTGTTGCAAGTGTTTCTTGTATTTATGGGCTTGGATCAGTTGAAGCATATAGCAAAATGACTTTAACACTTCAAAAAAATTACGACTATAACAGAGAACAAATAATAAAATCTTTAGTTGCACTACAATATAAAAGAAATGATCAAAATTTTTTCAGAGGGACGTTTAGAGCACGAGGAGAATATCTAGAGATTTTTCCATCTCATTTAGAAGACAGAGCGTGGAGACTTAGTTTGTTTGGAGATAAATTGGAAAAGATAGAAGAGTTTGATCCTCTGACTGGAGACCAAATAAGAGAACTTAATTTAATTAAAATATATGCTAACAGCCATTATATAACTCCGAAACCAACTGTGGAACAAGCGGTTATTAATATTAAAAAAGAATTAGAGATTACTCTAAAAAAACACAAAGAATCAAATAAACTTTTAGAGGCTCAAAGATTAGAGGAAAGAACTAAATTTGATTTAGAAATGATTGAAGCAACAGGTTCGTGTGCTGGTATTGAAAATTATTCTAGATTTTTGTCTGGTAGAAAACCTGGAGAACCACCTCCTACTTTGTTTGAATATTTTCCAGACAATACTTTAGTTTTTGTTGATGAATCTCACGTTACAGTTCCACAGTTAAATGGGATGTTTAAAGGTGATAGATCTAGAAAAAGTACTCTTGCTGAATATGGTTTTAGACTTCCATCTTGTATGGATAATAGACCATTAAAATTTGAGGAGTGGGACATGATGAGAACTCAAACGATTTTTGTTTCAGCTACACCTGGGCCTTGGGAATTGAATCAAACAAAAGGCAAATATATTGATCAAGTCATAAGACCTACTGGATTGATAGACCCAAATGTTGAGATAAGACCAGCAAAAAATCAGGTAGATGACTTAATGCACGAGTGCAAAAAAGTTGTAGAAAAAAATAGTAGAGTTTTAGTTACAACTTTAACAAAAAAAATGGCTGAAGATTTAACTGAATACCTTCATGAAAATGGAGTAAAAGTTAGATATCTACACTCTGACATTGATACTTTAGAGAGAATAGAGATTATGAGAGATTTGAGACTAGGTGTATTTGATGTGCTTGTTGGAATAAATTTATTAAGAGAAGGTCTTGATATTCCAGAGTGTGCATTAGTTGGAATATTAGATGCAGATAAAGAAGGTTTTTTAAGATCAGAAACTTCGCTGATACAGACAATTGGAAGAGCAGCACGAAATATTGAAGGAAAAGTAATTTTGTATGCTGATAAAGAAACTAAAAGTATTAAAAAAGCAATTGAAGAAACTGACAGACGAAGAAAAATTCAATTAGATTATAATAAAAAAAATAAAATTGATGCAAAATCAGTTAAAAAAGAAATAAGTGACATTTTAGAAAGTGTGTACGAAAAAGATTACGTAAAAGTCAGTGAGGGTTCAAATATTGGTGGAAATCTTAAAAAACATTTAAAAGCACTTGATAAAAAAATGAAAGATGCTGCTTCTAATTTGGAATTTGAAGAGGCTGCAAAAATAAGAGATGAGATACGAAAATTAGAAAGTACAGAATTAGAAATTACTTTAAATCCAAAAATAAGACAGTACGATGTAAAAAATAAACTTTACCCGAAAGGTAGATCAACTATGGGTAGGCCTGGCACTAAAGTTACTAAAAAAAGAGATAAAAAATGGAAGCAAAAAAAATAATCATTACTGGTGGAGCTACGAGAATTGGTGCGGCTATAGCTCAAAAATTATCAGGACATAATATCGAAATATTAATTCATTATAATAAGTCCAAACTAAAAGCTGAAGCTTTAAAAAAAAATTTACAAAAAAAAGGATCAAAAATTTACCTATTCAAAGCAGATTTAAGCAAAGAGGTAGATTTAAATAAACTGGTAAAATTTGCAAAGTCCAAATTAAAATATTTTGATTGTTTAATAAACAATGCTTCATTATTTGAAAATGATAAGTTAGAAAATTTTACATCAGACAGCTGGGGTCAGCATTTAAGAACAAATTTAAGAACACCAGCACTTTTATCTAAAGAGTTTTCAAAAAACATTAGAGGTAAAAATAACAATATAATTAATATTATAGACCAGAGAGTATTTAAATTAACTCCTTATTTTTTTTCTTATACTATAAGCAAAACTGGACTTTATACTTTAACCAAAACAAGTGCTATGAGCCTATCTCCCAATATAAGAGTAAATGGTATTGCACCAGGGCCGACGATTAAAAATAAAAGACAATCTGAAAAGCATTTTAAAAAACAATACTTATCAACACCTTTGAAAAGGCAAGTTGATGTAGATCAAATTTGTAATGCTGTTGACTTTTTTATAAAAAATAGATCTATTACAGGTCAAGTTTTAGCTATAGATAGTGGACAAAGCTTAAACTGGCAAACTCCAGATATAATGGGAGGAAAAGAATGAAAAAAAATAATCTAAAAATTGTAAAAATTGATAAAATAAAAAAACTTTTTAATTATGAAAAAAAGGTTTTAATTAAGGAATTAGTTTTAGACCTAAAACTTGGATATTTTGACTTTGAAAAAGAAAGAGATCAAAAAGTTAAATTTAATTTAGAAGTAAACTATGAAGATAAAAAACCTTCAAATGACAAAGATTTAAAATCAATTGTCAATTATGCTAAAATAGTAAAATTAATTAAAAAACTTGCTAAGAATAAGCACTATAACTTTCTTGAAACTTTAGCTGAAGATGTTTTTGATGAACTTTTCAAAGATAGAAGAATAGATAAAATTACACTTCAAATTGAGAAATTAGAAATAATGAGAGATTGTTCGTCAGTTGGAATTCAAATTTCTAAAAAAAGAAGCCATGATAAGCTCTAATCTTGGAAAAGAAGTAATTAAAAAAGAATTACCATTAATACCAAAACTTCCTGGTGTTTATAGAATGTTAAATTCTAAAAACGAAATTTTATACGTCGGCAAAGCTAAAAATTTACCAAATAGACTTAAAAGTTATGTTACTGAAAAAAATCATATTATTAGAACTGAACGAATGCTATCTCAAACTAAAAGGATTGAAATAACAAGTACATCTAATGAAAGTGAAGCATTACTTTTAGAAGCAAACTTAATTAAAAAATATAAACCTAAATTTAATATTTTATTGAGAGATGATAAATCTTTTCCATTTATTTTCATTGGAAATGAAGATAAGTGGCCTCAAATTAAAAGACATCGAGGCAAAAAAGATAAGAAAGGATTTTTCTTTGGTCCATTTGCATCAGCTGGATCAGCAAACTGGACAATAAAAATGATACAAAAAATTTTTCATTTAAGAGTTTGTGATGATACTGTTTTTAAAAACAGAGAAAGACCGTGTATACTCTACCAAATTAAAAGATGTTCAGGACCTTGCGTAGGTTACATTAAAGAGAGTGATTATAAACAGGATGTTGATGATGCAATAGAGTTTGTGTCAGGTAAATCTAGAAGAATCCAAAAAAATCTTTCCAATCAAATGGAAAAAGCAAGTGACGAACTTGACTTTGAAAAAGCAACTATTTTGAGAGACAGAATCAAAGCGCTTAATATTATTCAATCATCTCAAAGAATAAATGAAGCTAACTTAGTGGAAGCAGATGTAATTGCTGGATATAAAGAGTCTGGCAAAACTTGTATTCAAGTGTTCTTTTATAGATCAAAACAAAATTGGGGTAACCAAGCTTTTTTTCCAAAACATGATCCTGATGAAAATTTAAGTGAAATATTAAATTCATTTATTACGCAGTTTTATGAAAACAAAGGTGTTCCTTCATCAATAATACTATCTGAAGAGATAAAAGAAAAAATTTTAATTGAAAAAACACTTTCTCAAAAGGAAAATAAACAAATAAATATTTCAGTTGCAAAAAAAGGATCTAAATTAAAGGTTATTGAACAGGCAATAAAAAATGCAAAAGATAGTTTAAATAGAAAACTATACGAAAGCCAAAATAATAAAGAACTATTTGAAAGTGTTGCCAAGAAATTCAATTTAGAAACTAATATTAATTTAATTGAAGTATATGACAACAGTCATATACAAGGCACTGACAGTGTTGGTGCATTAATTGCATTTGGTGATGAGGGGTTTGTAAAAAAAAGATATAGGAAATTTAATATAAAAATTAAAAAAAATGAACAAGACGATTACGGGATGATGAAAGAGGTTTTAAACAGAAGATTTAAGAGAGCAATTCAAGAAAAGGAAAACTTTTTATCCTTTCCAGACTTAGTTTTAATAGATGGAGGCAAAGGTCAATATTCGACTGCTAGAGAAGTTTTAAATGAACTTGGACTTCATGATTTGCCAATAATTGCGATAGCTAAAGGAAAGTTCAGAAATAGTGGAAACGAAACTTTTTTTCACAATGGAAAAGAATATAAATTCCAAAAAAATGATCCTACTTTATTTTTTTTGCAAAGGATTAGAGATGAGTCGCATAGGTTTGCGATTAGTGCTCACAGAGCTAAAAGAAAAAAAGGTATTAGCAAATCGCTTTTAGATCAAATTGAAGGTATAGGATTTATCAGAAAAAGAGCATTATTAAACCATTTTGGCTCTGCTAGAGAAGTAGAATCAGCTAGTTTAGATGAAATAAAATCTGTAGAAGGAGTTGAAGAAAAAGTTGCAAAAAAAATATATAATTTTTTTCACGAATGAATTTTAAGATACCAAATTACCTAACCATAGGAAGAATAATAATAGTTCCTATATTTGTGTTTACGTACTATTTGCCAGGTATATATGGAGATATTCTACCCTTTGCATTGTTTGTTATTGCTTCTTTCACTGATTTTCTAGATGGATTATTGGCTCGAATGTATAAAGAAGAGTCTAAGCTTGGAGAATTACTTGATCCAATTGCAGATAAAATAATTGTTGCAACTGCGCTGATATTACTAGTAATGGATAATACAATTAAAAATTATGAAGTAATTGCAGCTATTATTATTCTAACAAGAGAAATATTAATATCTGGATTAAGAGAATTCTTAGCTAAAGGAAAAATTAAATTACCTGTTTCAAATTTGGCAAAGCTAAAAACTTTTCTACAAATGTTTGCTATAGCAACTTTATTAACAGGTGAAACTGGAAATAAGTTTTTAAATTTTCAAGACTATAATGCTCAGACAATTGGGATTATTCTTTTATGGCTCTCAGCCTTTTTGACTCTATATACTGGTTACGAATATATAAAAAAAGGAATTGACCATGCCATATCTGAAGATAATAAAAATTAAGCTGCTTTTCTCTTTCTGACTATCTCTTGATAACTATCAGATAAACCAATTATAGTTTTACAAACCTTAAAATTAAATTTATCAATTTGAGAAACGGGAGTTACCTCTGCTGCAGTGCCAGTTAAAAAACAGCCAACAAAATTTGATAATTCATCTGGTTTAATTTTTCTCTCAATGACTTCAATGTTTTTTGATTTTGCAATTTCGATTATTGTTCGTCTAGTAATTCCATCTAAAAAAGAATCTGGAGTAGGTGTATGTAATTTGCCATCCATATCTTTAAAAAAAACATTGGCTCCAGTTGCCTCAGCTACATAACCCTCGTGATCAAGCATTAAAGAGTCTGTATAACCTTGTTTCTCTGCTTCATGCTTTGATAAGGTACATATCATATATAATCCCGCAGCTTTAGTATCCCAAGGAATTGTGTTTGGAGCAGGCCTTCTCCAATTAGAAATGTTTAATTTTATTCCCTCAATTTTTAACTTTGGATCAAAATAGGATCCCCACTCCCACGTTGCAACTGCAACATGAATTTTTGTTTTCTGAGCAGAAATTGCCATCATCTCACTCCCTCTCCAAGCAACTGGTCTTACATATCCGTTAGACACATTTTGAATAGATATAATTTTTTTTGAAGCAGCATTAATTTCCTCAAGAGTATAGGGTATTTCAAATCCCATTCTTTCTGCTGAATAAAAAAATCTTTTTGTATGCTCTTCTAGTTTGAATATTTCTCCATCATAAACTCTTTCACCTTCAAATACACAACTTGCATAGTGCAATCCATGACTTAAAACATGAACTTTTACATCGTTCCAATCAACTAGTTCGTTGTTGTACCAGATTTTTCCTTCTCTTTTATCGTAGGGTATCATTTTGATTTAATTTATTTTAAAAAATATCTTTGTATTTATAATATGTCAATATAACTTACCAATTATGAAAGAACTTTTATATCTTAAGGACGATCAGCTCATAGAATTTATTGAAAAAATATCAATGAGTTATAGAGAAACTTTCTCAGATGCTAAGAAGGTTTTAGATCGTAATTCCATAGGAATTGCCCATCACAAAGTCATAAATCTAATATCTTTATATGAAGGGATAACTATTTCAGAACTTTTAAAAAAACTCAAAATTACAAAACAAAGTTTAAATAGAGTTTTAAAAGATTTAATTAAGATAGAAGTTGTAGATTTTAAAAAAGATAAAAAAGATACCAGATTAAAACATGTTTATTTAAACGAAAAAGGTAATAAATTATTTAATGAAATTTTTAGTATTCAAAGAAGAAGAATTTACAAAGCACTTTTAAATTCAAGTTCTAAAGAAGTGATTAATTTTAATAACGTTTTAAATAGAATCATAAATGAAAAAATTTGAGGCACATATTTTAGTTGTCGATGATGATGATGGTATAAGAGAGTTAGTTAAACAATACTTAAATCAAAATAACTTTCTTGTTTCTACAGCTAATAGTGCGGAAGATGCACTTGAGAAAATACAAGTTATAAAATTCGATTTAATTATTTTAGATATAATGATGCCTGGAAAAAGTGGACTAGAATTTACTATTGAAAATAAAAAAAAAATTAATACTCCAATAATTCTTCTAACAGCTAAAGGTGAAGCATCTGAAAGAGTTAAAGGTCTTGAAGTAGGTGCAGATGATTATTTGCCAAAACCATTTGAACCAAAAGAGTTAATTCTCAGGATAAAAAATATTTTAAATAAAACTCAAATTGATGCAAAAAAAAGAATGGTAAGTTTTGGAAATATAGAAATCAATTTAAATAAACATTTGATAATTAAAAACAATGAAGAGTTTAAAATAAACTCAACAGAGAAAACTATTCTAGAAGTAATGATTAATTCTCCTGGAAAAACTTTTTCAAGAGAAGAAATAGGCAATATTATTAAACTAGATAAAGAAAGATCGATAGATGTAGTAATAACTCGATTAAGAAAAAAGATTGAAATAGACCCCAAAAATCCAAAATATTTACAAACTTTAAGAGGAGAAGGATATGTTTTATGGATTGAGTAAATTGATTAAAAGAATCCTACCAAAACAGTTATTTTATAGGGGTCTGTTAATTGTTGCTACTCCAATAATTATTTTACAGGTAACGATATCATTAGTTTTTTTTGACAGCTTATGGATAAAAACAAATAAAGGAATGACGAAAGCTCTTGTGAGTGAAGTTAGAACTTTTATTGATGCGTATGATAACGATCAAAATAATAAAGATTATATTATTGTAATGTTCAAAGACTACCTTCAATTTAATATAAAGTATGAAGAAAACAAAAAGATTCCAAAAATAAAAAAAGAAAGATGGTTCAGTCCAATAGATAGGTCGTTGAGAAGAGAATTAAAATCTCAAAATTTAACTTTTTTCTATGATACTTCATCATATGTAAATTTAATTGATTTAAAAATAAAATATAAAGATGGATACTTTCAGTTCTTTATACCAAGAGAAAGATTAACTAATTCATCTGTTAGATTATTTGCTTTATGGATAACAATCCCGGCTTTATTAATGATTGGTATAGCAATTATTTTTTTAAAAAACCAGACTAGACCAATTATTAAGCTTGCGGAGGCCTCAGAAAGATTTGGTCGAGGAGAAAGTGTAGAAGAATATTCGCCATCTGGTGCGTTAGAAATTAGAAAAGCAGGATATGAATTTGAAAGAATGAGAAAACGTATTTTAAGACATTTAAATCAAAGATCAGAGATGTTGTCTGGTATTAGTCATGATTTAAGAACACCATTAACAAGAATCAAATTACAAATGGAAATAATTAAAGACGAGGAGGTTAAGAAAAAACTATCTGATGATATTGATGAAATGGAAAAAATGTTGAATGAGTATCTACAATTTTCTAAATCAACTTTTACAGAAAAAAATGAAAAATTTGATATTTCTGAATTGATAAAAATAATAGTAAAAAAATATAATTTAGAAAATATTTTTATTGAGCAAAGTGAAAAAAACATTTTTACTGGAAGAAAAAGTTTAATTCATAGATGTTTATCTAATTTAATTGACAATAGTTTAAAATATGGAAAAAATGTTACAATTAACCAATTTGTTTCAAAAAAAAAGCTTACTTTATTAGTGGAAGATGACGGTCCAGGTATTCCTGAGTCCGAATATGATAATGTTTTTAAACCTTTCTATAAAATTGACAAAAGTAGAAATAAAATAAAATCAAGCGTTGGCCTTGGTTTATCCATTGCATCAGATATTGTTAGGTCTCACGGTGGCAGTATTGAATTAGACAAATCAGGAATGGGTGGACTTAAAGTTAAGATCTCTTTGCCGATTTAGATTTAGTTTTTTTTCTTTTCTCAAGATTTTCTATTTTTTTTTCTAACTTTTCAATCCTTTTTGATAAAATATCTGTTTCTTCTTTACTGGTCAATTTCATCTTAAAAACTATTTCATCTCTTTTAGACTTTAATATACTTAAAATATCTTCACTAATATCTTTATAATTTACAATGCCCTGTTCAACTAATTTTGCTAATCTATCAATAACAAATTTTGTTTTTTTCATATATTTCTTTATTAAATAAAATTATATAATCTAAATTTTTATAGTATTAATATACAATGTTCATTAATAATTTTGACCCAGTAGCATTTGAATTTCTGACATTTAAAATAAGGTGGTATTCTTTATCTTATATTGTTGGAATTGTTATTGCATGGATTTATATTAAAAAATTCATTTTAAAAGAAACAGAATATTCAAAATATGTTGATGACCTTATATCTTATGTAATAATAGGATTGATAATTGGGGGAAGGTTGGGATATGTAATATTCTATAACTTTGAATATTATACTAGCAACCCCCTAGAAATTTTAATGATTTGGACAGGTGGAATGTCTTTTCATGGTGGAGTATTAGGAGTTATTATTTCAACGTATTTATTTTGTAAAAAAAATAAACTAAGGACTTTTTATTTTTTAGATCTTATTTCATTATCTGCTCCTATTGGAATTTTTTTAGGGAGAATAGCAAATTTTATAAATTCAGAATTATATGGAACAAAGACTGATTTTTTTTTAGCGGTAATTTTTGAAAAGGTCGACAGTGTTTCAAGACACCCTTCTCAGTTATACGAAGCTTTTTTTGAAGGTATAATTTTATTTATATTATTAAATTTTATTTATAAAAAATATATCAATCATAAGCCAGGAGTATTATCTGCCTTGTTTTTAATATTCTATTCTGTATTCCGGTTTATAATTGAATTCACTAGAGAGCCGGATGCTCATTTAGGTTTAGTATTTATGGAATTAAGTCAAGGTCAAGTAATGAGTATACTATTTTTTGTTGTGGGATTAATCATTTTAAAAATTAAAAATGCTTAAAAATAAAAGATCAATTCCCTTAGACCAGTTTATTAATAAAGCGTTATACGATAAATCAAGTGGATATTATTTTAAGAAAAATCCTTTTGGGAAAAATGGTGACTATATAACCTCTCCAAATATATCTAGACTTTTTTCAGAAATGTTATCTATTTGGACCATTGCGTTTTGGGAAAATCTTAAATTTCCAAAAAAAATCAATCTTATAGAATTGGGAGGTGGAAATGGTGAAATGGTACTTCAAATGATTAAAACTTTTGAAAAATTTCCAAAATTTTCTAATTCTTGTAATATTTTTATATATGAAAAAAGTCCGTATTTAAAAAGTATTCAAAAAAAAAAATTACAAAATTATAAAGTTAAATGGATCAAAAGTTTTAATGAACTCAATAATGACCCAAATATATTCGTTGCTAATGAATTTTTTGATGCATTACCAATAAAACAATTTATTAAAATTAAAAATCGATGGGCAGAAAGATATATTGAGATTTCAAATAACAAAAGCTTTAAATTTATTAATAAGTTTACAGATATGAATTTAATTGAACAAAAGGTTGGTTTTAAAATTTTTCAAAAACAAAAAATTGTAGAATACTCACCTTTATCTCTTAAATTTCTTAAGTTGATTTCAAGAAAATTAAAGAGATCAAATGGTGGTATTTTAATAATAGATTATGGTTATATGAACAATATGATGAGAGATACTGTGCAATCAATCTATAAACATAAAGCCAATAATATTTTTTTAAATTTTAGTGATGCAGATATCACACATTTAATTAATTTTGAATTATTCAAGAAAATAATAAAAAAAAATAATTTAAAAGTTCAGGGAATTACTTCGCAGAGAGAATTCTTGATAAATATGGGAATTCTTGAAAGAGCAGAAATGATATCTAAAAAACTAAAATTTACAGATAAAGCAAATATATTTTATAGGCTTAGAAAACTTATCGATAATAAAGAAATGGGTAAATTATTTAAGTTCATGCTTATAACAAATAAAAATATAAAATTTAAAACAGGTTTTAAAGTTGATTAAATCAAAAATATTAAAAAAATTTAAAAATATAGAACATGGCTTTTTTAATAGCAAAGGCGGTGTATCAAAAGGAATATACAAAAGTTTAAATTGTGGACCAGGTTCTAAAGATAAAAAATATTTTATAAATAAAAATCTAAAAATTGTATTAAAAAAACTTAACTCTTCACAAAAAAAACTAATTTTGCTTAATCAAATACATAGTAATAAAATTTATTATGTTAAAGAAAAAAGGAAAAAAAAACTAATAGGAGATGGAATAATTACTGAAAATAGATCTTTGGCTATAGGTATTTTGACGGCAGATTGTTGCCCTATTCTATTTTTTGATCCTGTTAAAAATATTATCGGAGCAGCGCACGCGGGTTGGAGAGGAGCATATAAAAAAATTGGCAAGAAGATGATATTAAAACTATTAAATAAAGGAACAAAATTAAATGATATACATGTAGTAATTGGACCAACTATTTTACAAAAAAACTATGAAGTTAAAAAAGATTTCAAATTAAGATTTTTAAAACAAGATTTATCAAATAGGATATTTTTTAAAATAAAGCAAAAAAAACTTTATTTTGATTTATCGGGCTACATCTCAACTCAAATGAAAAATATTGGTGTAAAGAATATCGAAATTATTAAAAAAGATACATTTGAACCAAAAAATAATTTTTTTAGCGCAAGAAGGTCTTTAAAAAATAATTTTGATGATTATGGTAGAAATATATCAATAATTATGATTAAATAGAGTATCTCAGAAATGAAACTTCTTACAGGGAATAGCAATAAAAATCTTAGTGTAAAAATATCAAAATTCCTTAAGACTAAACTCGTACATTCAAGTATTAAAAAATTTTCGGATGGTGAAATTTATATTGAAATAAAAGAAAACATAAGAGGAAATAGTATTTTTATTGTTCAATCAGTTAGTTCGCCAGCAAATGATAATCTTATGGAACTTTTATTGTGTATAGATGCATTAAAAAGATCATCAGCAAAAAATATTACTGCTGTAATTCCATACTTTGGATATGCAAGACAAGATCGTAAAGTAGCACCAAGAACATCAATATCAGCTAAACTTGTTTCAAATTTAATAACTAAGGCTGGAGCAGACAGAGTGGTAACAGTTGATCTGCATGCTGGACAAATTCAAGGTTTTTTTGATTTACCAGTTGATAACCTTTTTGCAACACCAATATTTGCTAGACATGTAAAAAGAAACGTTAAAGGAAATAATTTAATTTGTGTTTCACCGGATGTTGGTGGGGTTGAAAGAACTAGAGCTCTTGCAAGAAAGCTAGACAAAGGAATAGCAATTATTGACAAAAGACGGCCAGCGCCAGGAAAATCACAAGTTATGAATGTTATTGGAAACGTAAAAAATAAAACTTGTATAATAATTGACGATATAATTGACTCTGGCGGAACAATTGTGAATGCTGCACAAGCACTTATCAATAGAGGTGCTAAAGAAGTTCACGTTTATATAACTCATGGAGTTTTGAGTGGAGAAGCTGTAGAAAAAATAAAAAAATCGAAAATAAAAAAGTTGGTAATTACTGATACGATTGATAATTCAGATAAGGTAAAAAAAGCCAAAAATATAGAGGTATTATCAATTGCTAATTTACTTGGAGAAGCAATTAAACGAATTTCTAACTCTACCTCTGTTTCAGATTTATTTAAATAAATTACTTGTAAATTTTACTATCATAAGTTAAAAACCTTCACTTTATGAATTCTTTAGAAGCATCAATTAGAAACACAGCCTCAAAAGGTGAACTTAATTTATTAAGAAAAAATGAACAAGTTCCAGCAATAATTTATGGGGGTAAAGAAGAAAATCAAAAAATTTCTTTATCAAAAAAACAAGTACAATTTTTAATAGATCAAGAAAATTTTTTATCAAAAATTATCACTATCAACATTGATGGCAAACAAATAAATGTTCTTCCGAGAGACGTAAATTATGATCCAATAACAGACAATCCTATACACATTGATTTTTTAAGAATTGTAAAAGGGGCTAAAGTTATAATTGAGATACCAGTAAAATTTATAAACAATGAAAAATCTCCAGGTCTCAAAAGAGGTGGTGTTTTAAACATAGTAAGAAGAAGTGTTGAACTTAAATGCCCTTCTGAAACTATACCCGACGAACTTGTAGTTGACTTAGATGGTCTAGAAATAGGAATAAGTATAAAAATATCATCTATTAAACTTCCTGAAAATGTAAATCCAACTATACAGGGAAGGGATTTTGTAATTGCAACTGTTGCGGCTCCAACAATATTTAAAGAACCAGAAAAACCAGCAGAGGCAGAAAGTGCAGAAGGAGCAGAAGGAGCAGAGGGAGCAGAGGCTAAACCAGCTGAAGGTGATGAAAAAGCTGCAGATGACAAAAAAGGTAAAGAAGAACCTAAAAAAGAGGAAAAAGCCTCTAGTGATAAAAAATAATAATTCAAATTGAAAAAATTCCATAACTTACAGAAATCATGATTTTATTAGTCGGCCTTGGAAATCCAACACCTGATAGTAACGACAATAGACATAATGTTGGTTTTAAAATTATTGATGCAATAAATCAAAAATTTGGATTATCGAAACAAAAACCAAAATTCAAAGGTCTTCTAACTACAGGAAACATTGCTAACAAAAAAGTATATGCAATAAAACCACTTACATTTATGAATAACTCTGGGATATGTATAAGAGAACTTATGGAATATTTTAAAATAGATATTGATGATGTGATTGTTTTCCATGACGATTTAGATGTTGATTTTGGAAAAATAAAAGCAAAATTTGGTGGTTCAAGCGCAGGTCATAATGGTATTGAGTCAATAGATAAGTTTATAGGCAAAGAATATTCAAGAGTTAGAGTTGGGATAGGAAAACCAGATAAAAAAATTCCTGTTTCTGATTATGTTTTAAATAATTTTAATGAAGATGAAAAAATTCAGTTGGATCATATTACAACGAATATTATTGAATCAATTCCTATTCTTATAGATAAAAAATTAGATCTTTTTTCAAGTACTGTTAATAATAAATAAATGGGATTTAAATGTGGTATTGTTGGCTTGCCTAACGTGGGAAAATCTACATTGTTTAATGCCTTAACAAATTCAACTAAAGCTCAGGCAGAAAATTTTCCTTTTTGTACAATAGATCCTAATATTGGAATAGTTCCAGTTCCAGATGAGAGATTAGAAAATTTAGTTTTTATATCAAATTCTAAAAAAAAAATTAATACTACTATTTCTTTTGTAGATATTGCAGGTCTTGTAAAGGGTGCATCAAAAGGTGAAGGTTTAGGTAATAAATTTTTATCTCATATAAGAGAAGTAGACGCAATTATACACATGATAAGATGCTTTGACTCTGATGATATACAAAATGTAAACCCAAATGTTGATCCTGTAAGAGACCTTGAAATAATAGAAACAGAAATGAGGCTTGCTGATCTAGAATCTATTCAAAAAAGGTTGGATAAAAAAAATAAAAAAAATTCCACAGAAAATGAAATAAATATTTTAGAAACTGCTTTAAAATGTATAAATGATGATATTAAATTTGAATTACTATTTCAAAAATTCTCAAAAAAAGAAATAAATCAAGTTGGACTACTTTCAACAAAACCAGGCTTATATGTTTGCAATGTCGATGAGAAAAGCATTAAAAATGGTAATAAATATACAAAAGAATTTATAAGTAAATTTGGTGAAATAAATACAATAATAGTATCTGCGGATATTGAAAATCAAATAAATGAATTAAACGAAGAAGAAAAAATTAATTATATGAAAATGATCGATTTAAAAGAGACGGGTTTAAATGTCTTAATAAAAAAAGGTTACAACCTTCTTGAACTTCAAACATTTTTTACTTCAGGTCCTGAAGAAACTAGAGCTTGGACTGTTCAAAAAAATAGTTTAGCCCCGATTGCCGCTGGTATAATTCATAGTGACTTTGAAAAAGGTTTCATAAGAGCAGAGACGGTATCTTATGAAGATTTTATTAAATGTGAAGGATGGTTAAACTCAAAAAATAAGGGAAAATTAAGACTTGAGGGTAAAGATTATATTGTAAATGATGGTGATATTTTAAATTTTAGATTCAATACGTGACCAAAGTTTTTTCATACTAAAATAAACTAATACAGTCATTATAATCAAATATACAATAGCTCTAAATCCAATTTTATGTCTTGCTTCCAAATGTGGTTCAGCTGCCCAGGCTAAAAAGCTAGTAACGTCTCTCGCCATTTGATCTTCTGTCGCTTCAGTTCCGTCTATATATGTAACTATTCCCTCTGACAAAGGATTAGACATTTTTATTTTATTTCCAGCCATGTATTTATTATAATAAACGCCATCATCTAAGCTTATACCTTCAGGTGCTTCTTCATAACCTAAAAGAAGTGAATAAATATAATCGGCGCCACCTTTTCTAGCTTTTACCAAAACTGACATATCGGGTGGATATGCTCCTCCATTTGCTGCTGTTGCGGCTTGTATGTTTTCATATGGTCCAACAAAATTATCTGATAGTCGGGCTACTCTAGTAAACATTTCTCCATCGCTATTAGGACCGTCAGTTAACTCAAATTGTGAAGCAATTATTTTTGCCTGTTCTACTGAAAACTCAGGACCCCCTGCTTCAGAAAGATTCCGGTAACTTAAATATTTCATTGAATGACATGCGGCACAGACTTCTGTGTATACTTGATATCCTCTTTGAAGAGATGCCCTATCAAATTTTCCGAAGAAACCTTTGAAACTCCATCCTGGGCTCAATAATTCATGACTTCTCTCAGCAGCAGTTCCGTTATAAGAATATGTAGAAATTACTAATACAAGTAATAGAGACTTTAAAACTCTCATGAGATTTCTTTCTTACTTCTTGCCATTGCTTCATTGGGAGAACCACCTAATACTGGCTCTGTTAAGCTGAGAGGGACCTCTAAAGTTTTTTCTTTTAAACCCAATACTGGAAGAATAACTAAGAAATGTAAGAAGTAATAAGCTGTAGCTATTCTTGCTACTAGTAAATATAAACCTTCTGCCGGCATTGCTCCGACATATCCTAATATTAAAACATCAGCTACTAAAAACCAATAAAACTGTTTGTAAAGTGGTCTAAAAATTGCTGATCTTACTTTTGAAGTATCCAGCCAAGGAAGAATTACTAAAACAAAAATTGCAGCAAACATTGCAACGACCCCTAAAAGTTTATCAGGAACAGATCTTAATATTGCATAGAATGGTAGCAAATACCATTCTGGTACAATATGAGCTGGAGTAACCAGTGGATTTGCTTCAATATAATTATCAGCATGTCCTAAAATATTTGGTGAATAAAAAACAAAAAATGCAAAAACAATTAAAAACAATAGCAATGCAAATAAGTCTTTTACAACAATATAAGGATGAAATGGTACTGTATCATTAGATGGTTTTTTAAGATCAATACCAATAGGATTATTGTTACCTGGAACATGAAGAGCCCAGATGTGCAAAACAACAAGTCCTAAAATTAAAAAAGGTATAAGATAGTGTAAACTAAAAAACCTTGTTAGAGTTGGATTATCAACCGAATAACCACCCCATAACCAAGTTACTATACTTTCTCCCACTAATGGAATAGCACTAAATAGATTAGTTATAACTGTAGCGCCCCAAAAACTCATTTGTCCCCAAGGAAGAACATAGCCCATGAATGCTGCAGCCATCATCAAAATATATATTATCATTCCTAATATCCATATAATTTCTCTTGGCGATTTATAAGAGCCGTAGTAAAGCGATCTAAAAATATGAATATAAACTGCTAAAAAAAACATTGATGCTCCATTTGCATGAACATATCTTATTAGCCAGCCATAATTAACATTTCTCATAATGTGTTCTACACTTTCAAACGCTAAATCCGCATGTGCTATGTAATGCATAGCCAGGATTAGACCTGTAACTATTTGAGTAATTAAACAAAAAGTTAATATTCCGCCAAATGTCCACCAATAATTTAAATTTTTTGGAGTTGGATAATCAGTTAAATGATTTGCCAGTGATAATAGTGGCAGCCTATCATTAAACCATTTTCCAAATTTAGACTTAGGTGTGTAATTATGATCACTCATATTATTTTTATCCAATTTTTATTGTATTGCTATCGACAAACTCATATTTTGGAACTTCCATATTTGTAGGAGCTGGTCCCTTTCTAATTCTTCCAGATGTATCATAGTGTGAACCATGACAAGGGCAGAACCAACCTCCGTACTCTCCCTTATCACCAAGTGGAACACATCCTAAATGTGTGCATACTCCCAACATAACTAGCCACTCTGGATTCTTTGCTCTATCTTCATCAGTTTCTGGATGAGGTAAATCATCTATTTTGACATCTTTAGCTTTTGCAATTTCTTCACTAGTTCTCCGTCTAATAAATACTGGTTTCCCTCTCCATAAAACAGTAATTGATTGGCCAACTTCTACACCACTTATGTCTACTTCAGTGCTTGCTAACGCTTTAACAGATGCATCAGGATTCATTTGATCAACTAAAGGCCATACAGCTGCTCCAACTCCAACTGCTCCTAGTGCATATGATGCTGTAAATATGAAATCTCTTCTATTGGTTTTTTTTTCTTCTGACATTAAAAATTATAATTATTTATGCTTAATTATATGATTAAATAATAATAAAAAAGGTATTTTTCCATGGATACAATGACACACGATCATAGTAATTTAAGGCCAAAAATAGCACTATATGAGCCTGATATACCTCAAAATACAGCTTCGATAGTCAGGACCTGTTCTTGTTTAGGGGCACAATTAGAAATTATTGAGCCGTGTGGATTCTTATTGTCAGATAAACGTTTTAAAAGAGTAGTCATGGATTATATGAATATAAACAACATAAGTTTTTACAAGGACTATAAGGAATTCTTTAAAATTAAAAAAAAGGATAGAGTAATACTGATTACAACAAAAGCTGACAAAGTGTATACTGATTTTTCTTTTAAAAAAAATGACACAATTTTGTTTGGAAGAGAAAGTTCTGGTGTGCCAAAACATGTACATGAGATAGTTAATGAAAGGCTAAGAATACCAATGTTAGAAAATAAAAGATCTCTTAATCTTGCAACATCAGTTGGTATAGTGTTGGCTGAACAATTGAGACAGAATTAAATGGAAGAAAGTATAAAAAAAAAATTGACTAAAAATTGGTTTAAGATTCTTCAAGATATGATTTGTAGTGAAATTGAAGAATTAGAAAATAAACCTAAATTTAAATTAACAAATTGGCAAAGAAATAAGTCAAAAGATGAAGGCGGAGGAGAATATAGAATTTTAGAAAATGGAAAAATTTTTGAAAAAGTTGGAGTAAATTTCTCAGAGGTATATGGAAAATTTTCAGAGAAATTTAAAGACAGGATACCAGGAACTAAAAACGATCCAAGTTTTTGGGCCTCTGGTATTTCAGTTGTAATGCATATGAAAAATCCTCATATTCCTGCTATGCATTTTAATACAAGGTATATACATACATCTTATGGATGGTTTGGAGGGGGAATGGATGTTACTCCTTGTTTTGAAGACAAAAATTTAAAAAAGTGGTTTCACAATGAACTAAAAAAAACATGTGATAGTCATAATAAAAAATTTTATAAAAAATATAAAAAGCAATGTGATGAATACTTTTATCTTCCTCATAGAAAAGAAACTAGGGGAATTGGAGGAATATTTTTTGACTATAAAAAAGAAAATTGGGAGAAAGATTTTAAGTTTGTGAGAGATGTGGGGCTAACTTTTAAACAAGTTTTTAAAGATATTATTATGAAAAAAAATAAAAAAAAATGGACAAAAAAACAAAAAGAAGTTCAATACTTAAAAAGAGGAAGATATATTGAATTTAACTTGCTATACGATAGAGGAACTAAATTTGGATTACAAACTGGAGGCAATACAGATGCAATCTTAATGTCTCTTCCCCCTATTGCGAAATGGAAATAAATGGAAAAAGAACCTATTACAATTTCTGGATTAGAAAAATTAAAAGAGGAGTTGATATTTCTAAAAGAAAAGAAACGACCTGAAATAGTTGCAGCAATTTCTGAAGCTAGATCACATGGTGATCTGAAGGAGAACGCAGAATATCATGCAGCAAAAGAACAACAGTCTCATAATGAAGGAAGAATCCAAGAAATAGAAGATTTGATAGCAAGAGCAAATGTTATCGATGTAACAAAAATAAATAATGAAGGAAAAGTAATATTCGGTTGTACTGTATTTTTAGGAAATTTAGATACTGCAGAAAAAATAAATTATAAAATAGTTGGAAAAGATGAAGCAGATCTTAAAAATAAGCTGATATATTTTAAGTCTCCAATTGGCAAAGGTTTAATTGGCAAAAACAAGAAAGATCTTGTTGAAATAATAACTCCAGCTGGTACAAAAAATTTTGAAATAATTGATGTTAAATATATTTAACTATTTACTATCTCGCTAATTTTTTCCTCGCTTATTTTAAATTGATTATCCATCCACTGTTTTTCAATTTTCTTTAAAGTGTGCCCAACAGAAGGACCTTCTTTAATATTAAATTTTTCCATAATATATTTCGCATTTACATTTAGTTTTGGAGCCTCTTTATCTTTAAAGAATTCTTTGAATTTCACTAACTTTTTAAGTGAGCTTTTATCTCTAACAATATGAAAATTAATTACATCATTTAATAATTTTTTATTATTTTGATATAATATTTTCCATAGATTATGCTCTGTGAAAATATTTTTTTTAAGATTTTCTAAATAAAAGTTGTAAAGTAATTTAATTCTATTTTTTTGCTCATTTGAAATATTAAATTTATAAATGAAATAATCTGAATTATCAGTTTCATCAATTATAATTACAGAAATCATGAAAAAGAAGTCATTAGATGTTATAATACTCTTTTGAGTTTCATTAAGATTATTTAATATATTCAAATTTTTAAGTTGAGGGAAGATAAGTTGTATTATTTCAACTAAAAATTTATCTTTATTTAGATTTAAGAACTTTTTAGATTTAAAGATCTTTTTAAGTTCATCCAAAAGTCTTTCGGATGATATTTTTGATATACCATCAATATTCTTTCTAATTATTTTTTTTAAGTTTTCTGAATGATCATTTTTACTATAATTTAAAAAAAATCTTAAATATCTTAAAATTCTAAGGTAATCCTCTTTAATTCTACTTTCCTGGTTTCCAATAAATTTTACCTCTCCATTTTCTAAATCCTTTTTTCCATTGAAAGGATCAAAAATATTTCCATCTAAATCTGAATAAATTGAATTTATGGTAAAGTCTCTTCTGGAAGCGTCCTCATGCCAATTTTTTGAAAAACCTACTTTTGCATGTCTACCATCTGTAATTAAATCTTTTCTTAAAGTAGTTATTTCAAATTTAGTATTTTTAATTTTTGCTGTTACTGTCCCATGCTCAATACCACTTTCATAAAATTGAATTTTATTTTTACTTAAAATTTCACAAACTTGGCTAGGCTCTAAATTTGTAGCTAGGTCAATATCATCAATTTCTTCGCCACTTAATATTTTTCTTAAACAACCACCAACAAATCTCACTTCTGAATCCTCTGAAAAATTATTAATTAAATCAAAAATTAATGAAACGTTAGTTGTATTGTCTAAAATTTGTAATTTTGATTTTACAAAATTTAAATTATTTTTTTTTTTAAATAGTCTGTTTATTATA
Source organism: uncultured Pelagibacteraceae bacterium (assembly GCA_902521005.1). Classification (GTDB taxonomy): domain Bacteria; phylum Pseudomonadota; class Alphaproteobacteria; order Pelagibacterales; family Pelagibacteraceae; genus Pelagibacter. The sequence goes on from CABYPZ010000003.1 coordinate 55,145, forward strand.
CTAATCATATATGGCTGGGGTGCTAGGATTCGAACCTAGGATGGCGGTACCAAAAACCGCTGCCTTACCGCTTGGCTACACCCCAAAATTAATTTCGTATAGCACAAAAAAAAAGCTTTATATAGTTTTAGATATTATACACCAATAATTTTTATATTTTTTTTTGATAACTTTAGTCGCATTAAGCGAGGCATTCTTAGTTTTAAAGTAGGCAATTGCAGCTGACCCGGACCCTGTCATCCTTACAAATTCGTTATGTTTCAAATTTTTCATGAAATTGATTAAATTTTCAAGTTTTGGGTATTCATTTTTAGCTACATTTTCTAGGTCGTTTTTTAAAACTTTTATTTTATTTAAATTTATATTTTTAATAGACGCATTATTTAGATTGGGCTTAGAAAAAATTCTTACTTTTTTATAAATTGATTTTGTTGAACAACCAAAATTTGGTTTAACTATTACAACATAAAGACCGATTTTTTTTTTAAATCTTAAGATACTTTGGTTACCTAATTGAATTGTGTTATTTAATTTTAGGCCAAATTTTACATCAGATCCAACCTTTTCAGATAATTCAAAAATTTTATTTTTTGAAATTATTTTATCTCTCTTTAATAAAAAAAATCTTATTATCGATGCTGCATTCATTGAGCCTCCTCCCAAACCAGCTTTTTGAGGTATATTTTTTTTTATTTTAATCGAATACTTTTTTCCATTAAGAAGATTTTGTTTATCCATGAATTTCATAATTTTTGAAACAGTATTACTGCTAGGTATACCTTTGGAAAATTTCCCATAAAATAATATCTTATGTTTTTTTTTATTTATATTTTTAATATAGATTTCGTCATATAGACTAATAAAAGAAACTATAGTTTCAATTCTATGAAAATTTGAATTTATCTTTCCTAGAACAGTTAATGATAAATTAATTTTAGCGTGCGATTTAATCATATAATAATTTTAATAATTTATAGACCGTTTAAAAGTTTTCCAGAAATTTTAATTTTAAGTTCATCATCCGCATTATTTGATTCAAATGCGCTCTTCCAATAATATCGTGCTTGTATTTTTCTATTTAATTTCCACAATACATCGCCATAGTGATCATTTACTATTGGATCTCTTGGCATTAATTTTATAGCTCTTTGTAAAAATTTTTCTGCATTAATAAAATTTTTTGTTAAATAATAACCCCATCCAACAGAATCAATTATATATGGATCATCTTGTTTTTGCTGATATGCTTTTTCAAGCATACTAATCGCCTCCTCAATTTTATAATTTCTATCAAGCCATCCGTATGCCAAATAATTCATCACATAAGGATCGTTAGGTCTTATATTTAATGATTCTATTAAATCTTTATCGGACTTAATATGTTCTCCAATTCTCTCATAGCTCCCCCCTCTTCTATACAATATTTCAGCAAATACTTCGGATTTATAATCTAACTGATTTAATACTTGTGTATAAACCTCAATAGATTTTTTAAATTTTTTATTTCTTTTATAAATATTACCCATATCTAACAAAATATTTATTGGGGGATTTTTGTAATTATTAAATTTTTCCTCTATGTAAACTAATGCTTCTTCATCATTTTTATCTTCTGAAATAACTTGGGACAATTTTTTAAGTTTAAACCAATGAAAAATTTGATCTTTATCATCAATTTGTTTTAACAATATTTTTGCAGTATCAAATTTATTTGTATCAAAATAATTTTCTATGATTTGTATATTATTAAAATTAAAATCAGGATTTAAATAATTTGATAAATATCCATAAAAATTTGATTTTTCATATTCTTGACTAACTGAAAAAAGATTGGATATAAGATAAAGAAATTCACTCAAAAGATTATTTTCTTTTTGGCAAGAAAATAGTCTCTTGATTTTCTTAAATTCAGAATTTTGAATCCAAAATTTAGATTGAGCTATAAGTAGATTGCTACCTATAAGTTTAATTTTATCTGCCAATTTATGAGTATTTTCATATTGATTATTTTTAATTAAATAATTTAAATAAAAAAATAAATATCTTGAATACCCGCCTTCATCATTTTCTATAATCTTCAAAAATTTAGAACTTGTCTCAGGGTGATTTAAATAACAATAAAAAAATGCCTCATTTATCGAACTTAATTTTCCAAGATTTTTATCAACTTCTGAAATTTTTTTTTCTAAAAATAATTGGTTATAATCTTTTAAAGTATCATATATAAGTTGATTGTAATTATTAAGGTTATTATATTTTTTTAATTTGCTTAATAGCAAAATATTTTCTTTAAATTTTTTTTTTTTGAAATTTTCTAAAATTAATAAAAGATCAGCCTCGAAAAATAAAATTTTGTTTTGATTTTTATTTGATTTGACCTGAAATATGGCTTTTTCAACCTCTCCGTTTAATACTAATGCAAATACATAATCCTTCAAGTAACTATCGTGTTTGTTTATTAAATTTTTAGAAGCATTAAAATATTTAATAGAATTTTCATTATTTTGGTTATTATAAGAAATGATTGCAGATAAATAATTCGATAAGTATCGGGGGTTGAAATCTTTATCTATCGATATTTTGGAAGTAGCGTTAGTTTGATATAAAATGAAAAAAAGAAATATACAAAAATTAAATTTATTTAAAATCACAGATATATTTTATGATTGAAAACGATAAAAATCAAAAAGACAAAATAAACGAGGAGTTAATAAATACTTATGAAATCAGTTATATTTTTGAAAATAAGCCTTTAAACAGATTGAAAACTAAACCTACGCTAGAGAAAAAGTCAGACAGACTAGATCAATTAAAGAGGAAAATTGAAGAAATTGACGATTGTGAATTAAAGTCTAATGCAAAAAATTTAGTACTTTATGATGGGGATTTTAACAGCCCAGTGATGATTGTGGGTGAAGGACCAGGAGAAAAAGAAGATAGTTTGGGTAAGCCATTTATGGGTGATGCAGGCCAATTATTAAATAAAATGTTAGAAGCAATAAAAATTGATAGAAAAAAAATATATATTACAAATGTTGTAAATTATAGACCACCAAACAATAGAAAACCTGAGCACAAAGAAATAAATAGATATTCAAATTATTTAAAAGAGCACATTTCAATAATAGATCCTAAAATTTTAATTCTTATGGGAAGTACAGCTATGGAGTCATTGTTTGGATCAAAAATTAAAATTTCTAAAGAAAGAGGTTTCTGGAAAGAAGTTATTATTAACAATAAAACTTACTTAACTATGATAACTTTTCACCCAGCTTACTTATTACGACAAGCTGATCAAAAAAAATATTCTTGGGCTGATTTAAAAGAAATAAGAAAAAAAATTGATCAATTAAATATAATGTTATAAATTGTTAAAATGATTGAATATCATAAAGGATTAGTAGAATATTTAAAAAATAAAACTGGTCTATCCAATTATGGAGTAGCTTGGATATCTTTTTTCAAGGGATTAATACTAGGCTTACTAATTTATCATTTTTTTATAATTTAAATAATGAAGAAGATAATTGCTGGTGTTGATGAAGTAGGCAGAGGTAGTTTGATTGGACCCGTATATGCTGCTGCAGTTATTTTTAAAAATAATTTAGACAAAAAAAAACTTAAAGATTCAAAAAAGTTAACTAGAAAGAATCGTGAAATTTTAGAAAAGTATATTAAAAAAAATTCATATTGGTCTATTGGATCAGCATCTTTAAAGGAAATAGAAAAATTTAATATCTTAAATGCAAGTTTACTAGCCATGAAAAGAGCAATTAAAAAATTAAGTAAAAAACCTTCTCATGTATTAATTGATGGAAACAAAACTCCAAAAATTAAGAATTATAATTTAAAATACGTTATCAGAGGAGATGAAAAAGTACCCGAAATATCTGCTGCATCAATAATTGCTAAAGTCTCCAGAGATAGGTTGGTTAAAAAAATGTCTAAAGAATTTACCAAATATGCATGGGATAAAAATGCAGGATATGGAACTAAATTGCATTTAAAAGCAATTAAGAAGTTTGGAGTAACGAAACATCATAGAAAAACTTTCAGTCCTATACACAACATATTGAGTCCAAACTAAATCATATAACAAAACGAGTCCATTATTTTCAATCTCTGGTTGACGAAGAATCTACACTAGAGTCTAATTGTTTTTTAAGAAATGATTAATAAGAACCTACATAGCAAAATAATCAAAGGTGATAGTCTAAAAGAATTAAAAAAAATTCCTGATGAGACATTTGATTTAATTTTTGCTGACCCACCATATAATTTACAATTACAAAATAGTTTGATTAGACCAGATAGATCAAAAGTTAATGCTGTAAACGACAAATGGGACCAATTCGAAAGTTTTAAAACATACGATGAATTTACAAGTGAATGGTTAAACGAATGTAAAAGAATTTTAAAGAAAAATGGGTCTATTTGGGTAATCGGAAGTTACCATAATATATTTAGAGTTGGTAAAATAATTCAAGATTTAGGTTTTTGGATTTTAAATGACGTAATCTGGAATAAAAATAATCCTATGCCAAATTTCAGAGGTACTAGATTTACTAATGCCCATGAAACATTAATCTGGGCTTCTAAAAACAAAAAATCAAAATATACTTTTAATTATCAGTCAATGAAGTGTTTCAATGATGATTTACAAATGAGATCAACTTGGAACTTACCTATATGTAATGGCAAAGAGAGATTAAAAAATAATGGAATAAAAGTTCATTCGACCCAAAAACCTGAAGCTTTACTTCACAGGATTATATTAGCATCTTCAAATAAAGACGACTTCATTCTAGATCCCTTTTTAGGATCTGGAACGACAGCTGTTGTATCGAAAAAATTAGGTAGAAATTATTATGGTATAGAAAAAGAAAAAAAATATTTTGAAGCTGCAATTAAAAGAATAAAAAATACTAATATAATTAAAAATGAATATTTAGATACAGTTCAAAACAATAAATCTAAACCAAGAATTCCTTTTGGTTCATTGATCGAGCTAGGAGTAATTAAACCTGGAATAGAAATTTATGATCGTAAGAAAGAAGTTTATGCAAAAGTAATGGTTGATGGAAGCATTAAATATAAACAGAATGAAGGATCAATACATAAAGTTGCAGCTCAAATTTTGGGATCTGAAAGTTGTAATGGTTGGACCTATTGGTATTATCAATCAGGAAATAGCTTGAAACCAATTGACGATCTTAGGCAACGTCTAAGACCTAGAAACTAGTTAGTATATATTTTGCCTAAATAATTTTCTAAAAATGTTTTATTTTTTGAAAGACGTCTTAAAAAAATATCTCTAAAAAAAATATTTAGTGGATTTGAAAGGTGAAATGCAAAATGATTGAGTGTAGATCTTGAGTCTATTTGTTTAGTTTTTAAAATTCTTTTTTTATAATAATTTGAAGAATTATTCTCTAAATCATTAAAAAGATCATTTGCGGCTTCTATTGATTGTGATGCGCCTTGGGCAAAAGATGGCGGAAATGAGTAAAAAGCATCTCCAGTTAAAAAAATATTTTTTAAAGTTGGAATTTGAAATTTTTTACTTACAAAAATAGGAAAACATTTAATTTCATCAACTTTTTCATATAAATTAAATTTAGATTTTGAAGAAATCTGATTTAATAAGTTTTCAATAAAAGTATTGTCATTAAATAAATCTCTATTGGACATTTCTTCTTCAATTAATTTTTTTCTTATAATTGAGATAAAATTAAATTCTTTATTTTGGTTGATTGGATAAATTACAAAGTGAAAATTTGGCCCTAAATACAATGAAATATCAGAATTTTCAAAGTCACGAATTTTTCCTCTTAAAGCAATTGAATTAAAATATTTTGGAAGACCTTCCTTTTTAAACAAAATTTGTTTAGTTTTAGAAAAAACTCCATCAGCCGCTACTATATAATCAAATTCTTCACTCTCTTTATCTCTGAATTGTAACGATATTTTGGCCTGGTTTTTAATATCAATAAGATCTGAATTAAAAAATATTTTTTGTGATGGAATATTTTGTAAAAAAAATTCAATAAGTTTAGATCTTTTTAAAGTTGTATATCTGTTACTTTGATTATTAAATTGTGATATATCGATATCACATATTTTACTTAAGTTTTTTGCATCAAAAAAATTAACTTTTTTAGGAAAACAAACATCGCTAGCTTTCATTTGTTGAAAACCAATTTTGTTCAATATTTTAATACTATTTGCTGACATTTGTATTCCATATCCATCAGTTAAATCTAAAGAATTTTTTTTTTCAAAAATTTTATAAGAATAAGATTGATCCTTTTCTAAAAGATTTGCAAAAAATAAACCTGAAATTCCTGCTCCTATGATTGCAATTTTTTTCATCAATATCTTATAACAGAATTAAAAATTTTTTTTGTAAATGATGGCAAAATATGATTCTTAATATCTCTTTTATCAATTAATAAACTATTACTTAAATACTTTTTTCTTTTTTTTTCATTTATCGTAATCTTCATATCCATATTAGACATTTTAATATTAATTCTTTTATTTAAGGAAGACTTAAATTGCTTTTGATTAATTTCTTTCATTGGAAAAATTAATAAGTTCTTTAAGAAATTAAATTTATTATTTTTAATAAGCAAATATTTATTTTTATTTTTATAGATTTCTGCTTCAAAATATTTTACTTTATTTAATTTACTTTTTGATTTTAAAACAAAATCATTTTTCTTATATGCTAAGCAGCTTTTATTGATAGGGCAATCTTCACATAAAGGATTTGCTGGTTTACAAATTAAAGCACCAATTTCCATTAATGATTGAGCATAATCACTTGGTCGAAAAGATTTTCCAAAAAATAATTTTTTTTTGTGCAAATTATTTTTGTTTATTTCGTTTTTTTTTTTTAAATAGAAAACTCTTTTAAGAATTCTTTCTACATTTCCATCAAGAGGTATAAACTGTTTATTAAAAACTATTGCCATTATTGCAGTTGATGTATATTCACCTATTCCAGGTAAAGTTTTCAACTGCTCAATATTATCAGGCAGCCTTCCATTAAACTCCTTTATTATTTTTTTTGCAGATTTTTTTAAATTTCTTGCACGGGAGTAATATCCAAGTCCTTCCCAACATTTCATAAGTTTTTTATCATTTGTCTTGGAAAGTGTTTTTAGATTTGGAATTTTTTTTATAAAGTTTTCAAAATATGGTATTACAGTTTTTACCTGAGTTTGCTGTAGCATTATTTCACTCACAAGTGTAAAATATTCTTTTTGTTTATTTGTTAAATGTTTTCTCCAGGGTAAAATTCTCTTATTATTATCGTACCAATATAGAATTTCTTTTGATATACTTTGATTAATCATATGGATTTTAAGAATAATACTAAGCATAGATACAAAACCATTCAAGGGCTAAGATCGTTTAAAAACACTTTGCCTAAGGAGGTAAAAAAAATAATAAGTAAAAAGGGACATATTTACTCAGAAACTTTAGATAATTGGAGGTCTATTGTTGGTGAAGAATTATTTAAAGTTTGTTATCCAAAGTCATTTAAAAACTCTAATCGAATAAGTCCCAGTTACTTGAGCATAATGGTTAAGAGAGGTCATGAAGTTGACATTGAATATTCGAAAAAAAAAATATTGAGCAGGTTGAATAGCTATTTAGGATATAATGCAGTTGAAAAATTAAAATTTGTTTCTTTTGAGGGTAATGACGGTGTTTTTAAAGAAAAAGTTTTAGATAATGCGACAAATAGTAAGTACAAAAATGAAATTTCTAAGATTAAAAATGAAAAAGTTAAAAAGTCTTTAGAAGAACTAAGCAAATACTTTTATAAAAAATGAAAAAAAAAATATTTATTTTTTTAATACTGATTTTCTATTTTAATTCAGCTTTTGCGGAAAAAAAGGTTGAAACTATTTATGAGGGTAATGAAAATGCAAAAATAATAATTATTGTATTTGAATCTCTTACCTGTGGAGCGTGTGGAAATTTTCACAAAAATGTTTATCCTGACTTAAAAAAAGACTTCATAGATACCGGATTAGTAAAAATAGAATTTAGAAATTTTCCCTTAGACCTTGCTGCTTTTAATGCATCTAAAATAGCTCATTGTAAAAATGATGGAAAATCAGATCTGTTACATAATTTATTTGAAAATCAAAATGAATGGGTAAAGGGTCAAACAATAGAAGATTTTAATTTAAATTTAAAAAAATTTGTAAGAAAAAACGAAAAAAGTTTAGATTTAGATGCATGTTTAATAGACAAGGATATTGAAGATCATATATTGAATGATCGAATCGATGGGGTTAAAAATTATGAAGTAGAAGCTACCCCAACCCTTATAATTAATGATAAAAAGTTCGATAATCCACAAAACTATAAAAAATTGAAAAAAACCTTAGAAAAAATGATATAATTAAGTAGATGGAGTTTAAAAAAATTCAACTTAATGGTTTTAAATCATTTGCTGATAAAACAAATTTTTTAATTGAAGAAGGACTTACTGGAATAGTGGGGCCAAATGGGTGTGGTAAATCAAATATTGTTGAATCATTAAGATGGTGCATGGGAGAAACATCAGCAAAAAGCATGCGAGGTTCCGGCATGGAAGATGTAATTTTTTCTGGAACCTCAAATAAGCCTTCAAAAAATATCGCAGAAGTTTCAATTGGTCTTTCAAATGATAGTAAGGAAGGACCACTGCAATACAAAGATTTAGATGAAATTCAAATAAGAAGAAAAATTGAAAAAGATAAAGGTTCTAAATTTTATATAAATGACAAAGAAGTAAGAGCAAAAGATGCTCAAATGTTTTTTGCAGATTTGTCTACAGGGGCACATTCACCATCTTTAATTAGCCAAGGTAGAATTGGAGCATTGGTAACAGCAAAACCAGTGGACAGAAGAGCAATTATTGAGGAAGCTGCAGGAATTGCTGGACTACATGCAAGAAGGCATGAAGCAGAACTAAGGCTTAACGCTTCAGAAAATAATTTAAAAAGAGCAGACGAGTTAAGACGTCAGCAAGAAAGACAGTTAGCTGGACTACAAAAACAGGCTGAGGAAGCAGCAAAATATAAAGATATATCTGAAGAAATAAAAAAGATTGAGGCTGGATTGTATTTTTTAAAACTAAGGGACATTGATAATGAAATTAAGCTTGAAAACGAAATCAATACTGACGCGGAAAATGAGGTGAAAAAATACAATGATAAAATAGATGAAATAGAAAAAACAATTTCAACAGAAACTGATAAAATAAATCCAGTTAAAGATAAAAATTTAGAAAATACATCAAAAATTCAAAGACTTAATTTAGAGCTAAAAAACTTAGATGAAGAAAATCAAAGAATAGATGATGAAATAAATAATATTAAATCATCAATTAAAACAATTTCTGAAGATATTGATAGAGAGAAAAGTATAATAATTGATGCTAATTCAAATGAAAAAAGACTTAAAGAGGAAAAAAAAGAATTAATAGAAGTTGATTCAAAATATTACGATACAGAAAAACAATCAAATCTGGATTTAGAAAACTCAAAAAATAAATTAGATAGTGAAATAGATAAAGTAAAACAATTGATAAATGAAAATAAAAATAATGAAGCAATATTAGCTATAGAAGATTTCAAAAATATAATTAATTCTTATGCAGAAAGTTACAGTAAAAATCAAAATATCAAAAAAGAGTCAGTAAAAAGAAAAGAGAGAATAAATATTATTGAAAAAGAAGTTGAAAGTTGGAAGAACCTTTTAACTAATTCTGAAAAAATGGTTAATGAATTAAACGACAGAAAGCAAAAATTATCAAATAAACTTAATGAATTTGAGAAACAACCCCAATCTCAAGCAGAAAAAAAAGGTCAAATATCAGAAAGTCTTAGATTGGCTGAAAACGAAAAAATAGAAAGTGAAACTTTAATTGAAAAAACTGACACTACAATTTCTAATTTAACTTTAGAATTAAATAATACAAAAGAAGAGACTATTCAGTTTAGAGAAAGAAAAGCTAGTTCCGGAGCAACTATCGAAGGTCTTAATAAAAGAAAAAATGATTTGGTAGAGAGAGTGGAGTCAGAGTTAAATTTAAATGAGAATAATGTATTAGAATTTTCTAACTTAGATCAAAAAGATGAATTTCCAGACGCTCTAACACAGGAAGAGCTTTTAGATGAAAAAAAACGTCAAAGAGAAAAATTAGGGTCTGTTAATTTGAGAGCAGATGAAGAAACTGAAAAATATGAAAGCGAAATTAAAAAAATGGAACAAGATAGAGCTGATCTTGTGACTGCAATAATTAAGTTAAAAGAGAGTATTAATGAATTAAATCAAAAAGGAAGGGAAAGACTTTTAGATGCTTTTGAAAAAGTAAATAGAAAGTTTAATGAGGTGTACACAAAACTATTTAATGGTGGTAGCGCTAAACTTGAATTAGTAGATTCTGATGATCCACTTGACGCTGGATTAGAACTTTTAGTCAGTCCGCCTGGTAAAAGATTGCAATCGATAACATTGTTGTCAGGAGGTGAACAAGCTTTAACTGCTTTATCTTTAATTTTTGCAGTTTTTTTAACTAATCCATCACCTATCTGTGTTTTAGATGAAGTGGACGCTCCTTTAGACGATGCTAATGTCACTAGGTTTTGTAATCTTTTGGGAGAGTTAACAAAAATAACATCAACAAAATTTATCATTGTTACCCATCATGCCTTAACAATGTCAAAAATGGATAGATTGTATGGTGTCACGATGCCTGAAAAAGGAGTTAGCCAGCTTGTTGCAGTTGACTTGCAAAAAGCTGAAAGTATGGTGGCTTAAATGTCAAAACAATCATTTAAGACTCGCCTAGAGATTGCAAAAAAGAAGATCAATAATAAAAACGCAGGCTCAAAAAATGAGAAAAATTCTAATTTTGGTGAGGCTTTTAAAATGAGTACTGAATTAGTCGCCGCTGTTGTAGTTGGGACAATTATTGGGTTTATTTTGGATGAATGGTTTGGTACTAAACCCTGGTTAATTTTAATATTTTTTTTTGTAGGTGTAATTGCTGGGATATTGAATGTAATTAAATCTGCAAAAAATATGCAAAAATAGTTTACAGAGATAAAATGGCCTCAAACCCAATGTACCAATTCAATGTATACCGAATTGGACCAGAAATAAAAATAGGCGAAATAGATTTGTCATTTACTAATGCAAGTTTATTTATGGTTATAAGTTCATTGGCAGTATTAATTATCTTCAATCTTGGATCAAAAAAAAGTTCTTTAATTCCTAATAGAATTCAATTGCTTGCAGAACTCAGCTATACCTTTGTGTCAAAAATGATTAGTGATACCGCTGGTAGTAAGGCTAAGCCTTATTTCTCGTTTATCTTTTCTCTATTTATGTTTGTTTTATTTTGTAATATGTTTGGAATGATACCGTATGCATTTACAGTCACTAGTCATATAATCGTAACCTTTGTTTTGGCTGCATTTATTTTTATAGGAGTGACAGTTATTGGTTTCATAAAACATGGATTTGGTTATTTAAAATTATTTGTACCTAGTGGGGTCCCAGTAGTTCTTTTACCTTTAATAGTAGTAATTGAAGTTATTTCATATTTAAGCAGGCCTGTGAGTTTATCAGTAAGATTGTTTGCAAATATGATGGCGGGTCACACAATGATGAAAGTATTCGGAGGCTTTGTTATAAGCCTTGGAGTAGTCGGTGGTTGGTTGCCATTAGGCTTTTCAGTAGCTTTAACTGGCTTGGAAATATTAGTAGCATTTCTCCAAGCATATGTTTTTGCGATATTAACCTGCATCTACTTAAATGATGCATTAAATTTACACCATTAACAACTTATAGGAGGATATAATGGAATTAGAAGCAGCAAAAATGATCGGAGCAGGACTTGCGGCAATTGCTTTAGCAGGCGCAGGTGTAGGGATTGGAATTATTTTCGGTAATTATCTATCTGGAGCAATGAGAAATCCATCTGCAGCACAAAAACAATTTCCAAATTTATTATTAGGTTTTGCTTTAGCAGAAGCGACAGGTTTATTTGGCTTAGTTGTTGCGTTAATTATTTTATTTGCATTTTAATTAATGTTTCTAAAATTTTCTCAAATAACTTTTTTCTATTTCCTTTTACTTTCTCAAGTAAATGGGGCTGAAAGTGGAGGAATGCCTCAACTAAATCCTGAGTTTTGGTTTTCACAAATTTTTTGGCTAATCATTACTTTTGGCTTTATGTTTGTAGTTTTGTCAAAATTAGTTTTGCCTAAAATTAGTGAAAATCTTGAGACTAGAAAGGCACAAATTTCGGAAAATATTGAATCTGCTGAAAAACAAAGATTAGAAAGTGAAAATAAAATAAAAGAGTATGATAAATTAATTCTGGAAAGTAAAAATGAAGCAAAAAATTACTTTAACCAAGCTCGAGAAAAAATCTTGAAAGACGTGGATAAAAAAAGAGAAAATTTAGAAAAAGAAATTAATGAAGAAATAAGCAAAGCTGAGAAAGAAATAGAAGATCTTAAAAACAAGTCCCCAGATAAAGTAAGAAAGATAGCGATAGAAACATCCTCTGATTTAATTAAACAAGTTATTGGTGTTGATGTAAATAATAGTAGTATTTCAGCAATAGTAGAGGATATTTCAAGAAAGAGAAATTAATTATGATAATTGATGCAACATTTTGGGTAGCAATTTCTTTTTTCCTTTTTTTTGGTTTGTTAGTTTACTTTAAAATACCACAAAAAATTAATGAAACATTAAGTGGACTTATAAATAATATTAAAAACGAGATTGAAGAAAGTGAAAAGTTAAGGAATGAAGCTAGGACTCTTTTAGAAAATGCGCAAATAAAACTTGATAGTGCTAATAAAGAAAAGGATAAAATAATTAATCAATCCAAAAAAGAGAGTGAAAGGTTGGTTATAGAAATAAATGAAAAATTTCATAAATCTGCTGAAATAAAAAAAAAAGTTGCTGAAACAAAAATTTATCAAATGAAAGAAGCTGCTATTAAAGAAATTAAAGACACATCAGTTAAAATAGCATTAGATTCAGTGAAAAAAATAATATCCACTTCTATAGATAAAAATAAACTTGATGCTATCTTTGAAAAAGATCTTGAAGAAGCTAAAAACGAGTTTAAAAAAATAAACTCATAATACTCTTACATTTTTTCAAAAAAACTATAAATTATAAAAATGAATTCTATTGTTATTGGTTCTGGATTTGGTGGAATTGCTGCAGCGCTACGCTTAAAGGCTAAAGGATACAACGTAACACTAATTGAAAAACATCCTGATCTTGGGGGAAGAGCAAGAGTATTTTCAAAAAATGGATTTATATTTGATGGTGGCCCAACTGTTATAACCGCACCATATTTAATAAATGAACTATTTGAAATGTATAAAAAAAATCCAAAAGATTACATAAATATTTCTCCTCTAAAAATTTGGTACCAATTTATTTTTGAGGATAAATCAAAATTTAACTATTCGGGTGATGAAAATGATATGAAGAAGCAAATAGAGAAAATTAGCAAAGAAGATGTCTTGGGTTATGAGAAATTAGTAAAATTCACTAAAAAGATTTTTGATAAAGGTTTTACTGAACTTGCTGATATACCTTTTGACAAACCTTTGGTCATGTTTAAACAATTGCCAGCTTTACTAAAACTTAGAAGTTATAAATCTGTATATTCGTTAGTTTCCTCTTATGTAAAAAATGAAAAATTAAGAAGGATGTTAAGTATGCATCCTTTATTAGTTGGTGGAAATCCTTTTACTACAACATCTATATATGGACTGATTTTATATTTAGAAAAAAAATGGGGAATACATTACTCAATGGGAGGAACTGGTAATATCATTAAAGGATTTGAAAAATTGATGAATGAGGAAGGTATCATAATTATTAAAGGACACGAAGTAAGTAAGATACTTTCAAATGGAAATAAAATTATTGGGGTCCAACTTGACAATGAAAAAAAAATAAATGCTGATCATGTTATTTGTAATGCTGATCCCCCAGCTGTTTATGATGAATTATTAAAAAGTAAAAATAATACTTCAATGTTATTTAATTGGAAAAAAAGCAGGATGGAATACTCAATGGGTTTATTTGTTTATTATTTTGGAACAAAAAAAACTTTTCCAAATGTTGAGCATCATACAATTAAATTTGGAAATAAATATAAAGAACATCTTGATGACATATTTAATAATAAAAAATTAAATACCGATATTAGCTATTACCTTCATAGACCTTCTGCTACAGATAAATCGATGGCTCCAGAGGGAAATGATTGTTTTTATGTTTTGGTTCCAGTACCTAATAATCAGTCAAAAATAGATTGGAAAATCGAAGGTGAAAAAATGAAGAATTTAGTAATTGATAAGATGGAAAAAGATTTAATGCCCAATCTTCGTGAAAACATTATAGAGGATTTTTATCTAACACCAGATTATTTTGAAAAAGAGCTTAATACAAAATATGGTTCAGGTTTTTCAATTCAACCAAAATTCTCCCAATCAGCATATTTTAGATTTCATAATAAATCAGAATTATATGATGGACTTTATTTTGTAGGGGCTGGTGTTCATCCTGGAGCTGGTGTTCCAGGTGTACTTTCGTCTGCAAAAGTCTTGGATAAAATAATTTAATGATAATAAAAGAAACAAATTATCTTGCTCTTTTTGCAAAATCTTTCAATTGGGCTGGTTTTTTTTTACCTAAAGATACTTATGAGGAGTGTTCTAAACTTTATGCCTTTTGCAGAGTTCTTGATGATTTAGCAGATGCTAATCAAGATTTAGAAATTAAAAAAGAAAGATTTAAAGAGTTAAAAGAAATTTTTAAAGAAATAGAAACTCTAAAAAATAATGATTTACAATCTTCGACATTTGAAAAAAATAAAGTAGTAATTTCAGATATGATTGTTATTTCTGGGTATAAAAAGATACCTGATAAAGTAATTAAAGATTTAGTAGACGGAGTAGAGTCAGATCTTAAAGATAAAATTCAATTTAACACAGTTAAAGAATTGCTTGTTTATTCTTACAGAGTTGCAGGAACAGTAGGATTAATGATGGCTAAAATTTTAAATGTGAGTGATAAACGTGCTCTAAAAGGAGCAATTGATTTAGGAATTGCTATGCAACTTACAAACATTTCTAGGGATGTCGTAGAGGACTATAAAATGAATAGGGAATACATTAAAGATGACTTTGAAAACATTAAATCAACTTTAAAGTTAGCAGATATGTTTTATGAAAGTTCATTTAGCTCACTAAAAAAAATTTCAATCAGATATAGATTTGCAATCATAGTTGCAAGAAGAGTTTATAGACAGATTGGAAGAGAAATAATTAAAAAAAAAAATATTGAAAATTACAAAAAATCTGGAAAAATTTATGTGAATAATTTTGGAAAAATCACCCAAACGATTCTATCTTTTGTTGATTTAATAAAGCTTTTTTTCATAAAAATTGAAAATCATCAAAGATCGCAAGAACATGATATTATTAAATCAGAAATTAATTTAAATGAGAGAATTTGATTATATTATTATAGGAGGAGGTTGTGCTGGTCTTTCACTTGCCTATGAATTAGAAACTAATCGAAAATTAAAAGATAAATCATTAGCAATTATTGAACCAAGGCAGGAATACAAAAGAGATAAAACTTGGTCCTTTTGGAAGGTAATACATCATAATTTTGAGGATTGTGTAAAAAAAAGTTGGGATAATTTTACAATTAATATTCCAGGAAATACAAAACATATTGAATGTAAAAATACGCCGTATCAAACAATTGATAGCGGCCTGTTTTATTCAAAAATAATCAACACTTTAAAAAAAAATAAAAATATAAATTTTTTTAAAAATATCAATGAAGTAGATATAAAAGATTCTTTTATATTTAATAGTTTATCAGACAATCATTATGATAAATCAAATTTATGGCAACACTTCTCAGGTTTTGAGATTGAAACAGATAAAGATTTATTTGACGATAAAATTTTCAATTTGATGGATTTTGATTGTGATCAAAAAAATAGTGTTCATTTTTTTTATACACTTCCATTCTCAAGAAGAAAAGCGTTAATAGAGACTACATGGCTTTCAGATCTAAATAATAATTCTCTTCAAGATTATGAGAAACAGTTAAAAGATTATATTGAAAATCATTTAAATATTAAAAAATATAAAATTAGTTTTACCGAAACAGGTGCTATTCCTTTATTTGATCTAAGAAATGAGCAAAAAATTAATCAAATAAATATTGGAACAGCTGGCGGTATGACTAGATTAAGCACAGGTTATACTTTTTTAAATATTCAGGAGCACAGTAAATATATTACAAAAAACATTGAAAATATAAAAAATCATAAGAAATTTACTATTACAAAGAAATATAAATATTTAGATAATATTTTTTTAAAAGTACTTAAAAAGAATCCTGAAAAAATGTCCCAAATTTTTTTTAAAATGTTTCTTAGTTCACCAAGCACTGTTATAAATTTTTTATCAAATAAAAGTAATTTTTTTGAGGATATAGCTATAATTTCGAAAATGCCTAAGTGGACTTTTATAAAAGAGATAATTTAAAATGAGTCAAGTTATTAAAAAAATTAATTTTAACCATTCTTTTATTTTTTTTATATTTTGTAATATTTTTTCCTTATTAGTCTTTAAAATGAATATTAATATTTCACCGTTAATTTGCTTATTTTTAATTTTATTAATTGGTGTATCACATGGCTCATTAGATCATATAAAAGGAAAAAAATTATTTGAAATTTTAAAAATTAAAAATATTTCTTCTTTTTATTTAATTTATATTTTAATTACTTTTTTTATAATTATTTTATGGATCTTTTTACCTACTTTTTCTTTAATAATTTTTCTAATAATCGCTTCTTTTCATTTCGGCAAGGAAGATACTGAGTTTTTATTTTTCGAAAGATCATACCCAATTCAGTTAATGTATTTATTAAAAGGGTCATTGGTAATATTGGCTCCCATGTATTTTCACTTTGATGAAACAATATCTATTTTTAAATTGCTATTAGTTGAAAATGAAACTTTTTATACAATATTAAGTTTTGTAGAAGAAAAAAATATCTTACTTTTAAGTATAATAATAAGTTCTATTTCAAGTATTTATTTATTTACAAAGCAGTTTGAGATAAAAAAATTTACTATTTTTTTAGATTATTTTTCAATTATATTGTTAAATTATTTTCTTTCACCATTAGTAGCATTTACAATGTATTTTTGCTTCCTACACTCAATAAGACATAGCATTACATTAGTGTTTGAAATAGATAAAAATAATCTTAAAAATGGTGTATTAACGTTTATTAAAAAAGCTATGCCATTAACATTTTTAACTGCTCTTTTATGTATAGTTGGTCTATACTTTTTAAATAAAAATTATGGTTTTGATAATTCAATTTTAAAATTAATTTTTATTGGTTTGGCGTCATTAACCTTTCCACATATATTGCTAGAATATTTTTTAGAAAAAAATGAAAAATAAAGAACTCAAAATATTGCTTTCCGCTCCTAGGGGTTTTTGTGCTGGAGTAGAAAGAGCAATTGAAATTGTTGAAAAATCGATTAAGAAGTTCGGAGCTCCAGTTTATGTTCGACATGAAATAGTTCATAATAAATATGTTGTTGATGATTTAAAAAATAAAGGAGCAATATTTGTAGAAGAGCTTGAAGAGATTGAAGACAAATCAAGACCGGTAATATTCTCTGCTCATGGTGTACCAAAAAAAATTCCTGAGGATGCAAAAAATTATAATATGACTTTTGTAGATGCTACCTGTCCTCTTGTTTCAAAGGTTCATAGAGAAGCAGAAAATCTAAATAAATCTGGATATCATTTAATATTAATTGGTCATGAAAGTCATCCTGAGGTTGTTGGAACAATGGGCCAATTACCCAAAGGTTCTATCGATCTTATTCAAGATGAAGAGGAGGCAAAAAATTATAAATTTGATAAAAAAAGACAAATTGCTTTTGTAACTCAAACAACTTTGTCTGTTGATGATACAAAGGATATTATAAAAATTTTAAAAGAACGTTTTCCAAATATACGCGAACCGTTAAAAGAAGATATTTGCTACGCAACTACAAATCGACAAATGGCTGTTAAAAATATTGCAAAAAAGTGTGATATGTTTTTTGTTATAGGTAGTAGAAACTCATCTAATTCAGTTAGGTTAGTTGAGGTAGCAAAAAAATCAGGATGTTTAAAATCTCATTTAATCCATTCTCAAAGTGAAATACCTTACGATTTAATAGAAAACTCAAGTACTATTGGAATTTCATCAGGAGCTTCTGCCCCTGAAATTTTAGTTGAAAATTTTATTAAGGAATTGAAAAAAAGATTTACTGTTACTATAGATGAGGTAGAAATAATAAAAGAAAACGTAACTTTTAAAGTCCCTAAAAAATTAAATTAAATGGCTGTTTATACAAAGATAAACTCAAAAATAATTTCATCAATTGAAAATAATTATAGCATAGGAAAAATAATTAAATTTAGTGGTATTAAAAAAGGAATAGAAAATACTAATTATTTTATTAAGACAAAAAAGAAAAAATTTATACTTACAATATTTGAAAAACGGGTAAATTCAAAAGATCTTCCGTTCTTTATGAATTTAATGTCTGGGCTACATAAATTAAAAATTAAATGCCCAATGCCTATTAAAAATAAAAAGGGTAGTTATTTATTTAAAATAAAAAAAAAACAAGCTTGTATAGTTACATTTCTTGATGGGAAAGACAAAAACGAATTAACTGCAAAAGACTGTTATGTTGTTGGAAAAAATATTGGAAAATTACATAAAGCTTCAAAAAAACTTAAAATCTTCAGGAAAAACTCAATGTCGATAAATTCTTGGGGACCGCTCTTAAATAAGATCGATAATAGAATAAACAAAGTTTCAAAAAATTTAAAGAATTCAATGAAACATGACCTAAATGATATAAAGCAGAAATGGCCTAAAAATTTACCAAAGGGTATTATTCATAGTGATTTGTTTATAGATAATATTTTCTTTTATAAGAGAAAATTTCTTGGATACATTGATTTTTATTTTTCTTGCAACGATTTTTTAGCATATGAATTAGCTATTTGTATAAACGCACTTTGTTTTAAAAAAAAAAATAGTTCCTTTATATTTGATAAAAAAAAATCGACTAATCTTATTAGAGGTTATGAATCTATTAGAAAATTAAATGGAAATGAAAAAAAATACTTTAATGTGCTGTGTCGTGGATCCGCTTTGAGATATTTGCTAACTAGAGCATATGATTATTTAAATACACCAAAAAATGCTATAATTAAAATTAAAGATCCAAAAGAATATATTAAAAAGTTAAATTTTCATCGTCAAGTAAAGTCATACAACAATTATATTAATTAATGATTAAAGTTTATACTGATGGTTCTTGCCTAGAAAATCCTGGAAACGGTGGATGGGCAGCAATAATTATTGATGATGGAAAAAAGACTCAAATAAAAGGAAGTAAAAAAAATACTACAAATAATCAAATGGAGTTAATGGCTCCAATTGAAGCTTTAAAGAAAATTCCTAAAAGTAGTAAAGTTCAAATTTTTACAGACTCTAAATATGTTAAATCAGGAATTACAGAGTGGATCCATAACTGGAAAAAAAATGGGTGGAAAACTGCAAATAAACAAAAAGTTAAAAACAAAGATCTTTGGGTAGAACTTGATCTGCTTTCAAGTCAATTTGATATAAAATGGAGCTGGGTAAAAGCACATTCCACTGATAAGTTAAATAATGAAGTAGACTTAATTGCTAGAGAAGCAGCAAATTTATAAATGGGGCACCTGGCAACAGAACGCCCCTTCTCGATTCTCGATTCGCTAGAAAAATAAACACTTATTAGAATTCGATGACTAATTGGTGTCAGAGTGGAGTTATTTTTTTTTCTTTTTCTTTTTCTTTTTCTTTTTCACTTTTTTTAAAAAAAATTTATGTCTAGCAGTCAAAATCTCTTGCTCTTTTTTCTTTTCTCTCTCAGCTATAAACATAAATAACATCAGAACAGCAAATGCTACAAAGAAAGAAATCATCACCTTTATAAAATTAAGGTCTGGTTGGTATAAACTCATTACATACCAGAATGTTACAAAAAACATTACCCAGCCCCAAATTATTGCTTTTGCAAGTTTGCTCCCAAAAAAAGCTCCATACAAAATTATAAATAATATAAATATAGCTCCAATACCTCCGGAACCTCCTAGACCTAATTCAACTAAGTAGATATTTGCTAAAGCAGGATTGCTCCAAAATAATATTGGTACTACAATCCCTAAAAGTTTTTTCATTTAATTTATCTCTTATATTTAGTATATCGCCAATCTAAAAATATTTTACCGGGTTTATTCTTTAGTTGATTTAAGCTATTTCTATTAATGTTTAGTAAAGAACCATTCTTTTTAATTATTTCTATTTTATAGTTACTTGGATTAATTTTAAAAAAGTTATCATCAAATCCTTTATGATGATTTTTACACAATATAAGTCCGTTTCTTTTGTTATCTGAACCTTTGTCTTTAACAGGTACAATATGTGCGGCTTCTAAGAAATACTTAATTCCACATACCGCACACTCATTTTGATAATAATTAAAAACATCTGAACTAAATTTTGGTTGGTTATTACCTCTTGATGAAGATAATCTTTTTTTCCTCTCTCTACTGTTTACAAATAATTGATCCTTAGATTCATCCTCATTTTGAACCTCTATGATATCATCTATTGGGATTACATGTTTAGTTTCTTCCTTTACAAAACTTATGAGAAAAGATCTTTGATCATCATTGAACCTTTGTACATAACCTAATCTAATTTCTTTTTTTGATTTGTCTCTCCCTATGCCCAATACAACAAAGATTGGTATATTTAAATTACAACAATTTTTAAGAGAATTTATTTCTCCTATATCTCTAGTTTTATGAATTGTATCAGGATAAAAATAAGTCAAATGTGTATCAGTTAAGACATCGTCATACTTTTCTCCAGTATCAAGAACAGACTGACAAATTCCATCTGTAAAACTAAATTTTTTTGTTCTTGATATATCCCTATAAATACCTCTTTCACCTCTGTGAATTTTGATTTGATTTCTCACATAATCATTCGAGTGTAATTTTTTCTTTGAAATTTCTTTCCAAATTGAAAGATTCTTCTGTTTAAATTCATAAACAAATTTTGCTTCATCTAAATTTTGAAAACTTTCTACCAAAAACCAAACGCCTTTTCCTTTGCCATATAAAGTTTTGAATATATTATTTCCTTTAAAAGCATCACTATCCTCAGAATTCTCCTCAATTCTTGCTTGAATACTCCTATCAAATGTTTTTGAAATTTCCTCTTTAGTGGAGATACTTTTATAAACTTCATAGATATCTTTCAGATTGGCTACTCCACCTAAAGATTGAAATGAACTTATTACTCTTTCGAGAATTGTCATAATAATCATTATTTATAACACACATATTTTGGCGTCATAGTGGCGTCACGAAATGATGATTTATTTGTATATTGATCGTATTTTCTAATGAAAAGTAAGAATAGTTAAGGGCACCTGGCAACAGAACCCCACTTATAATTAGATAATATCTAAAATTCCCTCTGCCGAGGAAATACCACAGCTTTTAGTTTCTTCTTCTTCTTGGATATTTTGGGCTTTTAAATTTTCAATAATCATGGCGTAACGACTAGATCTAATTCCCATACCTTTTGAATTTCTATCAATTTCTGCACCTATTGATTTGGTAAATAATAAATATGGATCAGCTAACATTTTGATATTATTTCCAACATTATTAGCTTCCCCCCAAGCATTCATTACATGTGGATCGTTTACTGAAATACAAAATATTTTATCAATTCCTTTAGATTTTAATTTTTCAGCATATTTTACGTATCCAGGTAAATGAAGTTTAGAACATGTAGAAGTATAAGCCCCTGGTAATCCAAATAACAATATTTTACTATTTCCAAAGGTTTCTTTAATGCTTTGCTCCTTTGGCTCACCGTCTTTTAAAATATAGATATTAGCCTCAGGTATAAAGTCGTTTACTTTTAATTTCATATTTTGCTTCTAACAAAGTTTTTAACTACTTCAATGTCGTTTTTTAGCACCTCGAAGTTTTCATCTTTGTTAAGGACATGCTCAAGTTCTTTTGGTAAATTTTCATGTTTTTTTATTGCATTTTCTGTCGCATCTGGAAATTTACATGGGTGTGCAGTTGATAAGACAACACAATCATTTAAAGATAACTTATTTGCAACCCCTACTCCAACTGCTGTGTGAGGATCTAAAATTACATTATCTTTTTCGTAGTATTTCTTTATTATATCTAAAGTTTCTTTTTCATTACAGCTTTCAGAGACAAAATCTTTTTGAATACTTTCTAAATTAATTTTTTCAATTTGATAAACGTTCTCTTTAATTTTTTTCATAATTTCTGCAGTAATTTCTGAATTAGAATTATTAATATAGTAAATTAACCTTTCAAAATTACTCGCTAGTTGAATATCCATACTTGGGGAAATTGTTTGTTCAACTTTCTTTGATACATACTCTCCTTTTGAAATTGCTCTATGCAAAATGTCGTTTTGATTTGTTGCAACAATTAATTTATCTATTGGTAAACCCATTTTCTTTGCAAGATAACCAGCAAAAACATCTCCAAAGTTTCCAGTAGGAACTGAAAAAGATAAGGGTTTACTCGAATTATGTTTAAAATAAGTATAAAAATAATAGACTGCCTGAGCAATTATTCTTGCCCAATTTATTGAGTTTACTCCAGTCATCTTTATACTTTTTGAAAATTCAAGATCTGAAAACATTGCTTTAACTAAATTTTGACAATCATCAAAATTTCCATCAATAGCAATATTAAAAACATTCTTTTCATTGCCAGTTGTCATTAATTTTCTTTGAACTTTGGATATTTTATTATTTGGATGAAGAACAAAAATATTCATATTATTCTTTCCTTTAATTGCATCAATTGCAGCTGCTCCTGTATCACCAGATGTAGCTACTACTACATTTAAAAAATCATTATTTTTACTTAAATAATAATCATATAAGTTTCCTATAAATTGCATTGCAATATCCTTAAATGCAAGGGTAGGACCATGATATAATTCAAGAAGTTTTATGCTTCCTAAATTACTAATTTTTACAACTTCTTTTTCCCTAAAAGTTGAATACGATTTTGTAATAATAGTTTTAAGATCTTTTTTGTTTATAAAATCTGAACAAAATAGGTTTAGAATTTCACAAGCTAAATCGTTGTAGCTAAGGTTTCTTAATTTATCAAAATCTTCAGACTTTAATGATTTAACGTTTTTTGGGACAAATAATCCACCATCGTCAGCTAAACCTTTAATGAAAACATCTTTAAAATTAAGCTCATTTTTATTATTTCTTGTACTTACATAGTTCATAGAATTTATAGATACTCTCTTATATCTAAACTGGCAATATTAAATTAGGCTATCTATGAGAAATAACACAAAAACTATAAACAAATAAAAAATAGAGTAAGTAAAAATTTTCTTCGCTTTTTTTGGATCAAATTTATTCTTTTTATAATTTAACAGTTCATAACAAATATAATTATAATAAAAAGTTAGAAGAATAGATGGTATTAGGTATGAAAGTCCTGCAAAATTTATAAGGTATGGCAATATAATTACAGGGATCATTGATAAAGAATATAAAAATATATATTTTTTTGTTTTTTCAATTCCATCTGATACCGGGAGCATTGGTATCTTAGCTTTTTTATAATCTCCTGCTTTATAAAGGCTTAACGCCCAAAAATGAGAAGGCGTCCAGAAAAATATTATTAAGAATAAACTTATAGGCTCTAAAGAAATTGAATTAGTTGCAATAGACCAGCCTATAATTGGTGGAAGAGCTCCTGCTGCTCCACCAATAACAATATTTTGGGGAGTTTTTCTCTTTAACCAAATTGTGTAGACCAATATATAAAATAAAATTGTAAAAAGTAATAAAGCAGCAGAAAGAAAATTTGTAAAATAATTTAAAAGAATAACAGAAACAACGGTAAGAGTTACTCCATAAATCAAAGCATAGTTTCTTGTTATTTTTCCTGTTGGTATCGGTCTCAAGCATGTTCTGGTCATCAATGCATCAATATCTGAGTCGTACCACATATTTAAACAGCCAGCCGCTCCTGCTCCTATTGCCACCAAAACAATTCCTATAATCGCATTTGTTGTTTCAATAGTAGAATTTGAAGTAATATAACCAACAGCACATGTAAAAATTACAAGAGACATCACTCTTGGCTTAAGCAACAATATTAAAGATTTTAAAAAAGAATTAATATCAATGTTGGAGACTGATTTATGTTTTATGGATTTTGTAGACAATTTTTAATCAACGTTCATGCTTACAAATATAACCACTAAAACCAAACCAATGATTAAAATATGGTTTCCAAGATCAAAAACTCCTACTTTGCTATTTTTTTTATCTATAAGTTTTCGATGCAATGGTACATTATCATAAGGATTAATTTTGATTTTGGAACCTTCGTTCTGTTCATTATCTACTTTAACAGAAAAACCAAACCAAGTAAGATAAATGAATAGAATAAAAAAAATCAGTAATCCTCCTAATATTGTATATCCGTCCATAAACTATTGTCCTCCACCAACAAAAAAATAAAATAATCTTGAAAATAAAGTATATTGACCTTCAGCAGCCATTAAAACGATAAAGCAAGCTATTGCCGTCATTGGCCAAAGAAGTACATTTACAAGTGCATATCTTTCCCAGAATAGATGCATAAAGAATGCCATTATTAATCCTGCTTTTAAAAACATAAAAAATAAGATCAAGCTCCATCTAAGCATTCCTTGAAATTGGTACCAATCAACCATGTACGAAAAGAAACTTAGTACAAATAACAATCCCCATATCCAAAGATAAATACCTATCTTATGTGTGCTACCCTGTTGTTCTTTTTTTTTAGTCTCTTCCATAATTTAAATTACCATAAATAAAAAAACGCGAAAATAAATACCCAAACTAAATCTACAAAGTGCCAGTATAATCCAAGTATTTCAATTTCTACATAGTCACCTCTCATTGTTGTAAACCAGCCTCTTTTTCCACCATTTTCATAGTGCCCAGCGAAAACTTTGTAAGCGTATATAAATAAAAATATAACTCCAATTGATACATGGGTTCCATGAAAACCAGTTATCATAAAAAAGAATGAACCAAATTGTGCAGCACCAAAAGGATTTTCCCAAGGTCTAACACCTTCATGAATAAGTTTTGACCATTCATAAGCTTGCATACCTACGAATGTTAATCCCCCAACGGCAGTTGCTAAGACTAACCAGCCGCACATCTTTTTATTTTTCTCGTAACCGTACTTAACCGCTAGAGCCATTGTACCGCTGCTAGTAATTAAAACGAAAGTCATTAGCGCAATCAGCAATAATGGTACTGGAACTCCAAATGCATCTAATGCAAAAACCTCACTCGGATTAGGCCATTCAACTGGAGTTGAAGCTCTGCCCTTCATATATGAAATTAAAAAACAACTAAATACAAAGGTATCACTTAATAAAAAGATCCACATCATTGCCTTGCCCCAATGTACACCTTTGAACATTGTTTGATCTGAACCAGTGTCATGAGCCATACCTTTAAAACCAGGTTTAAACTCATAATCAACTATTTTTTGCTCAGACATTACTTGCCTTTTTTATATTTAAGTTTTTTCTACCTCTGTATTTGATACTTCACTCGGTGGCGTAGTTTGAGGCATGAAATCTTCTTTAGCTCCAGGTACACTATAGTCATATGCCCATCTATGTACTACTGGTAACCTTTCTCCAAAATTACCATGCTCAGGCGGAACTGTTGAGGTATGCCACTCTAAAGAGTTTGCCTTCCAAGGATTCTTACCTGCTGGTTTTCCAGTTTTCAAAGTTTTTATAATATTATAAATCAAAATAAATTGTGCAGCGCCAACTATGAAAGCTGCCAAACTTATGAACTCGTTTAACCCCACTCCTGATGTCATGTAAGGACTATCGTACATTTCAAAATATCTTCTAGGAACTCCAATAAAACCTAGGTAGTGCATTGGGAAATAAATTGAATATGCACCTAAGAAAGTTATCCAAAAATGCCATTTCCCTAAACCTTCATGAAGCATTCTACCTGCAACCAATGGAAACCAGTGATAAACAGCACCCATTATTACCATCAATGGAGCAATGCCCATTACCATATGGAAGTGAGCCACTACAAAATAAGTATCAGATAGTGGTACATCTACCGAAACGTTTCCTAAAAATATTCCTGTTATACCCCCGTTTACAAATGTTACAATAAAACCAAGGCACCATAACATTACAGTATTAATTCTAATATTTCCTCTCCATAAAGTTAAAATCCAATTATAAACCTTCATGGCGGTGGGAACTGCAATTATGAGTGTAGTTGACGCGAAGAAGAAGCCAAACCAAGGATTCATTCCACTTACATACATATGGTGTGCCCACACAAAGAAACTTAAAGCTCCAATTCCTACAATTGCCCAAACCATCATTCTGTAACCAAAAATATTTTTTCTAGCATGCACAGATATTAAATCTGAAACTATCCCAAACGCTGGAAGAGCTACAATATAAACTTCGGGGTGACCAAAAAACCAGAATAAGTGTTGGAAAAGAATTGGACTTCCTCCTCCATATTCTAAAACTTCACCTGCTTTTAAAATAGTTGGCATGAAGAAACTTGTTCCAAGAACTTTATCTAAAGTCATCATTATAGAACTTACTAAAAGTGCTGGAAATGCTAGCATCGCTAGTACTGTTGCTGTGAAAATACCCCAAACCGTTAAGGGCATTCTCATAAGCGTCATACCTCTAGTTCTTGCTTGAAGGATTGTGATCAAATAGTTTAGTCCTCCCATGGTAAAACCAATTACAAATAAAGATAAAGATATCAACATTAGAAGTATTCCTGCTCCTGATCCAGGTGTTCCGTCTAAGATTGCTTGAGGAGGATACAATGTCCAACCTGATCCTGTTGGTCCACCAGGTACGAAAAAGCTTGCCATTAAAACTGCAACAGCAACAAAAAACATCCAGAAACTTAACATGTTTACATATGGAAAAACCATATCACGCGCTCCAACCATTAATGGTATTAAATAGTTACCAAAGCCTCCAAGAAATAATGCTGTTAAAAAATAAACAACCATTATCATTCCATGCATAGTTACGAATTGATAATAATGTTCCGCAGTCATAAAACCAGCTAATTCAGGAAAACCTAATTGCAATCTCATCAACCAAGATAAAATTAATCCTACAATACCAGTGAATACTGCTGTTAGAAAATACTGTACGCCAATTACTTTAGCATCTTGGCAAAAAACCCATTTAGTTAGAAATGTATGTCCATGATATAAGTCTTGTTCAGGTATTTCAGCAGGTCTTACGTAGTCAACGTCTCCAACTGCAGCACCAGAATATTCATTCATAGTCTCAGAAGACTGAGTTTGATAACCTGATTTATTTTCTATTTCATCTGACATTTCTTTTCCTCTTTATATATATATTAATTTAAATTTAAATTTATTTTTTTTGCGATCTTGTTTTCCTCAATTTTTAATTTGTTTTGTTTGGCAACTAATTCTGAAAAAGTTTCTTGTTCATTTAACCAAGAGTTGTAGTCTTGTTTACTTTGGACAATAACAGAGCCTCTCATAGCATAATGTCCAACTCCACAATACTCAGCACAAAGCACTTCGTATTCTCCAACTTTATTAGGTTCAAACCAATAAAAAGTTATTGTTCCTGGAACAGCATCCATTTTTGCTCTAAATTGTGGAACATACCAATTATGTAATACGTCAACTGATCTTAATAAAATTTTTATCGGTCTATCAGTTTCCATATTCAAAACATCACTTTGAATAATTACATCATCTTGACCAAATGGGTCGTTAGGATTTATACCAAATGGATTATCATCATTAATATTAATTACTTTAGTTGTACCTAATTTTCCATCTTCTCCTGGTAATCTGTACTGCCAACCCCACTGCCAAGCCATTACATCAACCTCTAATGCATTTTTTGGAACGTTAACATATTGATTCCAAATAATTAAACCTGGAGCTAATAAAGCTGCAACACCTAAAGTTGTTGCCCAAGTAAGTATTCTTTCTAATTTTTTATCTTCAGGCTTATATTCAACTGTTCTACCTTCTTTATAAGAAAACTTAAAAACACAATAAACCATGAATAAACATACAGCTACGAAAACACCACCACCTACCCAAAAAGTAAGTGTTATAGTATCATCCATTCCTTGCCAATTAGATGCAATATCAGTCCAATACCAAGGTGTAAAAATATGGAAAAGTATTGATCCAACTATGACTAATAAAAATATTATTCCTGCATGCATTAGGGTTATATAGATCAATAATGCTATAAATACCTATGACAAAATGTCATAAAACAATTAAAATAAACTAATATAATCAACGATAATATGCTCGGAAAATTAGGAATTTTTATAACTATACTCGTATTAGTTTTACTATTCTATTTAGTCATTGCTTTTGGTGCGGGAGCTTTCTCAAAAGGTAAATTAAAGCCAGAAACAAAAAAATATTTAAAGTCAGTTAATATTCTTTTAGTAATTGTTGCCTTGGTTGGATCTGTTTTGGTTTTGTTTTTGTAGGATTAAGAAATTAGTGATCTACACCAATCTAAAACTGCATCATTATAGACAAACATTATTGTAAAAAAAACAAACCATACAATAAATAAGAATAACCAATAAACTGAGAGAGCTGTTATACTTCTCTCTTCTTTTTTATAATCTCTTTCCTCTAGTTTAAAAATTTTTGATGTAACCTTTCCCCAAAAAAATAAACCTCCAAGAAGATGGATACCGTGTAAAGCTGTAAAAAAATAAAAAGATGAAAAATAAGTATTAGTTGAAACGTAATTTCCATCAATCATTAATTGATACCACAAAATTAATTGTAAAATTAAAAATAAGTAACTCAAAGCACCAACAATGATTAGATTCTTTTTAATATTGCTAGTAAGGTTATTATTGAAATCTCTTCTTATTTTATCAAAAAAATATGTAACCAGTATGAGCACTAAAGTATTTATCCAAAGCATATTTGTTTTAAGAATAAATGTAGTATCTTGACCAGGGGGTAATGAATATAAATAACCTGTAAAAATCAAACTAAATAGTACTGAACTAATTCCAAATATTATAATTACAACTGACATTTGGTTGGAAATATTAAAAGTTTGACCAGTGTGCTTTGAATCTATCGCTGCTTGATTAGCTTCCCAAGGTTTTTCAGTTAATGTGCCAAATATCTTCTTTAATATTGAATTCATAATGCTTATATAATTAGTAAAACATATTTTGCAACTATGAAATTAAAGACCTCAATAACGGTAATTACAGGATGTCTAGTAATTTTCTTGTTTTTAATGTTGCCCGTTTTTTTATCTATGGAAAAAACTAAAGATGACATTGAATCAAAATTTAAAGGTTCTGAATTCTCGTTAATTGACGTGAATAATGAGGTAATAACTGAGTCATCCTTCGAAGGTCCTTTAACAGCGATATTTTTTGGATTTACTAATTGTCCTGATATTTGTCCGATGACATTAAATAATCTTGATTTGGTAATAAATAATTTAGATGATAAAAAGAAAAATAAACTTAAAATTTTTTTTGTAAGTATTGATCCAGAAAGAGATACTCCTGAAATAATTAAGGAATATCTAAATTCTTTTGATAACAAAATGTATGGTATTACTGGAGATCCTAAAAAAATTTTTTTAATGTCACAATCTTGGGGAGTGATGTCGGAAAAAATATTTACTGGAGAGGGTGAATATCTTATAAATCATAGTTCTTCTATAATTCTCTTAAAAGATGGTAAATATATAAATAGGATAAGTCATCATGCAGCTTATGATGATATTTATAAAAATATAAATAAATATTTATAGTAAATTAAAAACAACTATTGAAATCATAGAAATAGCAGCAGTCTCTGACCTTAGTATGTTTTTATTTATTTTAAGAGGAATTATTTTTTTTTGTTTTGATATAATTTCTCTTTCCTTTAATGAAAAATCACCCTCTGGTCCAATTAAAATACAAATGGGTTCATTTTTTTCTAAATTAATTTTAGTTTTTTCAGTATTTAAATCTCCAAAGATTATATTGGTATTTTGATTGGATTTTAAAAAGTTTTCCAATTTTGTGATTTTTTCTAGTTTTGGGATATTTAGCCTATTACTTTGTTCAGAAGCTTCAGCAATAATTTTATTTATTCTTTTTTCATTTAATTTTCTTACAACAGTTCTTTCTGTCAAAATTGGTATGAATCTTGTTATTCCAAGTTCTGTAGCTTTTTGGATCATTAAATTCAAATAATTTAGTTTGATTGGCGTAAATGCTAACCAAATTTCTTTATCATTTTCTGCTGATCTTAATTTTTTTTGAATAGTAAATTCTACTATGCCCTTATTTATATCATCAACTTTAGCTACCCACTCTCCACTTTCATTAAATAATGAAAATTTTTGACCGCTGCCTAACCTCATTACTTTGGAAAGATAATGAGATTGAGACCTGTTTAGTTGCGACTGTAAATTTAATGATAAACTTTCTTCAAAAAATAATCTAATATTACTCATATTTACAAATTAGATTATGAAAAATATTAAAGCAATAATTTTTGATGCTTATGGAACATTATTTGATGTCAATTCAGCTGCAGAAAAATGTAAAGATAAAATTGGAGATAAATGGGAGGGATTTGCAAATTATTGGCGCACTACACAATTAGAATATACCTGGCTTAGAAGCTTAATGAAAAAACACAAAGATTTTTGGCAAATTACAGAGGATAGTTTAGATAAATCTATGAAAGCTTTTAAAATAAATATCGAAATGAAAAATGAGCTATTAAATTTATATAAGGTTTTATCACCTTACCCAGAGGTAAAAGAAACTCTAGAAAAGCTTAAAGAAAAAAAATATAAATTAGCGATACTATCAAATGGAACACCTTCTCTACTTCATGAATTAGTCAATAGTAATAATCTAAAAAATCTATTTGATGACATTTTTTCTATAGAGGAAGTTAAAGTTTATAAACCAAGTTCTAAGGTTTATGAGATGCCAATTAAAAAATATAATATCAAACATGAGGAAGTTGCTTTTTTAAGTGCAAATACTTGGGATGTTTCTGGCGGTGGAAATTATGGATTTACATCTATATGGGTAAATAGAAATAATAATGTATTTGATAATCTGGATTATAAACCAAAAAAACAAATTACTGGACTAAATCAACTACTTGATATTTTATAAAAAAAAACTAATTAAATGATCACTATGACAAATATAATAGACCTAATTGGAAGAATTTTAATTTCTGCATTATTTCTTTTAAATGGAATATTTAAAATAAGTAATTATGAGGGAACTATTGGATGGATGGAAGGTTTTGGTATTCCAGGAATGTTTATTGTTCCAGCAATAATTTTGGAGATAGCAGGTCCAGTTTTGATTGTCATTGGTTATAAAACAAAGTTTGCTGCTGGATTATTGAGTTTATTTTGCATAACAACTGCATTTATTTTTCATAATGACTTTGCCGATCAAATGCAGTTTACTTCTTTCTTAAAAAATATTGCTCTTGCTGGTGGTTTTTTAATTCTTTTTGTAAATGGAGCCAAAGGTATAAGTTTGGATAACAAATTTAAAAAATAAAATGTCAAATATTGAGGTAAAAAAAATTATTAAACCAATTATAGCTTCTGATGGTGCTGGAGTTAAATTAAAGAGAAGTATTGGTGTTGAACCAAACTACTTTGATCCTTTTTTAATGTTAGATGAGTTTGGTTCTGAAAATAGTGAAGATTATATCGCGGGGTTTCCCCCTCATCCTCATAGAGGAATTGAAACAGTAACTTATATGCTGCAAGGTGAATTCGAGCATGAAGATAGCACTGGTGCAAAAGGTAGAATGTCTTCAGGTGATGTACAATGGATGAAGACAGGTAGTGGTATAATTCATTCTGAAATGCCAGCGATGTCTGAAGGTCGTCTTCATGGATTTCAATTATGGATTAATATGCCAGCAAAATTAAAAATGAGTAAGCCTAATTATATTTATATAGATTCTGATAAAATGAGTGTTCATAAAGATAATGATAAACAAATAAAAATTATTGCTGGAAAATTTGAGAAGGCAGAAGGTCCAGTAAAAGGCCATAACGTTGAACCAGTATATTTTGATGTTGAATTAAAGAAAGATAAAGAATTTAAATTTAATCTACCATCATCTCACAACTCATTTATTTATTTAATAAATGGAGAAATAGAAATTGGTGGTAAAAAGCATGATAAAACAAAAGATAGTACTTTGATATTACTAGAAAAAGGAGAAGATTTAAAAGTAAGAGGCAAGACAAATGCAAAATTTTTAGTGATTTCTGGAAAGCCTATTAATGAAGAAATTGCTAGAGGAGGACCATTTGTAATGAATACAAAAGCCGAGATCTTGCAAGCAGTTCAAGATTATCATAATGGTACGTTTGTAAAGTAATGAAAGCAATTCAAATATCTAAAAATGGTGGACCTGAGGTCTTGGAATTAAAAGATATTTCTTTAGAGAATCCTAAAGATGATGAGGTAACGATTGAACATAAAGCAATTGGTCTCAATTACATTGATACATATCATAGATCAGGTTTATACCCACTAAAACTTCCTTCTCCAATTGGATTAGAAGGAGCAGGTACAATTACTCAAGTTGGTTCATCTGTAAATGGTTTTAAAATAGGTGATAAAGTATCATATGCTGGAGCACCTATCGGTTCATATTCAACCCATAGAAATTATCAAATTAAAAATCTTGTTAGAGTGCCAAATAATATAGATTTGGAGATAGCTGCAGCAATAATGACAAAAGGCTTAACAACATTTTATTTACTTCATAAAACATATCCAGTTAAAAAAGGTCAAACTATTTTATTTCATGCAGCTGCTGGAGGTGTTGGTCAAATTTTTGGTCAGTGGGCAAAATCACTTGGATGCACTACTATTGGTACTGTTGGAACTGATGAAAAAATAGATCAAGCAATTAATAATGGCTATGATTTTGTAATTAATTACAATAAAGAAAACTTTGCCAAGAAGACTATGGAGATTACAAATGGAAAAGGTGTGCCAGTAGTTTATGATGGTGTAGGAAAAACTACTTTAGAAGGATCTCTAGAATGTTTAAGTACAAGAGGCATGATGGTATCATTTGGAAATGCTTCTGGACCATTATCAGATATTAATGTTCCAAAGTATATTCAACCCAAAGGTCTATATTTAGTCAGGCCTGCAATGCAACAATATTTGAGCACAAGAGAGGAATTAGATGAAGCGTCTAAAGTTTTATTTGAAAAAATTAGTTCTGAGCAAGTAAAAATAAAAATATTTAAAAAATATAATCTTAATAATGCCATGCAAGCTCATCAGGATTTGGAGTCGAGAAAAATTTTAGGTCCTGCTATAATTATTCCTTAAACTTTTCGTCCATATCAGATATGTGAAGTCTTAAAGCTTTAGTAGAAATTTGAATTTCTCTTATAAAAAATATTATTGAAGTCATCATCGATAAACAACAAGACCCAAAAATAATTCTTGCAACAAATAATTCCTCTAAATAAAGCGCAAATACAGTTACCATATTAAATAAAAATCCGAATGCACCAAACATTATTGAATATTTTAATACACTGATCCTTGCATTAAGATTATTAAGCTGATCTTTCCATTCTGGGGGTGTATGTTTCTCAAAAACATATTCATCATGTATCTTTCTAATCAAAGCGCTCAAGGTATGAAATCTAGTTGAATATACATTCATTATTAGAGGAATAGCTGGAAACATCAGCGCAACTACTGTGTAATCTATATTCATGTCGATTAAATTTGCTTAATAAAAAAACTTTGTTATTTAATAATTTATATGTCTCATATAAGCATCTTCTTTGAATTAACAAGACTAAAAAAACCAATTGGTTACATGCTTTTATTTTGGCCCTGTGCATGGGGTCTTACTTTAGCTTATGATTTCAATAATGGTTTTGATAATTATTTTTTTTATATTTTTTTATTTTTCTCTGGGGCGGTTCTAATGCGCTCAGCAGGATGTATAGTAAATGATATAGTTGATCGAAATTATGATAAAAAAGTTGAGAGAACTAAAAATAGACCACTCGCTGCAAATAGAATTACTGTTAAATCAGCTTTGATAATTGCATTTATTCTATGTTTGTTTGCATTTCTTATTTTAATTAATTTTAATAATTTAACTATTATTCTAGCACTATGTTCTATGCCTTTTGCTTTTACTTATCCATTAATGAAAAGATTTACATATTGGCCACAACTTTTTTTAGGATTAACATTTAATTACGGCCTTTTATTAGGCTGGATATCTATACAAGAAGAAATAAGTTTTATTCCTTTTATATTTTATTTTGGAGCCATATTTTGGACACTTGGTTATGACACGATTTATGGATATCAAGATATTAAGGATGATGAAATAATTGGGGTAAAATCTACATCAATAAAATTTAAAAATAGTCCAAAAACTTTTATAAGTGTGTGCTATTTTTTATTTTTTTTATCTCTAATTTTAATTGGATATTTTATGAATTTTAATAATTTATACTATTTACTTTTAATAATTCCTTTCTTTCATTTGTTTTTTTATCAAATAATAAATTTAGACATTGATAATAACAACTCATGTCATCAAAAATTTAAAAGTAATAATATTTTAGGTTTAATTATATTTTCAACAATTTTAATAGAAAAAAATAATTTATTTATATGAAAAGTTTTGACGTATTAAAAAGATTTTATAATCAATATACCAAAAGACACTTGAAAAAAATATTTATTGCAGTTTTCTTTTCTGTAATGGTCGCAGGAAGCACTTCCTCAATTGCTTGGTTATTAGACCCTGCGATTGAAAAATTGTTTGTTAATAAAGATCAGACCTTAATTTATTTAATTCCAATTTTTATAGTTGTTGCTTTTACAACCAAAGGTCTATCACTATATACCGCTAAAGTGCTACTAATAAATGTAGCTGAAGAGGTTAAAAAAAGTATTCAATCAGACATGATTAAAGCATTAATTAAATCGGATACTAAATTTATTGAAAGTAAACACTCTGGAAAATATATCTCAAATTTAAATTTTGATGTTGAATTAATAAAAAATGTTTTAAGTATTAATTTGTTAAATCTTATAAAAGACTCTTTAACCCTTTGTGGCTTGCTTGGTGTAATGTTTTACCAGAATTGGAAGTTATCTTTGGTAGCTATAATAATGATACCTTTAGCGTCCATAGCGGCTAAAAGCTTAGGTAAAAGAATGGGTAAAGTATCTACACAGGCTCAAGAAAGGTCAGGTTTTTTAAATAAACATCTGGTTGAAATATTTAAAAATCACAAGTTAATTAAAATTTTCCAAAAGGAAAACTTTGAAAGTAATAGATCTGACGAGTTAATTTCAAGTTTAGCAAATAAAGTGAAAAAAATTAATACTGTTTATGTTAGATCAACTCCTATTATGGAGACACTAACTGGTATTATGATAGCTTTCCTAATATTTTATTCAGGTAAATTAATAATGTCTGAAGAATTAGAAATTAATAATTTTTTTTCTTTCTTGGCGGCAATGATGTTGGCATATCAACCGGTTAGGTCATTAGCCACTTTGAATATAGGAATTCAACAAGGTATATCAGCAGGTAAAAGAATTATACCTATACTAGATATTAAAAATGAGATCACAAATAAAGAAGAATGTGATCCTATCAAATTAAGTAAAGGGGAAATAGTTTTTAATAATGTAAATTTTTCTTATCTTAAAGATGCTGAACAAAAAACATTAAAAGCTGTTAATATATCAATTGAGGGAGGTAAAATTTCTGCATTTGTTGGTCATAGCGGAGCTGGGAAATCAACATTGCTAAATTTAATACCTAGATTTTATGATCCCGACAATGGGGAAATAAAAATTGATAATCAGTCTATACACAATGTTAAACTTAAATCTTTAAGGGAAAATATTTCAATTGTTAGCCAAGACACAACTTTATTTGACGATACAGTAATTAACAATATTAAATATGCAAATCTTGATGCAACTGATAAAGAGGTTTTTGAGGCAGCTGAATTAGCTTATGCAACAGAATTTATATCCAAACTTAAAGATGGTTATAATACAATTATTGGCGAAAATGGTGTGAGACTTTCTGGTGGAGAAAAGCAAAGACTTTCAATAGCTAGAGCAATTTTAAAAAAAACAAAAATTATTCTTTTAGATGAAGCAACATCTTCATTAGATGCTGAAACAGAAAGCAAAATACAAAAAGCAATCAACCATTTAACAAAGGATAAAACATCTTTAATTATTGCACATAGATTATCAACAATTTTAAATTCAGATAAAATTTTTGTTTTAGACCAAGGTCAAGTAATAGATCAAGGTAATCACGATGATTTAATTAAAAAATCTATTATTTATAAAAACTTTTATGAAAAGCAGTTAAGAAAAGATTAATGTTATTGTTTTATAGAATTTTAATTAATCTAGTTCTTATACTATCCCCTATAATAATTTTATTTCGATTAATTAAAAAAAAGGAAGATCCAAAAAGATTTTTTGAAAAATTTGGTTTTCCATCAAAAAAAAGATTGTCTGGAAAAGTTATTTGGTTTCATGGTTCAAGTGTTGGTGAAATTTTAAGTATTATGCCATTAATTGAAAAATTAGAAAAAAACAATAAAGTCAAACAAATACTTATAACCTCATCAACTTTGAGCTCATCTAAAGTTTTAGAAAAATATAAATTTAATAAAACGACTCATCAATTTTTCCCAATTGACTCAAATATAATAGTTAATAAATTTCTTAATTATTGGAAACCATCAGTTGTATTTTTTATAGAGTCTGAAATTTGGCCAAATGTAATTCACAATTTATATAAAAGAAAAATCAAAATAGCTCTCATAAATGCAAGGATAACAAATAAAACATTTAAAAAATGGTTTAAGTTATTAAATTTTTCAAAAAATATATTTAGTAAATTTGACCTTAGTTTATCCCAAAATAAAGAGACTGTTGTTTATTTGAGAAATCTTGGAACTCAAAATATAAAAAATCTAGGAAATCTTAAATTTTCAGTAACAAAAAAAATTAAAATTAAAAATAAAATAAAAAATTTTAATCTTCTTAGTAATAAAAGAATTTTATTTGGTGCTATTAGCACTCATTACAATGAGGAAATTTTTTGTGGGAAAATTCATTTAGAACTTAAAAATAAATATAAAAAATATATTTCGATTATGATTCCAAGACACATAAATAGAGCTGAAAGCATTAAGAAAGATTTAGAAAATTTAAAACTTAAAGTGCATTTACATAGTTCAAAAATTAAAATTAAAAATGATATAGATGTATATTTAGTAGATACTTATGGTGAGACAAAAACTTTCTTAAACATGTGTAAGATTGTATACTTGGGTGGTTCAATTATTAAAAGAGGAGGCCAAAACCCCTTGGAAGCTGCAAGAAGTGGTTGTAAAGTTATGCATGGTTCAAATGTAGAGAATTTCAAAGAAATTTATGTATTATTAAATAAAATTGGAGTTTCTTCAAAAATAAAAAATGTTAGGGACGCAAAATTAATTATAAATAAAAATCTTCAAACCAAAATAAGACTGAAAAAAAATATAAATAAAATTAATTTACTAGGGAAAAAAATATTAAATAATATCGATTTAGAAATAAAAAATTTAATATAATGTTAATTAAAAAACCAAGATTCTGGGACTCAGAAAAAATTTCTATTTATTCAATTATTTTATATCCCATTTCAATTATTTATTTTTTTTTATTAACTGTTATAAAAAAGTTAAAAAAAAATCAAAACTTTGAAATTCCTATTGTGTGTGTTGGGAACATTTATTTAGGTGGAACAGGTAAAACTCCTTTAGTTTATGAGATTTATAATATCTTAAATTCTATTGGAAAAAATCCAGCAATTATTAAAAAATATTACAATTACCTTGAAGATGAAATTTCATTACTCAAAAGTAAAAGTATAGTCTTTTCAGAAAAAAACCGATCATTAGCAATAAAAGAATTAATAGAAAACAAATATGATACTGCAATAATGGATGATGGTTTTCAAGATTTTTCAATTCAAAAAAACTTTTCAATTTTATGTTTTAATGAAAAACAATGGATAGGTAATGGATTATTAATACCTGCAGGACCACTTAGAGAAAATTTGAACTCCCTAAGTAGAGCAAATTGTATATTTATTAATGGTAAAAAAAACACAAATATAGAAAAACAAATAAATAAAATAAAAGAAAATAATATTTTTTATACTAAATATGTTCCAAAAAATATTTCAAATTTTTCTAACAAAAAAATTATAGCTTTTGCAGGAATAGGTAATCCAATAAATTTTTTTGAACTTATTAAAGACAATAACTTAAATCTTATAGATTATAGAAGTTTTCCTGACCATTATAATTTCTCAGAAAAAGATTTAAACGATCTAATATTAAAAGCAAAAAATAATGACGCAATATTATTAACAACTGAAAAAGATTATTTTAGAATCAATAATAGTTTTAAAAATAGTATAGAAAAATTAGAAGTTGCATTAGAAATAGAAAATAAAGATAACTTTATAAAACTTTTAAAGGAAAATTTATGAAGACAATCAAATATTTTTTCGAATTTATAATTATAAAATTTTTCTTTTTTATTTTTAAAATTTTTGGCTATAAAATATCTTCTACGATTGGAGAATTTTTAGGAAAATCTTTTGGACCTATTTTTAGATCAAATAATAAAATTTTAAATAATCTTGAAAAGTCAAACGTTGGAAGTTCTAATCATGAAAGAAATAAAATGATTAGTAATATGTGGGGTAACTATGGAAGAATATTGTCAGAATATATTTTTCTTAATAAATTTAAAAATGGTGAATTAAATGACCATATTAAAATTAATGGTTTAAATAATTTAGATAAGATTATTAAAGAAAAAAAACCTGTTGTATTTATTTCAGGTCATTTCAATAACTTTGAATTAATGGCAATGCAAATAGAAAACTATGGAGTAAAAGTTGCAGCGATATATAGACCATTAAATAATTTTTTTTTAAATGGAACTATGGAGACAATTAGAAAAGAATATATTTGTAAAAATCAAATTAAAAAAGGCAGATCTGGAACTAGAAAAATTTTAGAGGAGATTAAAAAAGGACATTCTATTGCTCTTATGATTGACCAGAGAGTTAGTGAAGGGGTCTCTGCAAAATTATTTGGTAGAAATTGTTTAACTACAACTATACCTGCTCAATTGGTAAAAAAATACAATTGCGATGTGGTTCCAGTTTATGTTGAAAGAAAAAACAATACATATTTTGATATGTATTTTTATGAACCACTAAAATTTAATAAAGATAAATCTGTTTTGGATATAACTTCTGAATTAAATAAAGTGCTTGAAAAATTTATATTAAAAAACCCAAGTCAGTGGATTTGGTCCCACGATAGGTGGAAATAAATTAATTTTTATCTCTTTTCGAATTAGCCTCAATAAATGAATAATATGCCTCTTGTAGCTCAACATTCCAATATGTGAGGTTTTCTAAACTAATTTTTTTTCCTGATATCGCACATAGCACATGATCACCATCCTCAACTATCTTAAAATTATTTGGAAGATATTTTAATTTTGCTAATTTTTTTAACATTTTTAGTTTATAAACTATTACATGAATATTGGAATAATTGGAAGCGGAGGTCGAGAACACTCTATCTGCTTTAAATTGAGAAAATCAAAAAAAATAAATAATTTATATTGTATACCAGGTAACGCTGGTACAGCTGAAATATCTGAAAATTTAAATGTCAACTACAACGATTTTAACGAATTATATAAAATAGTTATAAAAAAAAATATTGATCTATTAATAATTGGACCTGAAGAACCTTTAGTTAACGGAATCGTTGATTTTTTTGAAAAGAAAAAAATAAAGGTATTCGGTCCAAGTAAAAAGGCTTCAAGGCTTGAAGGTTCAAAAGCATTTATGAAAAAATTGTGCAGAGATTTTGATATTCCTACAGCAAGATCAAAAGAGATAAAAAGTTCAAATAATATACAAAATATTCTTAAAAATTTTAAATTACCTATTGTAGTTAAATCAGACGGATTAGCTGCTGGTAAAGGTGTTACAATTTGTAAATCAAAAGAGAAGGCAATTAGAGATATAAAAGAAATATTAAGAGGAAAGTTTAAATCTTCTAAAAAAGTAATAGTTGAAGAATTTCTATCAGGAAAAGAAGCAAGTTACTTTGTTATAACTGATGGTAAAAATTATTTTCCTATAGGCACAGCTCAAGATCATAAAAGAATAGGAGAAAAAGATACTGGTCCTAATACTGGAGGAATGGGTGCATATTCTCCATCAAAATTAATCACAAGGGATGTTGAAAATAAAATTAAAAAAAAAATTATTGAACCAACATTAAGGGGTCTCAGCAAAAAAGGTTGTCCTTATAAAGGAATTTTGTATGCAGGATTGATGATTGAAAATTCTAACCCAAAACTCATAGAGTATAATATTCGTTTTGGAGATCCGGAATGCCAAATAATAATGATGAGATTAAAAAATGATTTATTAGATTTAATTGAAGCATCAATCTACAAAAAGTTAAAAAGAAAAAAAATTAGATGGACTAATGAAAAAGCTATTACAATTGTAGCTGCAAGTAAAGGATATCCAGGAAATTATAAAAAATTTAAAGAAATTAAAAATATAAAAAAAATAAAATTAAATAAAAAAAAACAGTTATTTCATGCATCAACTATTAAAAAAAATAACAAATATTTTTCAAGTGGTGGAAGAGTTTTAAACTCAACAGTTTTAAATAAAAATCTAAAAGTAGCTAGGTCACAAGCATTGAAAATTTTAGATAATTTAGATTGGGAAAATAAATATTATAGAAGGGATATTGGTTATCAAGTGATTGATAAATGAGAATTATTTCAGGATTATATAAAGGTAAAAAAATTTTATTACCCACAGATAAAAATACTAGACCTTTGAAAGATCTAACAAAAGAATCGATTTTTAATCTAATTATCCATTCAAAATTTTCAAAAATAGAATTAGAAAAATCAAATGTATTAGATCTTTTTGCAGGTTCTGGATCCTTTGGGTTGGAATGTTTATCAAGAAAGGCAAATTTTGTTACATTTGTTGAAAATTATGGATCGGTTGTAAAAATACTAAAAAATAACATTAAAACTTTTAAAATTGATAAAAATTATGAAATCATTGAAGAGGACATTTTTAATAATAATTTTTTTCAAAATATTAACAAAAAATTTGATTTAATTTTTTTAGATCCTCCTTATAAAGAAGAACGTATAGATTTTATTTTAGAAAATATTATTAAGAATAAAATCATTAATAAAAAAGGATTGGTTATTTTACATAGAAATAAAAAAACTAAAGATCATTTCAGTGATAAATTAAAAATAGTAGAAAATAGAACCTACGGTATTTCCAAAATATATTTAATAAAGCTAAGATAAAATTTTTTTTGTCTCTTTCTTAATAAGTTCAACAGATGGTTGATCAAAAGGATTCACTTTAAGCGCTGTACCTAATAATATTGTCTCTAAAATAAAAAAACTGAACAATTCACCTAGTGTTTCTTCACTTCTATCCTTAATTTCAAAACTTCTAAAAGGTAATTTTTCTTTTTTAAATACTATTTCTGTGGCTTTTTTTTGTGCTCTAATTATCTCAGTAAAAGATTTATTATTTAAATATTTTAATGCATTTAAAGTTTTATTTAATTTAAATGTTTCAGTTTTTTTTTCGTTAACGCTAAAAAAAGTATAAAAATTATTTTTTGGTCCATCTAGATATAATTGCATTAGACTATGATTATCCTTTGGCATCGTTGAAATAATTGGAAGAATACCTTTCGATTTTTTTCCAAGGCTTTCGGCTACTAATTGTTGATACCATTTAAACAAATTATCTGAATTTTCATCATAATTTAATATAATAGAGTTAAATTTTTTTTGTTTTACCAAAGTTAGTATTGAATTAACATTTGTGATTAAATTGCTGACAAAATTTTTACTTTTAACAAGTTTGTTAAATCTTTTAAATTTTTTTTCTTTGAAACCCATTAATTCAGCAGGCAACATTCCTACTTCTGATAAAACAGAATATCTACCACCTACATAATTTTTATGTTCTATTACTTCTGATTTTAATTCATTTGCCAATTTGAAAAGGTTGCTACTTTTATTCTCAGTTATAAATACATTTTTATTTTTATTTTTATTTATTAGTAAACTGGAATTTGATATTGTTTCAAGAGTATTTCCTGATTTTGAAATAATTATATTGCAAGCTTTTTTATTTTTTTCATTTTTACTTAAAATTGGTTTTAAGTTATTAATAAAAATAAACTTTTTTTTTGTTTTATTCTGCAAAAATTGGTAAATAGCCTCCACACCTAAAGTAGATCCACCCATTCCAATTAATCTAAAAATTGAATATCGATTTAATCTTTTTATAATTTTTTTATTAAAACTATATTTATAGTTTGAAGAAAGAGTTTTTAATATAGGAAATTTCGATAATAGATTGTTTGGTTGAAAAAAACTTCTTGATAAAGATATTTTATTTTTTTTAATTATTTGAAAATTAGTAAATTTAATTCTAGAGGTGAGCATTTTAATTAATTTTTTCTAAAATTAATTCCTCTACTGAGTTAGTTGTCTGAGAGCTAGTATTTTCATCTACTTTTGTATCAATATCTAAAATGCTTTTTATATCATTATCTTCCTCAGTATCAGTAGATGTCTGTTCTTGATCTACTGGCAAAGGTAATTCTCCATAATCAGGAGGCAATTCTAAAGGATTTTTTTTCTCTACTAAAAACTCATCACTTTGCTCAGATCTTTTTTTGCCCTGAAGTGCATCTGTTGCTCCCGTACAAGAATACAAAAAAGCAGCTGAAATAAATATTAGTATTAATTTTTTAAATTTCATTTTACTTTTTTATAATTCATTAATTCAACAAAAATAAGACAAATTATACCAATACTTATAAAGATATCAGATACATTAAAAATAAACCAATGATAGCCTCTAAAATTTAAGTCAATAAAGTCTGGAACAGCTGAAAAGTAAAGTCTATCAAACAAATTTCCTAATGAGCCACCTAACAGAATAATTAAGAAATATTGTCTTATATCCTCAGATTTATAAATTAGGTAAATTATTATTAAATTTATTATAATTATTATTACTGTAATAAAGTTATAAATTAAACTTTGGTCAAAAGAAAATAACCCAAATCCGATACCTGTGTTCCATATTAAATAAAAATTCAGAAAAGAGTTTATATTAATATCTACCTGACCTACTTCTTCTGCAATATTTAATATATAAATTTTAGATATTCTATCTAATAAAAATATAATTAAAATTATACTAAAACTTATTAAAAATTTTTTAAATTTTATTTTGTTCATTAATTAAGACAAATGACCATGTCTTTCACATTTACCCTTGTTAATTTTCCAACATATAGGACATTTATTTCCCTCTGCCTTTAAAGTATTTACTAAGATATCTTCATTATCATTTTCTGTTTCTGAAACATTTGCAATTGAAGTAATACATAGTTCTGCAAAATCCGTATCTTTGGCAATCTTAAATAGTTTTTTTCCAAGTTTTAAATCAATGTTGGCTTCAAGACTTGAACCTATAATTTTATTTGCTCTTTTTTCTTCGATACTAATATTGCAATTATCTCTTATTTTTTTCAAAGTTGTCCATTTATCATTTAAACTTTTATTTTGCCAATTAGATGGAATTTTTTTGAATTTTTCTAAATGAATACTCGTATTATTTTTATTAATTATTGAAAAAATTTCCTCTGTAGTAAAAGATAAAATTGGCGCAAACCATTTTAATAAACAGTCCAAAATAATATTTAAAAGTAAAATAGTATTTTTCCTTTTTTCTGAGTCTTTTGTATCGCAGTAAAGCGTATCTTTTCTTATATCAAAGTAGAATGCTGATAGATCAACAGTACAAAAATTTAATAATTCTTTATATAAATTATGAAAATTATATGTTTTGTAATAATTCAAAAAATTCTCATTTAAATCGAAAATTTTATTTAACATATATTGTTCTAACTCAGGTAAATCCTCTGCTTTAACCTCATTTAAATTTATTTGTTTAAATTCATCATTTAAGTTACCTAGTAAATATCTAAAGGTATTTCTAATTTTTCTATAAGCTTCAGCGTGTTGTTCCAAAATTGAATAATCAATTCTCAGATCCTCTGCATAGTTTGATGAAGCAACCCAAATTCTTAATATATCCGCACCATATTTTTTTAAAATATCATCTGGAGATATTATATTTCCTAATGACTTAGACATTTTTAAACCTTTGCCATCTACGACAAATCCATGAGATAAAATAT
The DNA here is from genome assembly GCA_902521005.1 of uncultured Pelagibacteraceae bacterium. Classification (GTDB taxonomy): domain Bacteria; phylum Pseudomonadota; class Alphaproteobacteria; order Pelagibacterales; family Pelagibacteraceae; genus Pelagibacter. Next base: position 99,921 of record CABYPZ010000003.1, read on the forward strand.
TTTCATATGGTGCCCTACCTCTTGTTCCACATGACTCTAGCAATGAAGAATGAAACCAGCCTCTATGTTGATCAGATCCTTCTAAATACATTGAAGCTGGCCATTTTAAATCTTTTCTTTTTTCAAGAACGAAAGAATGGGTTGAGCCACTATCAAACCAAACCTCAACAATATCTTTCATTTTATTAAAATCTGATGCTTTATATTTTTCGCCAAGAAATCTCTGTGGATCATCTGAAAACCAACAGTCTGAGCCTTCTTTTTCATAAATATTAGCAATATTCTCAATAACATCTTGATCAATTAGAACTTTGCCATCTTTTTTTGATATAAAAATTGGTAATGGTACACCCCAGACTCTTTGTCTAGAAACACACCAATCAGGTCGAGTTTCTATCATCGATTTTAATCTTTCTTTTGCTTTGCTTGGATAAAATGTAGTTTTATTTATTGCATCTAATGCTGTTTTTCTTAGTCCATGACTCTCCATAGATATAAACCATTGCAGAGTCGCTCTATGTACTAATGGAGCTTTAGATCTCCAAGAATGAGGATAAGAGTGTTTTAATTTCCCATTTGATAAAAGTTTTTTTTCTAATTTTAGTTTTTCAATGACTATTGGGTTTGCTTTAAAAATATGTGTACCTTCAAAAATAGAAATATGTTTTGTATAAACTCCATTATCATCAACTGTTTCTAATGCTTTAATTCCATTATTTAAGCACAAGTTGAAGTCATCAGGGCCATGACTAGGTGCACAGTGAACTATGCCTGAACCTTGCTCCGTAGTTACAAAATTTGCACTTAACATTGGAACGTCATAATCATATCCTAGAGATAAAAAAGGATGAGAGCAAATTGTATTTTTAAATTCTGAACCTTTAAACTCTTTCAATACCTTGTGACTATTAATTTTATTCTCTTCTAAAACATTTTTTAATAGGTCTTTTGCCACGATTACTTTTCTATTTTTAAAATCGTTGTCATCATTTATTTGAATAACTGCATAGGTTAAAGAATCATTAAATGCTAAAGCTTTATTTGCAGGAATAGTCCAAGGAGTTGTCGTCCAAATTATAATTTCACATTCATTTAAGTATTCAATATTTGTTTTTTTAATTGGGAAAGAAACATAAATAGTATCAGAAGTATGATCCATATACTCCACCTCAGCATCTGATAAAGCTGTTTTCTCAACTGTTGACCAAAGAACAGGTTTGTAACCTCTGTATAAACTCCCTTCCTTTAAAAACTTTCCTAACTCTCTAACGATTTGAGCCTCAGCATCAAAACTCATAGTTGAGTAATAGTTATCCCAGTCTCCTATGACTCCTAATCTTTTAAATTGAGTTTTGTGAACATCTATCCACTTTGCCGCAAAATCTCTACACACTTTTCTAAATTCAGAAATTGGAACGTCATTTTTATTTTTTTTATTCTTTTTATATTGTTCCTCTATTTTCCACTCAATGGGTAATCCATGACAATCCCATCCAGGAACATACACTGAATCTTTTCCATCCATTTGATGAAATTTGGTAATAAGATCCTTTAAAATTTTATTATAGGCAGTTCCCATGTGTATATTACCATTTGCATATGGTGGTCCATCGTGAAGGACAAATTTTTCTTTGCCTTTTCTGCTTTCTCTTAATTGTTTATATAATCCAATTTTTTCCCAATGTTCTACCATTTCTGGTTCCTTCGACGGAAGGTTGGCCTTCATGGAAAATTTTGTCTTCGGTAAGTTTATGTTTTCTTTACTCATATAATTTACTTAAATTTTTTTGCAATTTTTAAGTCCAGCTTTATTTGCTTTTTGAGCTGATCTATATTCTTAAATTTCAATTCTTTTCTAATAAATTTTAAAAATTCAACTCTTAGATTCTTATTATAAAGATTTCCAGAAAAATTAAATAAATTTACCTCTAAAAGCAATTTTTTTTGATTAAAGGTAGGTCTGTATCCTAAATTTGCTACTCCTCTCAAATACTTTTTTTTGTTTTTTAGATAAACCCTGACAGCATACACTCCTGGCTTAGCAATAACATAATCCCCTAGATTTATATTACATGTTGGAAAACCAATTGTTCGTCCAAGTTTTCTTCCGTAGATTACCTTGCCCTCAATAGACCAATTCCTATTTAAAAATTGATTAGCTTTTGTAATTTCACCTTTTTTTATTAATGTTCGAATAAAAGTAGAAGAAATAACTTTATTTTTTTTCTTTAATGGTTTGGGGTTTATAATTTTATACTTAAATCTATTTTCAAAAGATTTTAGAAGTTTTACATCTCC
>CABYPZ010000004.1 GCA_902521005.1 uncultured Pelagibacteraceae bacterium
ATTTTTTTCTTTTAGGTAAGAACTTATTCCTCCAATTGTTCCTCCTGTTCCTGATGCACATACAAATCCATCAATTTTACCATCTGTTTGTTCCCATATTTCAGGACCAGTTGTTTCATAATGACCTTTAGCATTTGCTATATTGTCAAATTGATTTGCCCAAACGACACCATGGTTATTAGAACTTTTTAATTCTTTAGCTAGTCTTCCTGCAACTTTTACATAATTACCATCATCTTTATAAGGTTTTGCAGGCACTAATCTTAAATCTGCTCCAATATTTTTTAGAGTATCTTTTTTTTCTTGTGTTTGATTATCATTCATTACAATAATTGTTTTATAACCAAGTGAATTACCAAGTAAGCACAAACCTATACCCGTATTACCAGCTGTTCCTTCAACAATAGTTCCACCCTTAGATATTAATTTTTTATTTTCAGCATCCTTTATAAGTGCAAGTGCTGCCCTATCTTTCACTGATCCACCAGGATTTAAATATTCTGCTTTACCAAAAATATTACAACCTGTTATCTCAGAGGCTGCTTTAAGTTTTATTAACGGTGTATTACCTATCGATTGTAAAAAATCATTATGATATTTTTTCATTAATCACTTTCCTTACTTTCTTCAGTTACGGCGTAAGGTTTAAATTCTTCAGTTGTGGTTCCAACATTTCTTGCAGGTATACCAATCATAACTGCATTCTCAGGAACATCTTTAGTTACAACAGCGTTTGATCCGATCTTAGCGTTCTTTCCAACTTCAATTGGACCCAAAACTTGTGCACCAGAACCAACTACAACATTATCTTTTAAAGTTGGATGTCTTTTTACATGCCTTTGTTCGTTTGAATTTATGCTTGGTGAAATTCCACCGAGTGTAGCATTATGATAAATAGTTACGTTATCTCCAATCTCTGAAGTTTCTCCAATCACAACTCCCATTCCATGATCTATAAATAAATTTTTTCCAATTTTTGCAGCAGGATGTATTTCTATCCCAGTAATAAACCTTGCTAACTGAGAAATCATTCTTGCCACTAAATAAAATTTTGCTACAGAAAAAAAATTAGCAATCTTATATAAAAAAACTGCTTTAACCCCAGGGTAAGTCAGAATTATACTTAGCTTTGACTTTGCTGCAGGATCTCTATCAATAATAGATTGTAAGTAGCTGTTCATGACGGTTTATATAGTGATTTATTTAAAAAATTAAACCTAATTTATTTGATCTAAAGTGAGACCTTTTACGTTAGCTGGTACTGCGACATCCATCATTTTAGGATTTGCTAAATTAAGATTATCCATTATTTCTGCATACTGATCTGGTGAAGATACTTGTAATCTTGGATTATTTTTTTTCTCATTCTCGATACTTGAAAATTTTTTACCATTATAATCATGAGCTGGATAAACTAAGGTTTTTTCTGGGAGTTTTAACAACTTATTAAACAATGAATTATAAGCATCATATGCATTTCCATTTTGAAAGTCTGTTCTTCCTGTCCCATTTATTAGAAGCGTGTCACCAGTAAAAACTCTATCGTTCATTAAATAACTATATGAACAGTCGGTATGGCCTGGAGTATACAAAGCTCTGAGTTTTATATTTTCTACTTCAATCTCATCATCCTCTTTAATTTTAATATCAATGACCTCAGATTTAGATTTTTCACCCATTATTCTTGAACAATTAGTTCTTTTATTTAATTCATTCATTGCAGTAATATGATCTGCATGTATATGAGTATCAATAACTTTAACTAACTTAAGATCCAATTTGTTAAGTAAATTTGTATAATCTTCTACATTATCAATAACTGGATCAATAATTAATGCTTCTCTTCCTTTGCCACTTGAAATTACATAAGTGTAAGTTGATGATTTGTTATCAAAAAGTTGTTCGAATATCATAAGGTAATATTATTTACCTAAGATTATTTTTCAAGAGATTTATGATTTGGTTTTGCCCACTCTTTTCCTTTAAACATTACATTCCATTGTAACCACGGAAAAAGTTTAGATTTCATCTGCCAATATAAAGAGCTAGGTTTTGTAGGATCAAATGGAAAACTAGGTGTGACTTTACCACCATAACAAAATTCAGCTAACATTACTTTTCCATAAGCTACAGTCAAAGGACATGCCCCATAACCATCATAATTTCTATAATCTTCAGAAGATTTATTAATATCTTTGACAATATTATGAGCAACTATAGGAGCTTGTTTTCTTACAGCTGCGCCTGTTTTTGCATTTGGTGCATTCATAACATCACCTAAGCTATAAACATTTTCGTATTTTGTATGTCTTAAAGTTCCAACTTTATGATCTACATCAACCCAACCTCCAGCATCAGCTAAAGGACTGTTTTTAATAAAATCTGGAGAAGTTTGTGGAGGTGTAACATGTATAAAATCAAATTTTTTAGTTACTTCTTTAGAGTTGCCATCTTTATCAGATTGCTTAAATACAGCTTCCTTCGCTTGTCCATCTATAGAAATTAAATTATGTTGGAAACTTCTTTGAATTCCATAAGAGTCACATATTTCATTAAGTGGACCTTGAAAGTGTGGTACTCCAAATATAACTGGTTTAGCACAAAGAAATTCTAAATGGCTATCATTAAGTTTACCTTTTTTCTTTAAATGATCAGCAGCTAAATATGCAATTTTTTGTGGAGCTCCAGCACATTTAATTGGCATTGGTGGCTCAGTAAACAATAACGTACCACCATCTAAATTTTTTAAGCATTCCCAAGTATATGTTGCCATTTCAGCAGAATAATTTGTACATACATTATTTTTACCAAGACTTTCTTTTAACCCTGCAACACCATCAAAATTCAATTTTAAACCAGGACAAACAACTAAATAATCATACGTATAAGTATTGCTGTTTGTTTTAACTGAGTTTGAATCAGGCATAAACTCTTCTGCATGTTCTTTAATCCATTTAACATAACTAGGCATTACTTCAGACATTGGTTTTATTGTATTACCTACATCATAAGCTCCTGCTCCAACCAAGGTCCAGGCAGCTTGATATAATGATTTTTCTGAAGGTTCTATTATTGAAATACTTAAATCTGATTTTAAACTATTAATTCTTGACGCAACTGTTATCCCTGCACAACCACCACCAACAATAAGAACATTTGAGTGTTCCATAATAATAAAAGACTAACATCTTTTAAAATAATAGATATACATCCTAATAGTTGTCTTTGATTTTCAAATATCGTTGATAAATCTAACTAATTATTTATAATCATTCTAAAAAAAAGGAGAATTAAATGACTTTAAAAATTAATACTATGGCACCTGACTTTAAAGCCAAAACTCAACTAGGCGATATATCTTTTCATGATTGGTTGGGTGATAGCTGGGGTGTTTTATTTTCACATCCAAAAGATTTCACACCAGTTTGTACTACTGAACTTGGAGCATTAGCAAAAATGAAACCAGAATTTGACATAAGAAATGTTAAAGTAATTGGTTTAAGTGTAGACCCAGTAGATGACCATGTAAAATGGTTAAATGATATTACTGATGTTTGTGGAATGAAACCTGAGTATCCAATAATAGCAGATGAGAAATTAGAAGTTGCAAAACTTTATAATATGCTAGAAGGAGATGCAGGTGTTACATCAATGGGTAGAACTGCTGTAGATAACGAAACTGTTAGAACAGTCTACGTTATTAGACCAGATAAAAGAATTGGACTATTTTTGACTTATCCAATGACAACTGGAAGAAATTTTGCGGAAATTTTGAGAGCAATAGACTCAATGCAGAGAACTGCTAAGCATAAAATTGCAACTCCTGCAGATTGGCAACCAGGGGAAAAGGTTATTATTATACCCAAGGTTACCAATGAGGAAGCAAAGAAAATTTATCCAGATGGTTGGGAAACAGTAAAACCTTATTTACGAAAAGTTCCAGATCCACAAAAATAGTTTGGATACAAAAGTTTTAAACCAACAATCTCAGCATTGGGAAAAAAATTTCTCAAATAAGCCTGAGATGTTTGGTTTAGAGCCAAGTCTATCTGCCAAAAAATCCTTAGAAATTTTTAAAAAAAATAAAATTACAAATATATTAGAGCTTGGTGCAGGTCTTGGAAGAGATACTATTTTTTTTGCTCAAAACTCTATTCAAGTCCATGCTCTTGATTATAGCCCTTCAGGGATAAAGGTAATAAAAGAAAAGGCTAAAAAATATAATTTAGATCATTTAATTACAGCTGAAATTTTTGACATTAGAGACTCATTTAAAATAAATAATAAATTTTTTGATGCGTGTTATTCTCATATGCTTTATTGCATGGCTTTATCAACTTTGGATTTAATTAAAATAAATGCTGAAATTAATAGAGTTTTAAAGCAAGGAGGATTGAATATTTATACTGTTAGAAATGACATTGATGGAGATTATAAAAATGGAATACATAGAGGTGAAGATATGTATGAAGCAAATGGATTTATTGTTCATTTTTTTACAAAAGAAAAAATAAATAGCCTGTTAAATGGCTTTGATAATTTAATATTAGAGCAATTTGACGAAGGTAATTTTCCAAGAAAACTATACTTTGTAGTAAATAAAAAAAATAATTAAGTAGATTTATATTTTTTCATACAAATTTCAGCTAAAAGTAAGTTTGGATCAATAAAAGTCTTAGACTCCTTCGCTTTCTTAAATGATTTGTATGCAAATATTGCTATAGGTAGCTCAGTACATCCAAGGATTATTTTTTTACATTTTTTCCTTATTAAGAAGTTTACAGAAGATTTGATAGCTTTTTCAGCATCTTTAACTCTTCCCATTTTAACCAATTTAATTGCTTTATTAACTGATTTTTTTTGAATATTTTTACTAGGACTTATCAATTGAAAATTTCTATCAAAATAGTTGTTATAGATTTTCGTTTTCAAAGTAGCCTCTGTACATAAAATTCCAATTTTTGAATTTTTTTTACATGTTTTGCTTGTGTAATTATAAACCTCTTTTGGCATACTGATCAGCGGAACATTTATTTTTTTTTGTATATCGGCGTGCCAGTAGTGAGCTGTGTTACATGGCATGACAATAAATTTACATTTATTTTTTTGCAACATTTTGCAACCAGCTACTAGTTCTTTTAAAACATTAGTATATTTTTTTAAGTTTTCTGGTCTTTTAGGTGTGTTAGATTTGTTATAAAGTATAAACATAGGATACTTTTGATCCATTTTTCCTCTATTCAATTTTGCAAGCTTATTACAAAAATCTAAACCTGCTTGTGTTCCCATTCCTCCTAAAATTCCAATCATAAATCGATAAATTATTTTAATAAGTTAAAAAATATATATCCAATTTATTAACATTAAAATCAATGATTAATTACCCTTAGGTATCTGTCTAGCTAATTTAAGTTATCAAAGGCTATAAAAAAGGAGTATAGATCTCTTAATGAATAAAAATCTAGTTATACTGACTTTGAGTCAAATTTTTAGTTTTACTGCTGCACCAGTAACAGTTTTTTTAAGTGGAATTATTGGCTCTCAAATCAGTCCATTGAAATCACTATCAACACTACCAATGTCTATATCTGTTGTTGGTATAGCAATAGGCGCAATCTTTGCCACTAAGGTAATGAGTATGTTTGGAAGAAAAGCAGGATTTATATCTGCATCTATAGGAAATTCTCTAATTTCATTACTAGCTGCCTTTGCGATAATGCAACAGAGTTTTTATTTATTTTGCTTTGCTAATTTTTTTATTGGTGTTGGTATGGCATTTACACATCAATACCGTTTTGCTGCAGCTGAAAGTGTAGAAAAGGATAAAGTACCCAAAGCAATTTCTATAATATTATTAGGTGGAATTGTATCAGCGTTTTTAGGACCAGGCATTGCAAATTATGCTAAAGATATTGTAAGTGAAAATTTATATGTTGGATCTTATCTTGCACTTTCAATTTTAACAATTATTCCGGTAATTTTCTTTTTATTTTACGAGAATACATCAGAAGTAGTTTCTAATGTTACAAACTCAGGAAGAAGTTATTTTGAATTAATTTCACAACCAAGATTTTTACAAGCAATAGTGGCAGCAGCATTTGGTTATGCAATAATGACATTTTTGATGACCGCTACCCCTTTAAGTATGCATGTAATGGACAATATGAGTCTAAGCAAAACAAGCATTGTTATACAATTTCATGTAGCTTCAATGTTTTTGCCTTCCTTAGTAACTGGTCATCTAGTTAAAAAATTTGGTCATAGTAAAATAATGTATGCAGGAGTATTTCTTTATAGCATTACAATAATAGCTAGTTTCTTTGAGCAAACTTTTAATAATTATATGTTTGCATTAATTTTTTTAGGATTGGGATGGAATTTTTTATTTATATCTGGAACGAGTTTGCTTGTTTTAACTTATAGAGAGGAAGAAAAATTCAGAGCCCAAGGATTAAATGATTTTATTGTATATTCAATCCATGCTACAGGAAGTTTATCAGCTGGAATTTTAATAGCACTTTCAAACTGGAAGACTATGAATATTATATGTATTCCTTTAATGATTTTAATTATTTTAACTACTTTAAGAGCAGATATTCTTAGTAAAAAAAATAAATGAGCTTCTTAGCACTTGGTTTTTTGACAGGTTTAAGTTTAATTTTGGCTATTGGTGCTCAAAATATATTTGTAATGGAGCAAGGTTTAAAAAAACAATATATTTTTATAGTCTGTTTAATTTGCTCTATATCAGATCTAATCTTAATTTTTTTTGGAATTTTTTTATTTGAATATTTTAGAGAGTTTTTTACAAAAAGTATCGAGTTAACTTTAAATATATTATTATTTATTTTCTTAGTTTATTTTATTTATAATAAAATAAGATCACTTTATAAAAAATCTGATCTAAACTTTGGTAACGACATATTATCTTTAAAAAATATAATAATTAAAACATTAGGATTTACATATTTAAATCCACATGTTTATTCAGATACTGTATTTTTTTTAGGCAATTTTTCAAAAAACTTTATAATAAATGATAAGATTCTTTTTGGTTTGGGCGCTTCATTAGCATCCTTCTTATTTTTTTTCTCTTTAGGATATTTAGCAAAGTTTTTTTCTAGTTACTTGATTGATTCAAAAACATGGAAAACAATAAATTTTTTTATTATTATGTTTATGACTGTTTTATCTAGCTATGTATTTTTAGATATTATAGATTTAGTTTGACAGCGACATAGATAAATTAATAAGATAAATATTTATGTCTAATATTGAGTTTTCAAATCTTAATAAGTCTTTTGGAAAAAATAAGATTATAACTAATTTTAATCTCAAAGGAAAAGAAGATGAATTCTTAGTTTTGGTAGGTCCTTCTGGTTGTGGAAAATCAACCCTACTAAGAATGATAGCAGGATTAGAAAAGATAGATGAAGGAGAAATTAAAATAAATAATCAGATAATAAACGATCTTCATCCATCAAAGAGACAAACTGCAATGGTTTTTCAATCTTATGCATTATATCCTCATATGAATGTATATGAGAATATGTCTTTTGGACTCAAAATAGAAAAAAAATCAAAAGAAGAAATACAAAATAAAGTTCTAAATGCTGCAAAGATTCTTAAAATAGAAGAGCTTCTCGAGAGGAGACCAAAGGAATTATCAGGAGGGCAAAGACAAAGGGTTGCAATAGGAAGAGCTATTACACGTAATCCTAAAATTTTTTTATTTGATGAACCTTTGTCTAATTTAGATGCAGCTTTAAGAGCTGAAATGAGAGTAGAGATATCAAAACTACATCAACAAATAAAAACAAACATGATCTATGTAACCCACGATCAAGTAGAAGCTATGACTTTAGCTGATAGAATAGTTATTTTAAACAAAGGTAATATTGAGCAAGTAGGTACTCCCGATGAAATTTATAAGGATCCAGATAATATTTTTGTCGCCCAATTTATTGGGACTCCAAAAATGAATATTTTAGAAATTGAACCTAAAAATGTTTTATCTAACAAAATCCTAAAAGTATTAGGAAATGAAATATCATTTAATGAATTAAATTTTGATAAAAAAAAATATTTTATTGGCATTAGACCAGAAAATTTTGATCTAAGTGATAATTCTGAATATAAATTTTCACCTAAAATTGAATTAATTGAAAATCTTGGAAACGAAAAGATTATATATATGAGATTAGATGAACATCAATTAAGTGCAAAAATTTCAACTGAAATTAAAATTAATAAATCGTTTGGTTTTTCTCTTAAAAATATCTTTATTTTTGATGAAAATGGTCAAAGGATAAGATCTTAATACAACTAAAAATTGACTATTTATAAAATTATTAGTTATTTTATAACGTTTCTAACTTAGACATTTACTTTGAACTAATTGATTTCTTTTATTGAAAATCATTCGCATTTATTATTTAATTAAGAATTAAGAGAGTAGACACTAAAATATAAGAGAGGGGATATATGAGAAAAATAATATCAATATTTAGTGTAATAGCATTTTTATTTTCAAGTGTTGCTTACGCAGATATTAAATTCTGGACTACAGAAGTTCAGCCAGCCAGAATGGCAAAACAAGAAGAGATGGCTAAATCCTTTGAAGCTAAAACAGGAATTAAAGTTGAAGTAATTCCAATAGAAGAAAAAGATTTAGGAACTAGAGCAACTGCAGCCGCAGCTGCTGGAGATCTACCAGATGTAATTTACCATACTTTGCAATACGTGTTACCATGGGCAGAAGCTGGAATACTAGATGTCGATGCAAATAATGATGTTGTAAAAGAATTAGGTAAAAAAACATTTGCACCTGGTGCATTAAACATGGCTAAAAAAGGATCAAAGATTGCAGCTGTTCCAGTTGATGGTTGGACCCAGATGGTAGTGTATAGAAAAGATCTTTTTGAAGCAGCTGGTTTACAGCCACCAACAAATTATGCAAATATCACTAAAGCAATACAAACTTTATCAAGTGATAATATGTATGGATTTGTAGCAGCTACAAAAACTGACGAAAATTTTATGAGTCAGGTTTTAGAGCATGTTCTTTTAGCAAATGGTGTAAATATAGTAAAAAAAGGTGGAACAAAAAAACAAGGAAAAGCTTTAAAAAATTCACTTGAATTTTATAAAGTATTAGCAAAAGCAAGTCCTCCAGGAGAACTTTACTGGAAACAATCAAGAGCTCTGTATTTTGCAGGACGTACACCAATGATAATTTGGTCTCCATTTATTATGGATGAATTAGCAGGATTAAGAGACTCAGCGCCACCAACTTTCAACGTTGATCCAACATCAAACGAATTAGCTCAAAAAACTGGTTTTATTACCAATTTTAGTGGTCCTAATAATAAAAAAGGAGCAGCTTGGGCAGATATTAGATACTTTGGAATAACTGCTGATGCAGATACAGATGAAGCAAAACAATTCATCATGTACTCAATGGATGAAGGTTATACGAGTACTTTATCTATCGCGCCTGAAGGTAAATTTCCTGTAAGAAGAGGAAATTCAAGTGATGCAAATGCATTTACAAAAGCTTGGAGTAAATTACCGGTTGGAGTTGATAGAAAAGCTCCTTTAACAGATCTATACTCTCCAGATGTTATTAATAACATAGTAGCAGGATTAGATACTGCAAGCAGATGGGGTGTTAAAGAAGGAGAGCTATCAAGAGCATCAAAAATTATTAACGCTCAGTTTATAAACAGAATCGCTAGAGAATATATAGACGATCAAATCTCTGTTGATGAAGCTGTTGATAAAATTAATGCTGAATTAGCTAAATTCTAATAATTTAAATTTTTAAAAAAAGCGGATAATATATTTTATCCGCTTTTTTTTTATGAAAAATAAATTATTATCCACCGAAAAGAGGACTGCTTATCTATTAACTCTTCCAGCAGTTTGTTTAGTATTTGCAATAATATTATTTCCAATATTTGCAAATATTTGGATAAGTTTTAAAGAGGTTGAGTTAAAAGATATAAGAATTCCAGAACCTAGAGCAAAAAAAATTGTTAAATCTATTTCTGGTGAAGATAACAAAATAAAATTCCTTTACAAATTAAGAAATAGTTCATTATTACAAGAAATAAGAAATGTAAAATTCGAAGATAAATTTACAAAAAACTTAAAACCATTAGATTTAGATCAAAGATGTATATATAAAAAAAATAAGATAAAATGTGATTTTGGTACCTGGCCAGCTAAATATAAAGAAAATTTTGAGATCATTTTTGAGATAGCAGATAATTCAAAGATAAATAAAAAAGAATTAAAATCCATTAAGCCCAAATTAGATGGTGATTCAGATAATATATTATTAAATACTAATTTTACCTTAAAAAATTTTAAAAAAGTTATTTTTGAAAACGAATTTTTAGATTTATTACTTACTACATTTTATTATACATTTTTTGGAACTGTAGGTTCTATTGTTTTTGGGATATTAACTGCACAAATGGTTAATCAAAAATTTTATGGTAGAACCTTTATGAGAAGTGTTTTGTTATTTCCGTATGTTGCTCCAGTTGTAGCTTTAGCTTATACATGGGAACTTCTTCTTGATCCAAATAGTGGAACTTTAAATAGTTTATTGTTAAATTATCAGATAATTGAAACCCCAATTAATTTGTTAGGTCAAAAGTATATAGATATCAATATTTTGGGTTTTGATTTAAAATTAAGACTTGCTCTAACTACTGTAATAATATTTGAAATATGGAGATATTTTCCCTTAGCTTTTCTATTTATTCTTGCAAGACTTCAAGCAATCCCTAAAGAATTATACGAAGCTGCAGATGTTGATGGCGCTAGTCCTTTCCAAAAGTTCTTTAAAATAACTCTCCCTCAAATAACAGCCGTAATCTCTATACTTTTCATGATTAGATTTATTTGGAACTTTAACAAGTTTGAAGATGTATTTTTACTTACTGGGGGTGCATCAGGAACAAGAACTTTACCTATAAATGTATATCAACAAGGGTTTGCAATATCTGATATTGGAATGGGATCAGCTGTTTCAATTGTAATTGTAATTCTTTTACTTTTATTCATGTTTTTCTATTTTAAACTTTTAGGAAAGAGGGTGGATGAAAATTAAAAATATTATTATATTTTCTATTATTTCTTCTTTACTACTAGTAAGTTTAATTGCTATTTGGAAAATCCTTTCGACTTTGCAAGGTATAAAATTAAATAGTTTAAATATTCAGATTATTTTTTTTATAGGATTCTTCATAACTTTATTAAATACAATTATTTCTAATAAAATTAATTTAATAATTAGATTTTTAATATTTGCATCCATTTTTATATATATCGATGGATATTTAATTCAGTCTTTACCAGTTTGGTACAACATAGGAAATTTTTTAATTATTTATTTATATTTTGTTAAAATTGAAAAATATAATAATAATTTTTTCGTAAATGAGCATTCTACACAAACAATAATATTTGATTTTCTAACTTTGTTTGGAATAGTTCTATTTTCGTTTGTTATTTTATTTCCATTTTATATGATGTTAGTGACAAGTTTTAAAACTCAAATAGCTCTACTGGTTAATCCTTTAGATTTCTCTATAAATTTTGGACAAGATCTTAAAGATTTATTTAAATCTTATTTTGTAATTTTTAAATCATACAAATTTGGAAAATATATTTTAACTAGTACCATCGTATCTTTAGGAACAGTCTTTATTACCTTATTATTTGCTATTCCAGCCGCATATGCAATTGCCAGATTAAATTTTTTTGGGAAAACTTTTATGTCTACTTCAATACTAATTATATATATGTTTCCAGCGATCGTTTTAGTAATACCACTTTATACTGTTTTTAGTCAGCTAGGTTTAAGAAATTCAATATCTGGATTACTCATTGTTTATACTGCAACGACACTTCCAGTTGCTATATATATGTTACAAGGATATTTTAAAAGTATACCTAAAGAGCTAGAAGAGGCAGCAATATTAGATAAACTAAGCTGGTTCGGTATTATTGTTAAGATTATATTGCCATTAAGTATCCCAGCAATTTCATCCGTTGCACTTTACGTATTTATGATAGCTTGGAATGAGTTTTTATTCTCTTTAATGTTTTTAGATAATCCAAATTCTTTTACATTGTCTAGAGCAATACAGTATTTAAGTGGAGATGCTGAAACACCAAGACAATATTTAATGGCTGGCTCAGTGATTGTAACATTGCCAGTTTTATTTATATTTGTTTATTTTGAAAAATATTTAGTTAGTGGATTAACCGCAGGAAGTGTTAAGGGCTAGTGACAGCATATATAAAAAAAGCAAAAAAAGTTTTATTAGGCAATAGAAAAAAGGGTTATACTTTGCCTACAAATAGTAAATTATATCCTGCTCAATGGAACTGGGACTCTGCATTTATTGCATTGGGGTACTCTTATTTTAATTTAAATTTTGCTTTAGATGAAATTAGTACTTTATTGAAGGGTCAATGGAAAGATGGCATGGTTCCACATATTCTTTTCCATGATAAAAATACAAATTATTATCCTAATTATTCCGTATGGAATTGCGGTAACAGAATTAGCTCATCAGGAATAACTCAACCACCAATAATGACCAGTATATTAAAAAAGATTGTAGATAAGAATAAATTTAATAAAAAACAGAAGTCAAAAGTAACTAAAATTATTAAAGATCTAAAAAGATACCATGAATGGTTTATAAAATTTAGAGATCCAAATAAATCAGGTTTAGTCTCAATTCTTCATCCTTGGGAAAGTGGATATGACAACTCACCTTTATGGGACATACCAATGAACAAAGTAAAACTTGAAAAAAATTTAAAGTACAAAAGAGGTGATATTAAAGTTGTTAACCCTAAATATAGGCCACTTGATATTGATTATGATAGATATGTAACTATTAAAAATTTTTTAAAAAAAAATAAATATAATACAAAAAAAATTTATAAATTATCCTTATTTAATGTAGTAGATGTAGGTTTTAACTCTATATTCTTAAAAGCAAACAAAGATCTTTTGATTTTACTTAAAAAATTTAATTTAAATTTTTCTAATATTAAAAAATACATTGAATTAACTGAGACAAAGATCGTAAAATTATATAATCAAAAAAATAATACATTTATTTGCAAAGATTTAAAGAATAGAAAAAAAATTAGAATTCCATCGATTACTAATTATTTCCTACTATATGCAGACTTAAATAATGAATTGATAAACAAAAAAATAATTAAAAGTTTAAAAAGTTATAGCAAAAATGAAAAATATATTTTTTCTTCTATTAATCCAAATCATCAAAGTTTTGAAGAAAAAAGATATTGGCGTGGACCTGTTTGGATAAATTGTAATTGGATTATTTACCAAGGTTTAAAAAATAAAGATAAATTATTTTCTGAGTTTGTAAAACAAAAGACTATAAACATAGTTGAGAAGAAAGGCTTTCATGAATATTATAGTTGTAAAAGTGGAAAGCCTATGGGCGCAAATAATTTCTCTTGGTCTGCGGCTTTGTATTTAGACTTGGTGTTAAATAATCGTTAGTTTGAATAACCATATTTTCTTAGTCTAACATCACCAGTTCTAGCATGCGCTTCCATACCTTCGTATCTTGATATTCTCGCAGCAGCTGCTCCAACTTCTTTCGTAGACTCTTTAGTCATTCTTTGAAAACTTAAAGTTTTAATAAATTTTCCAACAAAAAGTCCACCAGTATACTTGCCTGCACCTTTTGTAGGAAGAATATGATTTGTACCTGAGCATTTATCTCCATATGCTACAGTTGTCTCTTCTCCAATGAATAATGATCCATAATTTTTTAATCTTTCATGGAACCATTTATCTTTTTTTGTTTGAACCTCTAAATGTTCTGGAGCGTATTCATCACTGATTGAAGCCATCTCTTCATCGTTATCACATAAAATTACTTCACCATAATCTCTCCAAGCAGCTTCAGAACTTGTTCTAGGTAGTTCTGGTAAATCAGCGATTAATTCTGGAACTCTTTTAATAACTTCATCAGCAAGTTTCTGGCTTGTTGTAAAAAGCCAAGCTGGTGAATTGTATCCATGTTCCGCTTGTCCAACTAAATCAAAAGCGACTATTTCTGGATCAGCAGTTTCGTCAGCTATTACAGCTATTTCTGTGGGGCCAGCAAATAAATCTATACCAACTTTACCAAATAAAATTCTTTTTGCTTCAGCAACAAATTGATTTCCTGGTCCAACAAGTATATCCGCAGCCTTATTTCCAAACATACCATATGTCATTGCAGCAATTGCTGGTACACCACCTAAATTAAGGATTACGTCAGCACCACAAAGGTTAGCAGTATAAATTATCGCTGGGTGAGCACCCACTTCTGCTTTTGGGGGACTACAAGCAATTATATTTTTTACACCAGCAACTTTTGCAGTAGTAACACTCATTACAGCAGAAGCTATATGAGCATATCTTCCACCAGGTATATAACAGCCTGCCGTATTTACTGGAATTAATTTTTGTCCTGCATACAAGCCTTTTGAAAGTTCAACTTCAAAATCTTGTCCATAATTTTTTAATTGTGCTTCAGCAAATTTCCTCACTCTATCGTATGAAAATTTAATATCATCTTTTGTTTTCTGATCTAAAGATTTTGTTATTTCATCGATTTTTTCTTTTGTGACAATTATTTCTCCTTCATACTTATCAAATTTTTTTGTTAACTCTTTACAACCATCTTCTCTAGATTTTTCTAAATCATTTAATAATCCTTGAACAATTTCTCTAGTTTTTGTGTCATCTGTCGAGGAAGTTTTTGGAGATTTTTTAAGATATTTTATTGTCATAATTTTTGAACTTTTAAATCATTAATTAATCTAATGCAACAACTGCTGCAGCCATCGAAGCTAATCTGGCTCTTGCTTCGTCAGATCTACTTGTTATTACCACAGGAACTTTTCCACCAATCACCACTCCCGCAGCACAAGCACCCATAAAATAGATCATCATTTTTACTAATCCATTTCCAGTTTCTACCGATGGTACCAAAAGAATATCAGCTTGACCAGCAACAGTATTTTTTATTCCTTTAATGTCAGCAGATTTTTTTGAAATACTATTATCAAATGCCAAAGGTCCAAAAACTTCTGCATTTAAATTTTCTTTTTTAGCTAACTCAGTTATTTCTTTAGCATCTAATGAGCTTTGAACACTATCTAAAACCTCTTCAGTTGCAGATAATATAGCAACTTTTGGTCTTTCTATTCCTATTCTGTGTGAAAAATTCACTACATTTTTTAAAATATGCATTTTTGTTTTTACATTAGGCATTACATTTAAAGCACCGTCAGTGATAATCAGTGGAGAATCTTCTTTATCCAAAGTCATATGCCATATATGGCTTAGGCGTGTTTTTCCTAATAAATTATATTCTCTTTTTAAAACTTCCTTCATCAAAACATCAGTATGGATATGTCCTTTAACTATTATCTTTATTTTTCCTTCAGAAGCTAATTTGGCTGCAATTTTTGCGGTATTATTTTCTACTGGTTCATGAATTATTTCAAATTTAGAAATATCAAATTTTAAATCATCAGCACACTTTTGAATATCATTCTTATCTCCAATTAAAATTGGAATTATTAAATTTTCATGAACAGCATCCATTACAGAGAGCATAGGAAGTGGTTTTCCTGCGTTAACAATTCCTACAACGGCTCCTTTTTTTTTATGAGCTACGTTTAAAAGATTGTTTGGACAGATTATTTCTTTATCTGAAAGCATTTTCTAGTTTTTTGTATATATAAATATTATTAAAATTATAGTAAAATAGATATGAACAGATAATGTCATCTTTATGGAGATAGTAACAAAAATAGCCCCTATAGCCTTAGCACTGATAATGCTAGGTTTAGGTCTAGGTTTAACAACTCAAGATTTCACAAGGGTTTTAAGAAATCCTAAGGATTTCTTAGTTGGTTTTATTTCTCAACTAATAATTTTACCGATAGTTGCATTTCTATTAATAAAAATACTTAATACTCCAACTGAAATTGCATTAGGAGTTATGATAATTGCTGCTGCTCCAGGTGGAATTACTTCAAACGTATTAACTAAATTTGCCAAAGGTGATGTTGCTCTATCAGTATCATTAACAGCTATTGTTAGCATTATTAGCATCATAACTGTTCCATTAATTGTTTTTACTTCTGCAGATATTTTAGGAGTAGATTTAGCATCACAAGATATTAACTTAACAGGTACTGCTCTAAAAATGGCAGGTGTTGTGGCTGTACCAGTTATTTTAGGAATGATAATAAGAAAATTTGCGGATAATTTTATTTCATCAAAAATTTCTTTTATAGATAAAATAACAGGTTTTTTATTTTTAATTGTGTTTATAGCAATTTGGATTGAAGAAAGAGAAAATATATTTGAATATTTATCCCAAGCAGGTTTAATAGTATTAATATTAAATGTGGTTATGATGTTGATAGCTTACAATATTGCTAAAATTTTTGCATCTGGCACAGAACAAAAAAAATGCATTGCTATAGAGTGTGGATTACAAAATGGTACACTTGCAGTTTTTGTTGCTACACAAATTTCAAATGAAATTGTTTACTTAATTCCTACAGCAGCTTATGCATTAATTATGTATATAACAGGGTTTTTATTTATTTATTTTTTGAGAAATAAAATTTAATTATTCCAAAAAGGACATTCGCTATTAGCAAGTAAATACTTCTTTAAATTATCATTTAATTTTAAAGTTGTTATAGACATTCCAGCCATCTCCATAGAAGTTGCATATCTTCCAACATATGTTTTAGTATTGTTAATTTTGGAATTTGTTAAATTTTCATTCACTCTTTTTGATATTATATATAGTTCTTCAAGAGGTGTTGCTCCCAAACTATTTATCATAACAGCTATATTATCGTTAATTGTTAATTTAGAATCTTCCAAAATTCTTTTATATAAGTCATCAACTAATTCGTTTGCTGGCCTTAATTTTTCTCTTTTTATCCCAGGTTCTCCATGTATTCCCATACCTATTTCAATTTCGTCATCACTAATTTCAAAAGTAGGTTTTCCTGCCTCAGGTAGAATACAGGGCGATACTGCTACGCCAAGAGTTCTAATATTGTTATTTGCATCGATTGCTATTTTAAAAACCTCTTCAAGAGATGCTCCAGTTTCTGCAATAGCACCTGCAATTTTGAATACAAATATCATACCGGCTATTCCTCTTCTCTTTTCTTTTTCTACTTCACTTGCGCTTGCAATATCATCTGCGACTATTACTTTTTTGGTTTTAATTCCTTCAGCTTCTACGATTTCACACGCCATTTCAAAATTCATTACATCCCCACCGTAATTACCAATTATACATAATACCCCATTGCCATTATCAGCATTTTTTATAGCTGAAACCATTTGTTCTACTGAAGGAGAGGCAAAAACGGATCCAATAGCACAAGCATCTAAAAATCCTTTACCGATATATCCAGTAAAAACTGGTAAATGCCCAGACCCACCTCCAGTTACTAATCCTACTTTATTTGAGGATTTTTTAGCTCTTGTAACTACTCTTTCATTATCTTTTGCTAAAGCATAAACATTTGGGTGTGATTTAATAAGTCCATCAATTGACTCTTCTACAAAATTACTTGGATTATTAATTATTTTTTTCATAACTATTTTATATTTTAAATATTTAAATATATATACTAATAAAATGATAAAATCTTTTAAAGTAGAGATTTCAAATGAAATTCTTCAAAATATAAATTCAAAAGTAAAAAACTATCAATGGCATGAAATGCCTGATGATGGAGGTTGGGATTATGGAACAAATTTAGATTATATGAAAGAATTTGCTGAATATTGGAGCAGTAAGTTTGATTGGAAAAAAACTGAAGAAAAAATAAATAAATTTAAAAATTTTAAAACTAATATTGATGGAATTGATATTCATTTCATCCATGAAAAAGGAAGTGGATCAAATCCTAAACCTTTATTATTAAATCATGGTTGGCCAGGATCAATAGTAGAATTTTTGGACATTATAGATCAACTAGCACATCCAGAAAATTACGGAGGTAATATACAGGATGGTTTTGATGTAGTTGCACCTTCGCTTCCTGGTTATGGATTTTCAGGTCGACCTTCAAGACCTATAGGTCCAAGAAAAATGGCATCAATATTTAATTCACTCATGACAAATTCTCTTGGTTATGAAAAATATATCTCACAAGGAGGAGACTTTGGTGGAACCATCTGTACTTGGTTAGCATACGACTTTCCAGAAAGTTTATTAGGAATTCATATAAATATTTTAATTATAAGACACCCAGATGGTCCTCAAACAAAAGAAGAAATTGAATGGCAGGATAGATTTAAGTTGGAACAAAGAATTGAAGATGGATATAGAACTCAGCAATCTACAAAACCACAAACATTAAGTTATGCAATGATGGATAGTCCAGTTGGTGTTGCAGCCTGGATGATTGAAAAAATGCGGGGATGGTCTGATATTAAAGATGGAAACATTGAATCTGTTTATTCAAAAGATATTTTATTATCAAATATTATGCTTTATTTAGTAACTAAAACATTCAATACTTCAACTTGGATTTATTATGGAAGAAGAGAAGAGGGGGGAAGATCACTTCCTAAAGACCATTTACCACTAAAAGTTCCAACAGCTATAGCTAAATTTCCAAAAGAATATTTAGAATGGGCTCCAAGATCTTATGTTGAAAGGATATATAATGTAAAACAATGGACAAATATGCCTGCTGGTGGTCATTTTGCAGCTTTAGAAAAACCAGATTTATTGATAAAAGATATTATAGAATTCGGAAAAAAATTATAATGGAAAAAATTACAAAATATTTACAGCTTACTTTACTGTCAATAATACTTCTTAGTACAGTAATTGCTGTAGGCATTGAAATTAGAACAATGTTTATAAATCAATCTGTTACTTTAGCAGATCTTCTATTAATGTTTCTTTATTTAGAAGTTTTGGCAATGGTAAGAGTATTTTGGGATCAACAATCAATCAGTATAACTTTACCATTATTAATAGCTATTACAGCGCTAGCTAGATTTATTATTCTTCAAGGTAAAGAAATGAACCCTTCAGGATTAGTATATGAAGCAGTAGCTATACTTCTAATAGCTGGAGCAATTGTAGTTTTAAGACTACGACATAGTGAAAAATTGGGACTTAAAAAAAATAAAAAAAGGTAATTTTTAAAATTAAAATGAATTTAAGTCTTTTAGCAATAATTATATACGCTACAGGAATTTTATTTGGAGCTTTTTTCCTAGATATTTGGGGAGCAGAGACAACAATTTTAAAAGGAATTATAGGATTAGTTTGGACAGCAATTTTTTTAATTACATTATTTTATGCAGAAAAAAAGAACAACAAAAACTGAGAGTATTCCTAAAGGATTCGCAAGGAAATATATAAAATATTATTATGGGGTTTTCTGGACCATTTTAATAATATTTTTAATTTTCAAACTATCAAATTGATAATGATTATCATTATTGAAAATAATCAAGAAAAAAAAATTTATTTTTTGAGAATGATAATCAATAAAACACTTATTTATTGATTAAATTTTTTAAATCCATATTTATTAATTATGGAAACTCAAACTTATAACTGTAAAAAATGTGGACTTACAATTTCATCTACTTGTTCAAAGTGTGATAAAGTTGTTGATGTAAAAGTTTTAGATGATGGTTGCATTGTTCAATTAACAAAATGTTTTGATTGTGCTAATGTGCCAGTAATAAAAGATATTTGTACTGAAGTTAAGTAAAAAACTTATTTAACGAATTTTTCTAAAATTTACTGCATAATAAATATAAAGCATACATACCTGGATCATCAATATCTTTAGTTTTATCTTCAAACATTCTAGCTCTACCAATTTTAATTTTTCTTCCTTTAAAATCATTTAAAGCCTCTGCAGTTGCTTCTTTTATTGCATCCGTATAATTTTTTTCATTTTGAAGTTTTTTTACAATTGAATTCAAACTATCAGCAATTGTTTTATCGCCTAAATTTGTTTTTCCTCTTTCTAATATTGTGCTTAAACCTGTTTCAAATATTTTAATAATCTCAGCATGATTACAAGAATTTTTACCTTTTAATAATTTAGAAATATTCATAAAAGAAAAAGCAACTAAAGTTCCAAAGCTTGAACCAGATTTTTTTACAAATGCTTGAGAACAGATCATAAAATTATTACCCATATCTGCTGAAAACTTATCAAAATTAAGATTAATTTCTTCCAATCCATGTAATATCGTTATTCCAAGATCTCCATCACCAATTTTTCCATCTATTGCATTTAATTCATCATGGGCTTTTTTAGCTTCATCCAATAATTTTCTGAATATTTGGATTAAAATATCTTTATTAAGCATCTAGTTTTTTTAAATCCTTGGCTATATTAAAAGGAATATTTATTTGTTTATTAAGATTTTTTTTATACCTTCGATGTTTTCTTTGACCAGGATATAAAATTTCTTTAACACCTTTTATTTTAGGTAATCTTTTTACTCTTTTGATGTTTTCTTTTATTCTTTTACTGTAATTTCCAACAAACAAATTAGACTTCATAACTAAAAATAAATGACCAATATTTTGTGGACCTGAGAAATCATCAAAAGGATCCTTTACTCTTCCACCGTGATTTCCACCTGTAAATACTCCACTTAATATATCTACCATCCAGGCAAGTCCCGAACCTCTAAAACTAGAAATAGGCAATTGAACACCAGCTAATGCTTTCTTTGCATTAGTAGTTGGTTTACCAAATTTATCTAAAGCAACACCTTCAGGAATTTTTTTACCTGCTCGTTCAGCAACTCTAATTTTACCTCTATTAATTACTGATACAGATGTATCTAAAATAAATGGAACTTTAGAAGATGTGGGAGTACCAAAACAAACAGGATTAGTCCCAAATAAACTCTTTCTTGCCCCATAAGGAGCAATTGCAGGAGGAGCGTTAGTAAAACAAAAAACAATTAGGTTTTTCTTAACAGCTTGTTCTGCATAATAGCCAGACATTCCATAGTGCCCACTTTTTTTGATTCCAACTAGACCGATTCCAGTTTTTTTTGCATTTTTTATTGCTTCTTTTATTGCAATGTCTGCTGCAACAAAACCTATACTATTATCAGCATCAATTTGAGAAATAGATTGTGAAATTTTTTTAATCTTTATTTTTGGTCTTGGATTAATTAATTTTTTATTAATTCTATCACAGTACATTTTTAATCTTGATAATCCATGAGTAGGAGCATCAACTAATTCTGCATTAATTATTGCATTTGCACATATTAATGCATGTTCATTACTTAATTTATATTTTTTGAAAATTTTAATGATTTTACTTTTTAAAACCTTATGGTTCACTTTTAACCTTTGCCACGCCAAGGGATTGTTTTATCAATTATTTTTCTTAGAGTTACATCAAATAGCAATCCAAGCATTCCCATTATAAAAATTGTTATCCAAATAACTTCATATTGGAAATATTTTTTTGCAACATTTTCTACAAATCCAATACCTGTAGTACCTGCTAAAAATTCTGCTGCAACTAATGTCCCCCAACACATACCAACTGCAACTCTTATACCAGTTAAAATTTCTGGTAATGAATTTGGAAAAATAACATATCTAAGTATTTGTCTATTTGACGCTCCTAATGAGTGAGCAGCATGAATTTTAGATAACTGTGTACCCGAAGCTCCAGCTCTAGCAGAAATAATCATAATTGATAATGAAACCATAAATAATAAAAATACTTTTCCTGTATTATCAATTCCCAAAACTGAAATAATTAAAGGAGCCCAAGCTAAAGGAGGAACAGGTCTATAAAGTTCAATCAAAGGATCAAAAAAACCCTTCGCAAATCTATTTAAACCCATAAATAAACCAAGTGGCACACCTATAATTATCCCAAATACCAATCCAAGGAATACCCTTAAAAAAGAATCCCAAATATGACCATAGGGAACAGGTATTTTAAATAATTTAAAATCTCCTGTGACTATCTTTAGAACTTTTCCTTTAAAATTCTGTTTAACAACTCCATCGCTACTGTGTATTGGATATTCTCCAGGAATGACATCAGCTATCCAATCAGGTAAAATAAATCCAACAATTTTACTTACATCCATCATGTCGATCCAAAGCAAAGGTATATTTTTGTAACCAACGCTAGGTTTTGACATTAAGATAAATTTATTGAGTGTATCAGATGGTTTTGGCAACCATCTTCCAGAACCTTGTTCAGAGCAACTTGTACCACTTGAAACAATTGTTCCAGCAGGGAATAAAAGCAAATCAATTAATCTAAGACCACCTTGTTCAGACTTTTGAAGATTCTCAAATTCAATAATTGCTTTTTGCATTTTATTTAAAGCATTAGGGGGATATATACTTGCAAATTCAATTCTTCTTGTAATTTTTGCAATATTTTTTGCATAATCTGATGCTATTTCCTCCGAGTCTTTTAAACTTGCTCTATAAGCTTTTATTTCATCTTTTATTTTTTTAACTGAATTTTTGAATTGTGGATTATGATTTCTTAATTTAAAAAATTCCTCATCAATAATTTTTAGTTCTTCTGCGGCAGCATTAAATTTTAAACCTTTATCTGTTGAAGGAATTAATGGAACTTCAAAGGTATTTTCTATTGTACCAGTCCCTGCGCTTACTGTAGTAATACCCCAATCACCTTGTTCTTTAACTGCTTGAAGCCTTTTATTTAATTCTTCCTCTGTTTCAAATGGATAATCTGGTTTTTTGAAGTTTTCTATTAAAAGATTTATTTTTTCAGTTATTCCATCTATTTTTTGTTTTGTTTCCATCTCCATTAAATTATCTTTAGTAAGTAGAGGAATTAATTGACCAGTTTTATTTAAAAAACCAATCAAAACCGTCTTTTGTTGGCTGTTTAAATCTTGTGAATTCTGAATTTCAATTGATATCTTTTCTATGTTTTTATTTTCAATTTTTATTATTGAGGTACTTTTAAATTCTCTTTCCTCAATTGGAAATTGATATTTTAATCCTAATAAAGACTCGTTTATTTTAGCCACCTGACACAATTCATTAGCTGACTTAGGATAAAAACCTTTAGCAATATCCCATGAGTAATAAAGCCAAATTAATAAGATTGCACTACTTCCAACAATTACCCAGTGTGTTCCACCTTTTGCTCTTTCAGGGTTTCCAAATACAGCATCAATTTTTTCAGTTTTTATTAATTTTCTGCCATAAAGAACACATCCAACAATTGATACTAGAATTAATATAGTAATTATTTGGGTTAACATTTAGTTATCTTTCCCCATAATTTCTTCCTCCATGTTCCAAATCATGGACAAAATTTCTTCTCTTTTAGATGAAAATTCTTTATCTTTTTTAATTTCTCTTAAATCTTCTTTAAGTCCCATTTCTGCAAAAGGAAGATTATATTCCTTATGGATTCTACCAGGTCTTGGTGCCATTACGTACAATCTTTCTCCAAGCAACAAAGCTTCTTCTACAGAGTGAGTAATTAAAATAATTGTCTTTCCTGTTTCTTTCCAAATTTTTAAAACCAATGACTGCATTTTTTCTCTAGTTAATGCATCAAGCGCTCCTAACGGTTCATCCATTAGAATTAGATCTGGATCATTAATTAAACATCTTGCAAGGGCTACTCTTTGTTGCATACCCCCTGATAATTGATAAGTAGGAGTATTACCAAATCCTTTTAGACCAACTATATCTAACCACTCATCAACTTTTTTTGCAGTTTTAATTGGATCATCTTTTTTCATTCTTAATCCAAAGTTGACATTTTCAGAAACTGTTAACCATTCAAATAAAGCACCTTGTTGAAAAACCATACCTCTATCAACTCCAGGTCCATTAATTTCATTATTTCCCAAGGTTATAGTTCCAGATGTTGGTCTTATAAAACCTGCTGCAATATTTAATAAAGTTGTTTTTCCACAACCTGAAGGACCTAAAACAGTTAAAAGCTCACCTTTTTTTATAGTAAAATTTAAATCTTTTAATGCATGAACAGTTTCTCCCTTAGGAGATTTAAAAATCATATTTAGATTTTGAGAAACTAGATCACTCATTAGACGCCTTTATATTAAAATTTTAATAAAAAAAATAGGCACCAATTAATAAAATTGGCGCCTATTTAAATCTTTAATACCTTTAGATTATAAAGGTAAGAAACTAGTATCTACATTTCCTTTTGGTGTTCCCATACCATCTAGGAACCCTTTAAGATTTCCACTTTCCATAGATTGTTTAGTTTCTTCTGGCGAAAGAAATTTAAATCCACTTAAAGTTTCTTTCATATCAGCAACTTTCATTTCTGAAGCTTTAGCCATAGAATTCATGTCAGCTTTACCAGCTTTATATCTAGAGTTAGCTTCATGTGTTACTTCTATAAAAGTTCTAAGCATTCCAGGATTTTCTTTCATAAACTTTGTAGTTACAGAAGTAATATCTATACCCAAGATACCAGCATCTCTAGCTTCTTGAACTGATAGTAATCTAGATCCAATAGCTGTAGCAGCTTTGATAGAGTTACCTCCAAATAGACATGCCATTACTACATCACCACTTACTAAAGCAGCAGCTCCTTCTTCAGGATCCATTTGAATTATATCCATCTTACTTCTATCAGCACCAACAACTTTCATACTTTCATCGAATACGTATTCAGCCATAGTACCAAGAGGTACTGCAACTTTTTTTCCTTCAAGTTCAGTAGCATTTGCTTTTGTAATTCCGGAAGCATTAGAAGTTACACAAGTTGTTCCTCCCATTCCATATTCCATAGCGATGTCTACTAATTTAATAGGTGCTTTTGATTTAACTGCATTAATAAATGGAACCAGACCTTGAGAATAAGAAATATCTATATCCCCAGCTAACATAGCATCAGTCATTGCTCCACCATTTGTAAAGTTTGTCCATTTTACTGGAACTCCTAGTGCTTTAGCGAAATTTTTTTTCTGCATATCCTCTAAATTTGGACTAGGCCATTCTAGAAAGTAAGCAACTCTAACTTCATTTGCAGCTGAATTGGCAACTGAAATACTTAAGTTTAGTGCAACAAAACATCCAAGAATAAAACTAATTATTTTTTTCATTCATTCTCCTCTTGTTTTTTAAATTTAAAAACCCAATTTAATTAGAAAATTTGAGACTTGTAAATGATAGTTTATTAGAACTCTTCTCATTAATAAATAGCTTGCAACTTGAGATTGAAGTATATAATTAAGATTTATATAGAGAGGATTTAAAAATTAGTCTAAGTAATTAAAGATAATAAAAATTAAAAAATATGAGTTCAGAAAATAAGTTTAAAATGCCCAATTCTCTTAATGAGCATTGGATGCCTTTTACAACAAACAAAGAATTTAAAGAAAACCCTAGACTTATTACAGAAGCCAAAGGGGTTTACATGAAAAATCATAATGGACAAACTTTAATAGATGCTAGTTCAGGATTATTCTGTAACCCATTAGGACATGGAAGAAAAGAAATTATTAATGCTATTACTAAACAATTAGAAACTTTGGATTATTGCCAACCATTTCAACAAGGTTTTGGTGGATCATTTGAACTTGCAACAAGAATTTCAAAACATACACCTGGAAATTTAAATAGAATTTTTTATACAATTTGTGGATCCACAGCAGTTGAAACAGCAATCAAAATTGCAGTTGCTTATCATAAAGCAAGAGGAGAAGGAAATAGGTTTAGATTTGTTGGAAGAGAAAGAGCTTACCATGGAATGAATATAGGTGCTACTTCAGTTGGAGGAATGGTTAATAATGTAAAAACATTTGCAAGTATTTTAATGCCTGGTGTCGTTCATATGAGACATACACATTTACCTGAGCATAAGTTTATCTCTGGTCAACCTGAAACTGGAATAGAATTAGCAGAGGATCTTGAAAGAATTTGTGCAAATTTTGGAGCAGAAAATATTGCAGCATGTATAGTTGAACCAGTTGCAGGTTCTACAGGAACACTTGTGCCGCCAAAAGGTTATTTACAAAGATTGAGAGAAATTTGTGACAAACATGGGATACTATTAATTTTTGATGAAGTAATTACAGGTTGGGGCAGAATGGGATCTGCTTTTGGAGCACAAGAATTTGGTGTTACACCAGATATAATGACAATGGCAAAAGCTACAACAAATGGAATAGTTCCAATGGGCGTGGTTGCATGTAAGGAAGAAATTTACGATGCAATTATGGATGGCTCTCCAAAAGGTACAATAGAACTATTTCATGGTTACACTTATTCTGGAATTCCTATTTCAGTTGCGGCTGCTTTAGCAGTACAAGATATTTTTGAAAAAGAAGATATCTTTAATAGATCAAAAGAAATGTCATCTTATTTTCAAGAAGCACTTTTTTCATTAAAAGATATTGATGCAGTTGATAATATTAGGGGATACGGAATGATGGGTGGTGTAGATATGAAAATGGATAAAAAACCTGGAGTAGCAGGATTTACTTGTTTTAAACATTGTTATGAAGCAGGTGTAAACTTTAAAGCCACAGGAGATTGTTTAATAATAGCTCCAATGTTTATTTCTGAAAAAAAACATATAGACGAAATTATTGAAAAATTAAGAACTGGAATAACAAATTATTCGAAATCAAAAAAAAATTAGTTCTTTATGAAAATCGGAGTACCTAGAGAAATCAAACCTCAAGAAAATAGAATAGGT
Organism: uncultured Pelagibacteraceae bacterium; assembly: GCA_902521005.1. GTDB lineage: Bacteria > Pseudomonadota > Alphaproteobacteria > Pelagibacterales > Pelagibacteraceae > Pelagibacter. The sequence goes on from CABYPZ010000004.1 coordinate 26,809, forward strand.
CTCACCCCAGAAAGTGTAAAATCATTAGTCTCGAATGGTCACGAAGTTTTGATAGAAAGTAATGGTGGTTTTGAAGCTGGATTTGATAACGATCAATACAAATCAGCTGGAGCAAAAATAGTAGAAAATGCAGCTGATATTTTTAATGATGCTGAAATAATAGTTAAAGTTAAAGAACCATTATCAAATGAAGTAAAAATGATAAGAGAAAATCAAATTGTTTTTACTTATCTTCACTTAGCAGCAGCAAAAGAATTAACTCAAGGATTAATAAATTCAAAAGCAATTTGTATTGCATACGAAACAGTAACAGACAACAATGGAAGGCTACCATTATTAGCTCCTATGAGCGCAGTTGCTGGAAGAATGTCAGTTCAGGCTGGTGCGCATTGTTTGGAAAAAAATCAAAATGGAAGAGGGCTTTTATTAGGAGGAGCACCAGGAGTGGAAGGCGGTACAGTAGTTATTTTAGGCGGCGGTGTAGTTGGAGAGAATGCAGCAACGATCGCTACAGGTATGCAAGCAAAGGTTCATATTGTAGATAAATCAGAAAAAAGATTAAAACAATTAGTTGATATTTTTGGAAACAAAATTATTCCTGAACAAAGTGACAATGTTGATCTTAAAAAACTTATTTCAAAAGCAGATTTACTAGTTGGCGGAGTTTTAATACCAGGAGCTGAAGCTCCAAAGCTAGTTACAAAAGATATGTTAAAATTAATGAAAAGAGGTTCTGTCATCGTTGATGTTGCAATTGATCAAGGTGGATGTGTAGAAACAAGCAAACCCACAACTCATGCTGATCCAACTTATATAGTTGATGATGTAGTCCATTATTGTGTAGCAAACATGCCAGGTGGAGTTCCAAGAACATCTACTTTAGCTCTTAATAAAGCAACATTACCATTTTTATCAAGACTTGCAAAAGATGGATATAAAAAAGCATTAAATGATGATCATAATTTCTTAGCAGGTCTAAATGTACATAAAGGTAATGTGACACATAAAGCTGTTGCGGATACTTTTGGTCATAAGTATATTTCTCCAAACGAGGTATTAATATAATGTACAGACCACTTCCTGATGGATTAACAATCAAAAACTCTCCTATTGAAGGACTTGGTTTATTTACAAATATTGATATTAAAAAAAATACTTTTATTGGAATTACCCATATTAGGGACGAACAGTTTGAAAATAAATATATAAGAACCCCATTAGGTGGTTTTTACAATCATTCAAATGAACCAACAATTATAAGGATGGTAACTGATGTTTTGCCTAAATTGAAATTTGGTGATCAAATAGATTTAAACGCAACGGTTAAAAAATTTGAAGATGGGGACAAAACAGGTCAAAATTTATTTTATAACCTTCATGAAAAAAGTGATGCCAAATATTTCTTTATGGTCGCTACAAGAGATATTAAAGCTGATGAGGAATTGACTGCAAACTACAATTTATATACCTACCCAAAAACTGGTGTAGGAATTCAAATGATATAAATGAATGAACTTCCAAATACAGCAAAAGTTGTTGTAATTGGTGGAGGAGTTGTAGGAACTTCAACTGCATATCATTTAGCAAAATTTGGATGGAAAAATACAATCCTGCTAGAAAGAGATCAATTAACATCAGGAACTACCTGGCACGCAGCAGGTCTTGTAAGTCAATTGGGACCTTCAGCTGCAATTACTAAAATAAGAAAGTATTCTTTAGAATTATACAAAGAACTTGAAAAAGAAATTGATTTTTCTAGTGGTTTAAAACTCAATGGAGCTTTATCAATTGCAACGACAGAAGGAAGGTGGCAAGAGCTTAAAAGACAAGCAACTACCGCACAGTTGTATGATGTAAATGTAGAAGTATTAAATATTAATGAAGTAGAAAAAACTTATCCAATAATAGACAAAAAAGACATATTAGGCGGTATTTTTATGCCGGGTGATGGTCAAGCAGATCCAATTGGAGTTACAAATTTATTAGCAAAAGCTGCAAGGAAAGAAGGGGTCAAGATCTTTGAACAATGTCCAGTAGAAAAAATTTTAAAAAAAAATGGAAGGGTTGCAGGAGTAAAAGTTAATGGGCAAACTATTGAATGTGAATATATTGTTTTAGCTACAGGTATGTGGTCCAGACAAATTGGAGAAGATATGGGATTTAGCATTCCATTATATCCAGCAGAACACTTTTATGTAATCACAGAAGCAATAAACGAATTGCCAAAAAATATTCCTGTTCTAAGAGACTTTAATGATAGTTTATATTTAAAAGAAGATGCTGGAAAAATGTTAATAGGAATTTTTGAACCAAAATCAATTCCTGCATTTAGAGAAACTAATAGAGTTCCAGGTGACTTTTCTTATGGTGAATTTCCAGAAAATTTTGAACATTTTGAACCTTTTTTAGAAGCTGCTTTAAAAAGGGTTCCAATATTAGAGAAAGTAGGAATTAGAAAATTTTTTTCAGGCCCAGAGTCTTTTACTCCAGATACTAATACATTATTAGGTGAAGTTCCTGATTTTAAAAATTTATTTGCATGCTGTGGATTAAACAGTATTGGGATTGGCAGTGGAGGAGGTGTTGGCAAGGTTACAGCTGAGTGGTTAATGAATGGTCATATAAATGAAGATTTATTTATATATGATATTAAAAGATTTCAAAATTTCCACTCAGGAATAAACTTTATTAAAGAAAGGGTTACTGAAAGTTTAGGTGATTTATATGGTATGCATTGGCCCTTCAAACAACACAAAACTTCTAGAGATAAAAAATTACTTCCTTATCATGAGGAATTAAAAAAAGTTGGAGCTTGCTTTGGTGTATCAGGAGGATATGAAAGACCAATGTGGTATTCTTTAAATGGAAAAAATCCTGAATATAAATATTCATATAATTATCAAAACTGGTTTCCATCTGCAGAGTATGAAACTAAAAATACAAGAGAAAATGTCGGTCTTTTTGAATTAACTCCTTTTTCTAAATATGATTTAAAAGGTGAGAATGTATATGAAGATTTACAAAGAATTTGTACAGCAAATATAAAAAAAGAAGTAGGAAAATGTACATATACTCAAATGTTAAATAGTGATGGAGGAATTGAGACAGATTTAACAGTGATTTGTTTTAATGAAAACCATTTTAGAATAATTACAGCAGCAGCAAATAGAGAAAGAGATAAATTTCATATTAAAAAGCATATTTCAGAAAACACAAAATTGTCTGATGTGACGGACGAATTTTGTGTAATAGGTTTATTTGGTCCTAAAAGTAGAGATCTATTAAAAGGTTTAAGTAATGACGATTTTACAAACTCAAATTTTAAATTTGGTACAGGTAAAAATATAAATATTAAAAATATTGAGATTTGGGCTCAAAGATTGTCCTATGTTGGTGACTTGGGATATGAACTCTATATAAAAATATCAGACGCTAAAGAAATATATAATTTGATTGTAGATGAGGGTAAAAAATTCAATTTAAGCCATTGTGGAGTTCATGCAATGGATATTATGAGAATGGAAAGTGGATTTCTACATTGGGGACATGATATTTCTCCAGAAGAAAATCAATATGAAGCCAATCTAGATTTTACAATAAGTTATAAAAAAAATATTGAATTTTTAGGAAAGAAAGCTTTAGAAGACATCAAATTAAATAAATTAAATAAAAAATTTGTAATGTTAACATTAAAAGATAGTGAGCCTGGTAAACCGTTAATGCTTCATGACGAACCTATTTTTTTAAATAATAAAATTATTGGAAGGACTACATCAGCCAATTATTCTTTTAGCTATAATAAAAATCTAGCGTTTGGTTACGTGAGTTCCGATTGCACTAAAGAGTTGAATGATGGTAATTTAGAAATAGAGATTGAAAAAATTAGATATAAAGCAGATTATTTAGATAAAAAACTTAATCAAAAAGATTATAAATCAATATAATCCTCAAACTGAACGTTAATCTTTTGTTACAAACCCAATTTGGACAAGTTTTTCATTGTCTGCATATTATATGTATGGTTAAATATAATTTATATGAGTGGAGAGCAGATAACTAATAATTCAGTTGAGACCCAAAATTATGAAGGAGAACTTCACTCATCAAAGAATTCAACAAAAAGAGTAGATATAAATACTCTACTAAACAAAGTTAGAGCTAATCAAAAAAAAGAGAAATTAGAATCTACAATTTTTTTTAGTTTAGTTGCAGCAATTATCGTTGTAACAGGAATAATAATTTCAATTTAATTATCAATAACAATATTGTTAAAGCTTGCAATTGTATTAGATAGTTTTTCTACATTTTGCATTCTTATTTCATTAAATTTTTTCATTAATGGACCATCTTTAAATGAATAAAGGTTATTTTTATCTTTAATTACATTTTTTTCCTTCATAAGTAATTTTAATTTCCTAATAACGGTTGGTCTAGGTATACCTGTTAGATCACATATGGTCATTGCGCTTATACCTTTTTTATCTCCCATATGAATTATGTCATTCCACCATTCATCTCTAAAATGATTAGATTTACCATTTTTTTTCATGAACAAATTTTGATTGTAAACTAGTGAACCAAAGATATGAAACATTATAATATCATTATTTAGTAAATTTGACCTTTGAACTATGTAATCTATTTGATAATCTAAAAATATACCCCATACTTGTGTGAATTTACTTTTAATTCCTTTTACGTAATGTTGTTTTTCATATTTTTTTTTTGTAATTTTATTCTTACATAATAATTCTGACATTGACGCCAAAAGTCTTGAAAAGCTTTTGATACTATCATCAGGTCTTTGAATACTAAAAGCATCAAAATTCAACCAAATAATTTTTTTATTTTTTTGGATAACTCCAGCATTTTCCATTTCAATCACTTTCCTCCTTGCTGTTTCTTTTGATAATTTTAATTCCTTGGAGATTTCAATAATATTAAATTTTTCTACTTCTAATACTTTATTTGAAAAGAACTGATCAAACGTAATAACTTTAAATAATTCTGAATAGGAAAAAAATGTTTTTCTAAAAAGATAGGCTAATATCATGTATTTATCAAAATCTTTAAAGGCAGCATATGCTCTGTTTAGCCAATCAAATTGAAATTCAAAAAATTCAGTATTAAGTCTTTGGTAATTTTTTGTAAAAAGATCGATAACAATTGTGTTTGAAACTCTTTCAGGTTTATTTAAATCAATTCTAGAAATTTCCATTTTAAAAATAATTTTAAAAGACTATTTGGTAAACGTATCATTAAATTGTTTAGCAACTCTTACAAAAGTTGTACATTTGCTCAGTTGTTTTAACGATGGAGCACCTACATATGTACAACTACTTCTCACACCACCTAAAATATTTAAAACTGTATCTTTAATGTTTCCTCTGTATTTTACTCTTACCGTTCTTCCTTCGCTGCTTCTATAATCTGATAATCCCCCATAATGTTTTTTATTTGCTACATCTGAACTGGATCCATAAAATTCTATATATTTAGAACCATTAATTTTTACCACTTTACCTTTACCTTCATCATGACCAGCTAACATTCCTCCTAACATTACAAAATCAGCTCCCCCACCAAAACCTTTTGCTACATCACCTGGGCAAGTACATCCGCCGTCCGCAATGATGTGAGCACCTAATCCATGTGCAGCATCTGCACATTCTATTACTGCACTTAATTGAGGATAACCCACCCCAGTTTGAATTCTTGTTGTACAAACGCTTCCAGGACCAATTCCAACTTTAACTATATCAGCTCCACTTAAAACTAGTTCTTGTGTCATGTCTGCTGTTACAACATTTCCAGCTATAATTGTTTTTGTTGGGTACTTATCTCTCACAGATTTAACAAATGATGTGAAATGTTCAGAATAACCATTGGCAACATCGATACAAATAAACTTAAAAAAACCAAATTCTTTTAATACTTTATCTAAATTTTCAAAATCCTCTTTTTTAATACCAACACTTAAAGCAATATTAGGATGAATTTTTTTTATATTTTTAAATTGTTTAATTTTTTTAACGTCATGTTGCTTAGTTAAACAAGTTATCATTTCATACTCATGTAATTTATCAGCTATTCCAAGCTCACCAACACCATCCATATTTGCAGCCATAATAGGTATTCCTGACCATTCATTATTACTGTATTTGAATTTATATGTTCGAAGAAGGTTTACATCTTTTCTACTTTTTAATGTGCTCCGTTTAGGTCTAAACAAAACATCTGAATAATCTAATTTAAGTTCTTCTTCTATTCTCACAAAGGTGAAGATATACAGAGCATGATATAAAATTCAAATTAAATTTGCTTTATTTAGTACTTTTCTTTGAACTCTGAGAAAGAAATAGGTCTCATATACTCCTCATGATTGTAGTAAAAGTCTTTAAACTTCAAATCTGAAATTTTTTTGCCAATTTTAAGTGTATTTGAATTTTTTTTATTCTGAATTACCGCAATTCCTTCATCAGCAAGACATGTAAAAATTTCTAAATTAGGATCTCTCCTTAAATCAACAATTGCTTTCCATACATCACCATTCCAATTAAATCTATATCTTGGAACTGCCTGAGCAGATAAAGATCTAGGCAAACAATCATGAACTAAGATAAAACCATTTTCACTTAAGCATTTTGATGAATTAACTATATCTCTTTTCACTTGGTCGTAAATATGTAAACCATCTATAAATACACAGTCATAATTTTTTTTATTCTGCACGAAAAAATCATCACTTGTAATTTTCATGTTTCCCCCAATTACAGGATCAATCCCAATCTTATTTTTAATTTTTATTTTTGAGAAAAGTTCATCATCATTGCAACCTACCTCAAGGTAGTTGGAGAACTTATATTTATTATCAAGATACTCTATCAAATCCCATCTAAACACATTATCAAATTTGAAATCTATTTTTTTTGAAAATCTTTCTTTAAACAAAAAATAATAAATTTTATAAAGCTTTTTTGAAATAGGATTTAGTTTTTCCATAATATTTTTTTTAATTTTTTTAGGTTCATAGTTTGATTAAGCGGTAGTGAAGAGCTTTTCTTTCCAGAAATTCTTTTTATGTTTTTTTTTGTTTTTTTTGCAAAATTAAATACCGATTGAGTAGGGCCACCAACGTTAAGTATGCCTTTTTGGTTTATTATTTTGGGTAAAATTTTAACAAGATCCTCATGGAACATAAAATTACTTTTTAAGTCGTAAAAAGCTTTATTATATGGAAATGGTTTTTCAATCATAGTTATTCTTAAAATTAAAGAATTTTTATACATAGATACAGCACACTCACCACCTAATTTTGATAAACCATAATTATTAAAAGGTTTTGTTCCATCATTTTCAGAATAATTTCCTTTAGATCCGTTATAAACATATCCAGTTGAAAAATAGATTAATTTTATTTTTTTTCTTTTACAAGCTTTTACGATGTTCGCAGTGCCGATGATATTAGCATCAATACTTTTTTCAATATTCTTTTCATGAATACTCATAGGTCTAGAAAGTCCTGCGCAATGGAAAATTATTTTTGGCTTTACCTTTTTAATTATTTTGTCAATTGAACTATTATTTAAGATGTTACATTCTTTTTTGCTAGCAAAGTACAAGTTTAATTTACGATTATATTTTGAAAGAACTTTCGCAAATCTTCCATCACCACCAGTAACTAAAATTTTACTTTTCATTTAAAATTCTTATTTTTATACTCAGCAAACCCCATAGCGACCTTATCCCTTTTTGAAATAATTGGATTTTTATATGGCCATTTAATTTTTAAATCTTTATCGTTAAATTTTATTGATTTTTCAGATTTTAAATTTCTATATTTTGTACAGCTGTAAAGAACATAATTTTCCTTATCTAAAGTCATAAAGCCATGAGCAAAACCTGCTGGAATATATAATGATTTAAAATTTCTTTCACTTAAAACGCATGAAAAATATTTTCCAAAAGTGTTAGAATTCTTTCTCAAATCAACTGCTACATCAAAAATTTTACCTTTTAAAACAGAAATATATTTGCCTTGTGGATTTTTTGTTTGGAAATGTAAACCCCTCAATACTTTTTTTTTGGAATATGAAAGAATTGAGAGAACGAATTTCTTTTTTAATTTATTCTCCTTTAACAATTCCTTAAGGTATCCCCTTTTATCTTTATAGGGTTTGTTAATATGAACTACTAAATCTTTAAATTTTGTTTTTTTAATCATTTTTAATATTTTCAAATTTAATGATAATTTTTTTTACAATAATCACTTGTTTAAGTATACTTATTTTTCTTAATGGATATAAATATAGAAAATACAACATTTATAATAGTTACTTACAAAAGTGAAAAAATTGTTCACGGTTGTATCGATACATTACCAGAAAATTCTAATAAGATTGTAATAGAAAATTCACAAAATTTACAATTGAAGAAAAATTTAGAAAGTACATACAAAAATTTAAAAGTTATAATAAATGAAAATTCAGGCTTTGGAGCATCAAATAATTTAGGCATTAAAGAATGCAATACTCAATTTGCATACATTCTTAACCCAGATGTTACATTTAATAAAGATACTTTTGACAATCTTTGTAAGTCTTGTTTAGATATTTCTGATTTCTCAATAGTCTCGCCTATTCATAGCGATAAAAATTATCCAAATTATAAAATTAAAAAAAAATATAATTTTATAAGCGATAATATCATTGAAGTAGATGACTTAGATGGTTTTTCAATGTTAGTAAATAAAAATAATTTTGATGAAAGTGATTATTTTGATGAAAACTTCTTTCTGTATCTTGAAAATAATGATTTATGCCTGAGAGTAAAAAAAAACAATCGAAAAATTTATGTTATTAAAAATTCTATTATCGAACATAGGGGTGGAGCTTCATCAGATCCTGACTTTTCTCAAATAGAATATTTAAAAAATTGGCACTGGATGTGGTCAAAATTTTACTACCACCATAAACATGATAGTTATCTTTACGCTTTTATGAAAATATTTAAAAATTTAATTTCAGCATTTATTAAAACAATTTTTTATACAATTTTGAGAAACAACAAAAAAAAAGACTTCTATAAAGCTAGATTAAGTGGATGTATTAATGGATTGTTATTAAAAAAATCTTGGTACAGAATTGATTGAAACAAATTTTAAAAGTAGTATAAACCAACAATAATAATTAAGTGGCGGGGTAGCTCAGTTGGTTAGAGCGCGGGACTCATAAGCCCGAGGTCAGTGGTTCGATCCCACTTCCCGCTACCAAAATTTATTTATATTCAAAGTTTTGTGTATTTTCATTAACACTTACTAGTTTTGCTCCATTTCGAAGATGAAAATTTTTTGCCATTTCTGTAAGTGGCGAAAGTGTAACTAATCTATTTAAGTGATTTGATTTTTTTATCATTTTAAAAACTTCTTTAACTATTAATTTGCCTCCACCTTTTTTTTTAGACCATACAGTATATGCCACTGCAATCTGTCCAACTTTTTGGCCTCTTAAAGCACTCTGTAAAAAAGCATCTTGGCTTAATTTATCTAAATCATTAACAGATTTTGGGATTTTATTTGTAAACGCGAAACACATCACTGCATGTATTTGATCTTTGTATTTTACACCGTAAATTTTTCTTCCGTAAGAGGTTCTAAATTTATTGTCTAATTCTGGTCTAACAGGATCCTCTGAAGTATCACATTCATCAAGATCTACCAATTCAGCCCCTCTAACCCAGTGAAAAAAATTTTTTAGTTCTTTTTTAAAAATCTCTTTGTTTTTTTTGATGCTTTCTTTTATTCTAGGTTTAATTGTACTAATATTTTTCATATCCTCTTAATATAATTTAAATTAGATTAAAGAAATGTTAATTATGAAGCATAGGTATGCAGTAAATGAATTTATATATGATTAAATCTAATTCTATTCTAAATTTTGTTTTAATTCTTTCATTAATAACTGGAGTATTTTTAAGATTATATAACATAAACCATGATAATCTTTGGATAGATGAAATGGCTACTTTTTGGGTTACTGATCCATCTATTTCATTTAAAGAAATGCTAGACAGACATAGTGCAACTGAACTTGCACCCCAATTTTACTATATTTTAATTTATTTCATTCATAATATTTTTGGTTATAGCCCAGATATTGCAAGATATTTTTCATCCGTAACAGGAATATTAAGCATCTTTACTATTGGATACTTGGTTAAAATATTGAAAGATAATGGTTCTTTTAAACTAAGTATTTTTTTAGTTAGTTTTAATGTTTTTTTGATTTCTTATTCTATGGAGATGAGAACATATATGTTGATGTTTTTTATTTCATCACTCTCTTTAATATTTATATTGAAATATTTTAAAACTAAAAAAAATTATTTTTTATTATTATTTTTTATCACTCAAGTTTGTTCAACATTTACTCATCCTTTTTCTGTTATTGTATTTGCCTCAATAGCAATTTTACCATTTTACCAATATATATTAAGACGTACCTATGAAAAAAATTTTATTATTACTCTAGTTTTTACTGGTATCTCAGTCTTAGTAATCATTTTTATATATTATTTTAATTTAAAAATAAGTAGTGATTATCTATGGAACGAACAGCCTACTTTTAAATTTTTTACAAACTTATATTTTTCTCAGTATTTTGGCTCTAGAGCTCTTGGAATAATACATTTAATTATTTTATTATTTCTTATATTTAAATTTAGAATTAAAATTTTGAAAAATGATTTTCTATTCATTTTACTGATACTATTTATTTTATCTTACTTTATTCCTCTTATATATGGATTATATAAACCGATAATAACTTCAAAATATATAATATTTGTTTTAATACCAATAATAGTTTTAATATCAGTCTTAGTTAATGAATTGGAAAATAAAATCTTAAAAAATTTTTTAATTTCATTAATTATATTGACAACTATTGGTAATCAATTTACTGAGCAAAATTTCAAGCAATTTTTTGAAAATAGGAAACATTTTAAACCTCAGTATGATTTAGCCTTAAAATATATAAATGAATCGAACTATAAAAATTTCTACGTAGATCTTAATTTTGCAAAAACTGACAATTTAAAAAGAAATTATTTATTAATGTATAAAAATTATTTAGAATTTATGTCAAAAAAAAATAATTATAATGAGATACAATATGCTCAAAAGGATCAAAATTATAACTCAAGTCAGGTATGGATTTTATGCTCACATATAGTTTATGGAGATAATTGTAAAAAATCATTAGTCAATCAAACAATTTTAGAAGAAAGACAGTTTCAAAACCTCTATTTAACATTAGTAACAATTGATTAATTAAATTAATTTTTTTAAATATTTTGAATATTCACAATTACCATAAAACTTAATAGAAGCATTAATGTGTTTTTTTGATATCCATTTATTTTTAAGAGCAATTTCTTCTAGACAAGCAACATTTTTTTTACTTTTTTGCTGAATTGATGAAACAAATTTATTAGTTTTATAATAATCATCTATTGAACCAGCATCAAACCAATATGTACCTTTTCCTGTTGAAGTAGCATAAAGTTCTTTTTTGTTTAGGTACATTTTAAGTAAATCAGTAATCTCAAGCTCTCCTCTAGTTGAGGGTTTTAATTTTTTTGAAAATTCAACAACCCTACTATCAAAAAAATACAAACCAGTAATCGCAAGGTTTGAGTACTTTTTTTTTGGTTTTTCTTTAATTCCTAATATCTGATTTTTAGAGTTTGTCTTGGCTACACCAAACAAATGTGGATTTTTAACTTTATGCAAGAAAACTTCAGCACCATTTTTTAATTGATTTGAGTTTTTAAGTTTTCTATTTAAAGAATTTCCATAAAAAAAATTATCTCCTAAAATCAAAGCTACATTATTTTTTCCTATAAATTTTTTTCCTAAAATAAAAGCATCTGGCAAACCTTTTGGATAGGATTGTTCCTTGTATTTAATTTTAATACCTAAGTTTTTTCCATTTGGTAAAAGTTTTTTATAAGTCTTTGTCTCTCCTTTATTAACTATAATTAAAATATCTTTTATTTTAGCCATCATTAAAATCGATAATGAGTAATAAATTATAGGTTTGTCATAAATTGGTAAAAGTTGTTTATTTACTGATTTTGTTAAAGGACTCATTCGTGTTCCGTGACCACCAGACAAAACTATTCCTTTATTGATCATTTGGTAATACCTAGTCTTCTAAGAATATCTTTTTTGTTCAATTTAGCGAAATATTTATAATTATTTTGGTACCATTCAAATGTTTCATTAAGACCTTTATTGATATTTGTTTTTGGTTTCCATTTTAGTGAATTCATAATTTTACTACTATCTAATGAATATCTAGTGTCATGACCTGGTCTGTCTTTAACAAATTTAATTTTTACATTTTTGCCAATATTTATTTTACTTTTTGCTAATTTAACTAGTTTTAAAACCAATAATTTATTTTTTAAAATATTACCTGAACCAATATTATAAAAATTTCCTATGGAACCTTGTTTATAAATTTTAAATAGAGCTTCACAATGATCTTTTACGTATATCCACTCTCTTTCATTGATACCACGACCATAGATCGGAAGATTTCTATTATTAAAAATATTATAAATTATTTTTGGAATTAGTTTTTCAGGATGTTGCTTCGGTCCATAATTATTTGAACAATTTGTAATTATACCTGGAAAATCAAATGTTCTTATATAAGAATAAACTAAATGATCTGAAGACGCCTTAGATGCAGCATATGGTGAACTTGGTTTGTAAGAATCTTTTTCTTTCGATTTTCCTTTTATTTTATCTCCGTAGACTTCATCAGTTGAAATATGTACGAATTTAAATTTTTTATTCTTTTTTGTGTAATTTTTACAAACTTGCAGTAAAGAAAAAACACCAGTTATATTACTTGAGATAAAATGTTTTGCATTATCAATAGATCTGTCTACGTGAGTTTCTGCAGCTAAATTAAAGACACAAACTGGTTTATATTTATTTAAAATTTTTGAAATTTTAGATTGGTTATTTATATCACATTTAATAAATTTATAATTCTTATTATCTTTAAAATCTTTTGTATTATAAAAATTAGAGGAATAACTAACTTTATCTATATTAATTACTTTACAATTATTTTTTAACAGTAGCTCAATTAAATTACTTCCTATAAAACCAAGACCACCAGTGACTAATAATGTTTTCATTATAATTATTTTACAATAGCTATTTTTAGTTCCTAAACAACAACTCTAATGGCCAGGAAATTCAATTAAATTCTCAATTTTATATCCTTCTTTAATCAAATCATCGCATCCGCCTAAGTCAAAAAGATTTATAACAAATATAAACGCTGAAATGTTTCCTTTTGACATTTCAATAAGTTTTGCAGCAGCTTTTGCTGTTCCTCCAGTAGCAATTAGATCGTCAATAATTAATACAGAGTCATTTTCATCTATAGAATCTTTATGCATTTCGATTGTTGCTGTTCCATACTCAAGTTCAAAATCTACAGAATAAGTATCTGCAGGTAATTTATTTTTTTTTCTTAATAATATAAATGGTTTTTTTAATAAATAGGAAACAGCAGAAGCAAAAACAAATCCCCGGGATTCGATTGCTGCAATTTTATCAATTTTATAATTTTTTGATCTTTGCACAATTTGATTTATTGTTTCAGCAAATGCAGTTTCATTTTTGATTAAAGTTGTAATGTCCCTAAATAAAATACCTTTTTTTGGATAGTCTGGAATTGATCTAATATATTCTTTTAAATCCATAAATTTTTGAGTTATAAATAATTAAATCATTTTAAATAATATGACAAACAAATTAGCTATAATTGGTGGAAGTGGGTTGTATGACGTTGAAGATTTTAAAGATAGGGAGTTTTTAGATATCAAAACACCCTGGGGATCTCCCTCAGATCAAATATTAAAAACAAAATTTAATGAAAAAGAAGTTTTTTTTCTTCCTAGACATGGGAAAGGTCATTTTATATCCCCTTCAAAAATAAATTTTAGAGCAAATATAGATGCACTTAAACAATTGGGAGTTACTGATATTGTATCAGTCTCTGCCGTAGGGTCTTTAAAAGAAGATTTGCCCCCAGGAAAATTTGTAATTATTGATCAATTTATTGATAGAACTTTTGCAAGAAACAAAACTTTTTTTGATGACGAAATAGTTGCTCATGTATCAATGGCTCATCCTACCTCAGTTGGATTAATGAATGCATGTGAAGAGTCAATTAAAAAAGAAAATATATCTTATCAAAGAGGGGGGACTTATGTTGTTATGGAGGGACCTCAATTTTCAACATTAGCAGAGTCTAATCTTTATAGATCCTGGAAAGCAGATGTAATTGGAATGACAAATATGCCTGAAGCAAAATTAGCTAGAGAATCTGAAATAAGATATGCATCAGTATCTATGGTAACTGATTATGATTGTTGGCACCCTGATCATGAAAATGTTGATGTACAATCAGTAATAAAAGTCTTGTTAGGCAATGCTCAAAAAGCAAAAAATATGATTAAAAACCTAATTGAAAATTTTGAAAATCATATTGATCCAAAAGATCCTACAAATAATTGTTTAGATGTTGCAATTATTACAGCCCCAGAAAAAAGAACTCAAAAAACAAAAAATAAACTTAAAACTGTAGCTGGAAGAGTTTTAAATAAATGAGGAAAAATAATGTTTTAAATGGAACTTGTGGTTGTGGAAATGTAAAATATAAAATTATTGGTAAACCTTTATTTACCCAAGCATGTCACTGCAAGGACTGCAAAAAATCAACTGGATCTTCATTTGTTATTCATACTATGGTTCTTGAAAATGATTTTCAGGTAAATGGAGATATTGCATCAATAGAATTACCAACAGGTAGTGGAAAAGGTGTTAATGCTTATTTCTGTATTATTTGTGGTGTGTATTTATTCTGTAAATATAATATATCGAAAGGTAGAGTTGCTGTCAGAACTCAAACCTTAGAAAATTCAATTGAACCTCAAGCACATATTTTTGTAAAAGATAAAGACCCATGGATTCAAATTACAAACAAAGAAATTTGTCATGATAAAATGTATGACAGGGAAAAAACTTGGCCAAATGAAAGTCTTGAGAGGATCAAATGAAAATAGAGGGTAAAGAATACCATACAATTTGGTTTGAAAATTATACTGTTAAAATTATTGATCAAACAAAGCTTCCACATAAATTTTTAATTAAAGATCTTAAAACAGTAAAAGATTCAATAAATGCAATTAAAACAATGGAGGTGAGGGGTGCTCCTTTAATTGGGGCCACAGCTGCTTACGGAATGGTTCTTGCAATCATTGAAAATAACGATCAGTCTTTTTTAAAAACATCAGCAAGAGAATTAATAAATTCTAGACCAACAGCAATAAATTTGAAGTGGGCTGTAGATAGAATGATGAATAAGCTTTCAGGTTTAAATAGTGATAAAATTTTAGAAATAGCATTAAATGAAGCACAATTGATCTGTAAAGAGGATATTTCATTTTGTGAAAGTATAGGTATCAATGGACTAAAGGTAATTGAGGAAATTTATAATAAAAAAAAAGATACAGTAAATATTTTAACACATTGTAACGCAGGCTGGCTTGCAACAATTGATTGGGGTACTGCGACATCTCCAATTTATCATGCACACAAAAAAGGCATTCCAGTTCATGTTTGGGCAGATGAAACTAGACCAAGAAATCAAGGTGCAAATTTAACTTCATATGAACTAAATGAAGAGGGAATTAAGAATACAATTATTGCAGATAATACTGGTGGCATTTTAATGCAAAGAGGTGATGTAGATATGTGTATTGTAGGAACAGATAGAACTTTAGCTAACGGTGATGTATGCAATAAAGTTGGAACATATCTTAAAGCACTAGCAGCACATGATAATAATATTCCTTTCTATGTTGCTTTGCCAAGCTCAACTATAGATTGGAATACCAAAAATTATAAAGATATTCCAATTGAAAAAAGAAATTCAGAGGAACTTTCACAAATTGAAGGTTTAGATGAAAACGGGAATATAAAAAAAGTACAAATATACCCAAAAAAAAGTAAAGCAATGAACTTGGCTTTTGACGTAACTCCAGCAAAATATGTTACTGGTTTGATTACTGAAAAAGGAATTTGTGAAGCATCTGAGAAAGGATTGAAAAATCTTTTTAAATGAAAAATTTAGATTATAGAAAAAAAATTATTGAATTTTCATTGAAACTTAACACGACTAATCTTTCACCTCTCAGATCTGGAAATATTTCTATTCGTATAAATGAGGATGATGAAGACGGATATTTAATTACTCCATCAGGAAAAAAATATGAAAATTTAAAACCCGAGGATATTGTATTTATGCCTTTTAATAAAAAAAACGAATCCTTTGATGAAAAAGATAAAAATCCCTCTTCTGAATGGAGATTTCACCATGATATTTATAAAAATAAAAAAGAAGCTAAAGCTATAGTCCATGCGCATTCACCAAATGCTACCGCAGTTTCATCACATGGAAAACCTGTTCCACCTTTTCATTACATGGTAGCATTAGCAGGCGGTGAAGATATTAAATGTGCAAACTACGCAACTTTTGGAACTAAAGAGCTGTCTAATAATGTTATTAAGGCTTTAGAAAATAGAAAAGCATGTCTAATGTCAAATCACGGACAGGTTGCTTTTGGAAATAATTTAGAAGAAGCTTTTGAACTAGCATTAGAGATAGAAAATATTTGCCATCAATATGTTATTGCTCTAAAAATAGGAGATCCAAAGATTCTTTCGTTTAAAGAAATGAAAAAAGTTTTGGAAAAAGCTAAAAATTATAAAAAAGAGTAATTTATGATTAAAGTTGGGGAGCATGTTACCTTAGATATTATTGGAACAAGAAAAGAGTATGATCCTTCTTTTTATGAAGGTCTGGTACATAAAATTGCAGACAAAGCAAAAGTTACTGTCTTAAATATAGCGAAATATAAATTCGAACCTCAAGGTTTTACTTTGGTAGCTTTATTAGCTGAAAGTCATATTAGTTTTCACACTTATCCAGAAAAAGGAATAATCAGTTTTGATTTTTATACATGTGGAACTGTTTCGCCATCAATCGCATTGGAAGTCTTAAAAAAAGAAATTGACCATAAAAGAATTATTAAAAAAGAATTAAATAGAGATACAATTTCCTTTTATCATGATCTTACTAGTACAAAAGGTTTAAAGAAGAATTATCTTGTAAAAGAAGTCTTAGAGGATTTTACATCAAAAGTAGGACAACATGTTGAAATCCTAGATCTAGTTGAGTATGGAAAATCTTTATTTATAGATAATGATTTACAGGTTGCTGAAAAAGATGAACATATTTACAGCGGTACTTTTGTAAATTCTGCACTTAAATTAAACAATAGCAAAGATAGCGCTGCAATTATCGGAGGTGGAGATGGTGGAGTTGCAAGAGAGTGTATTTCAAAAGGTTTTGGTTTCATTGATTGGTACGAATTGGATCCTGAAGTTGTTGAAGTTTGCAAAAAACATATTGGCTCTATAGGAAAAAATGCAACAGAAAAAAATTCTGTTAAATGTGTATGGGGCGATGCTTTTGAAAGTATAAAAAAAGTTGACGATGATAGTTATGATAAAATATTTATTGACCTAAATGATGATCAGTTTTGTATTGATCTTGCAGCAAAAAACATGAACTCTTTGGTTAGAATTCTAAAACCAAATGGGGTTATAACGGCTCAAGTAGGAAGCCAAGATAAAAAACCTAAACAAGTAGAAAATTGGCTAAAAGTGTTTAACAAAAATTTTGGTAATGCTACCTTAGATAGAGTTTATATTCCAAGTTTTGATAGTTCCTGGAATTTTTACTCATCAATAAATCATTAATTTATCTTTTTAAATCTTAAAATTTGTGGAATAATATAATTATATTAATATTAATACGGGGGAAAATAATGAAATTTAAAAAAATTATATTAAGCGTTTTTGCTTCTTTAATTCTTTTTACTTCAACCCTATCTGCAGACACTATTAGAATTGCAACCGAAGGTGCTTACCCTCCATGGAATTCTAAATCAGAAGATGGAAAGCTTGTAGGATTTGAAGTTGAACTTGCAAACTGGCTATGTATTTACATGGAAAGAAATTGCAAAATCGTTGAACAAGATTGGGATGGAATGATTCCAGCTTTAAGAATGAGAAAATACGATGCTATTATGGCAGGTATGTCTATTACAGATGAAAGAAAGAAAGTAATAACTTTTTCACAAGGATATGCTGATGAAGTTGCTTCTTTAGCAGTTATGAAAGGTTCAGATCTTGAGGCAATGGACACTCCAGAAGGTATAAATTTATCTTTAGGTGGTAAAGATGTTAAGTCAGCTCTTAAAACTATTACAGGAGCTTTAGCTGGCAAAACTGTTTGTACTCAAACTGGAACAATTCACCAAAACTTTTTAGAATCTGGAGATGTAGGCTCAGTTAATGTTAGAACTTACAAAACTCAAGATGAAGTAAACTTAGATTTAGCAGCAGGAAGATGTGATGCAGCATTAGCAGCAGCAGTAGCATTTACTGATTATGCTGATAAATCTGGAAAAGATGTTGTATTAGTTGGACCAACTTTTTCAGGCGGACACTTTGGAAACGGAGTAGGTGTTGGCCTTAGACAAGACGCTCAATTTGGTTCAGACTCAGCTCTTGGTAAAAGAGATGCTCAACTACTTGTAGATTTCAATAAAGCCATTGATAAAGCAAGAAGTACAGGAAAAATTAGTGAACTTGCAACTAAGTGGTTTGGCTTTGACGCATCAATGTAAATTTAATATTTAAAAGGCGGTTAATTATAACCGCCTTTTATTATGGAACTAATATCATTTGGAGACAAAGGTTGGGGTGATGAGCTTTTTGTAGCTACACTCATGACAATTGCTGTTGCAATTACGGCAATGTTAATTGGTTTTTTATTTGCATTAATATTTACTCCATTAAAACTCTCAAAATATAAAATATTAAACTTAATTGCTAATTCATACACTACAGTTGTTAGAGGTGTTCCAGAGCTTTTAGTTATTTACCTTTTCTTTTTTGGAGGAAGTGGAGCAATAATGTATGTTGCTCAAATATTTGGTTATTATGATTATATTGAAATTAATGCTTTTTTAACTGGTGCAATTTCAATTGGAATCATTTCTGGAGCTTATTCTACTGAAGTATTTAGAGGAGCTATTCAATCTATAGACAAAGGTCAGTTTGAAGCTTGTCGTGTTTTAGGTTTAAAAAAATATATTTATTTTTTAAAAGTTATAATACCTCAGATGTTAAGGTTGGCCATACCAAATCTGAGTAATGTTTGGCAAATAACTTTAAAAGATACATCTTTGATATCTGTTACTGGATTAGTAGAAATTATGAGACAATCTTATATTGCAGCAGGATCTACTAGAGATCCACTGTTCTTTTACTCATTTGCAGCACTTTTATATCTATTACTTACTTATTTAAGTATGAAATTTATTAACAAATTAGAAAAAAATTATAGCAGAGGATATTAATGGATTTAGAATTAATAATCACAAGTTTTCCAAAATTACTCAGCGCAACTTTGATAACTTTAAAACTTTTATCTGCATCATTATTTTTTGGTTTGTTGTTAGGTTTGTTTTTTGCAATTTTAAGATTAAATCAAAGTAAATTAATTAGAGGTTTTGCATATGGTTATTCATATGTTTTCAGAGGAACACCACTTTTGGTTCAGATATTTATTATTTATTTTGGTCTTGGACAAATTGAATATTTAAGAACAACTTTTTTATGGGTTATTTTAAAAGAACCTTACTGGTGTGCTATAATTGCATTTTCTTTAAACACTGGAGCGTATACTTCAGAAATATTGAGATCAGCATTTGAAACTATAAAACCTGGTATAGTTGAAGCTGGCAGAAGTTTAGGATTAAATAAAATGTCTATTTTTACAAAAATTCAAATTCCAATCGCAATAAAACAATCATTACCAGCATACGGTAATGAAATAATATTAATGCTTAAAGGAACATCCCTTGCAAGTACAGTAACACTTATGGATATAACTGGAGTTGCAAAATTTATAATTTCAACAACATTTAGACCAATAGAAGTATTTATTGTAGCTGGAAGTATTTATTTATTTATTACTTTTCTTATTCACAATTTGATTAAATATTTAGAAAAAAAATATAGATATCAATAATTAGTATATTCTTTAATTTCTTTAATTTTTGAACCTGTATATTTATTTATCTCAAGTTTAATTTTTGCTCTATTGTCATTTAAAAAATGTACATCTCTAGAAAGCTTGATAAACTTTTCTCCAAAGTCTTTGTTTTTTTCGCACATTCTTTTGTCATCCTCTATGACCCAAAGTTTAGCATTAATTTCTTTAAGTGATTTAAAAAGATTTGATAAACTGTCATCATTTTTAATATTTTTGTCTAATTCAGCTTTTAAAACATTATATTCATCATTGATGAATTTAAGATTTTCAGGATCTTTAATTTTTTCTTGTTTGATTTCTAAAATTGAAATTTTATCTAAAAGCTCACCAACTGACACTTCTACTAGAATTTTATTCATAAAGTTTTATAGTATGTTAAGTTGTTAAAAATATGTCTAATATTTTAATCATAAAACACGGATCTTTAGGAGATATAGCCCAAGCTTGTGGTGCAATTCAAGATATATATGAAAACCACAATAATGATCAAATATACTTATTAACAACTAAGCCATACTTTGAACTTTTTAAAAAAAATCCTTATTTAACAGATGTAATATTAGATAAAAGATTATCGAGATTTAACTTAATTTATCTTTATTCTTTAATGAGAAGAATAAAAAAACTAAAAATTTCCAAAGTCTATGATTTGCAAAATTCATCAAGAACAAGCTTTTATAAAAAAATCTTATTCCCAAGTTCAAATTTAAATATCTGGTCATCATCAGAAACAACACTTCCAAATGATAAAACAAAAGATGAATTTGATAAAATATCAGTATTAGAAAGATTTAAACATCAGTTAGAAACTTCAAATATAAATACTAATTATACAATGTCTCCTGATTTTTCCTGGAGCTGTGATGATATTTCAAAAATAAAATCTGATTATAAATTAGAAAAATATATTATTTTATTTCCATTCTGTTCACCTCATCTTACTAATAAAAAGTGGCCTTATTACAATGAATTAATAGATAAAATTAAAAATAAATATAACAAACAATTAAAAATAATTATAGCTCCAGGTCCTAATGAAATAAGTCAAGCGAAAGATATTAATGCTTTATGTATTCTAGATAACAATAAAGCTTTAAATATTTCTCAGCTTTCTTCTTTAATAAAAGACAGTTCCTTTGTTATCGCTAATGATACAGGTCCAGCTCATATGTCAGCACATTTAGGAGCAAAAGGTATTACTTTATTTGGTTCTCATACAACAGCTTACAAAGTTAGCATTGAAAGAGAAAATTTTAAACCTATTCAAGTTACAGATTTAAATAAATTAAGTGCTGAAAAAGTTTTTGAAAAAATCGATTTAAATAATATAAATTTTATCTGATAAACCGTAGCAAAGAATTCCACTTAATATCAATAAAATAAATGGAACAATAATTCCTTCACCCGTAAATTTATCTGTTACACCAAGCTTACTTATATTTTTAGAATAGTAGTTAGTTATAGTAACAATCAAGTGAGTAATAAATATTAGGTTAAAAAATGACCATGTTCCCTCAACACCATTTGGTCTTACAAACATTATGTATAATGCCATTAATATCCAACCTAGAAAAAAAGCTCCTAAAAACCTGATCATGAAAGCAGCAGTATGATCGATAGCAAATTTATCCATGAATTTTCTTGTTCCAACTAATAATTGACCAGCATAGAATGCTAGCATTCCAAAGTGAATTATGAAAATTACCAGATAAATTATTCCATTAAATTTTTCGATCATTATTTGTATTTATACTATAAAATTCTTAAATATTCTTTAATTATATTGCCCCAATCAAATTTAGACGAATATTCTTTAGCTTTTTTACCCATTTCTAAATATGAATTATTTTTTATTATTAAATCAATACTAGAATAAATATCTTCTAAGCTATTTCCATCGCAAATGATTCCTGTTTCATTATGTTTTATAGCATCAGACGCTCCACCATCTTTTCCACCAATTGAAGGTACTCCAAGTTGAGCTGCTTCTACATATGCAATACCAAATCCTTCAACTGAAGTTTTATGAATTATTGATGGCATAACAAAAACGTTAGATTTATATACAAGAGCATTTTTAAGATCTTGCGGTATATTTTTTAAAAAAGTTACTTGTTCATCTAGTTTAAGTTCTTTCACAAGGCTTTTAATGTTTTCTTCCTCATCTCCATAGCCAATACAAGTATATGTAATTTTTGGATAGATTTGCTTTAAGTTTCTTAAAGCCATTATAATTTTTTCATGATTTTTTCTTTTATCAAATCTTGAAACAGTTATTAATCTTGGACTTTTATCCTTTAGTATTTTTTCTGCTTCTTTTACTGTTAATTTATCAAATTCTTTTGTTGGAAATACTCCTGGATTAATAACTACAATTTTATTTTCATCTAAACCTATTTCAATAGCAAGGTTTTTTGTAAATTGAGAATTAGCTATGATTTGATCTATATTTTTAAAGGCTTTTATTATTCTTCTATTTGAAAAAGAACCTTTCTTAAAATTAATTTCTTTTGAGTGGATTAAACAAATCTTTTTTTTAGAAGTTTTAACTAATTCAATACTTTTCCAATGATCTGCTATTACACATTTAATATTTTTGTTATTTTTTATAAATTCATTTATTAAATATGCTTTTCTGTGTTTTCTTAGTAATTTAATTCCCCCAACTCTATCAATAGAAAATGAAACATTTTTATCATGTTCCTTATAGTTATCATGATGATCAGCAAAGACTTTTACCAAAACATATTTAGCAAGAGAGTAAGTTAACCCCCACATTAAATTTTGCATTCCCCCAATTTCTGGTGGAAAAGATCTTGTTACAATCAAATACATTAACTATTAAACCACTTTATATTACAGCCCATACTTGGAATTTGATCTTTTGGTCCGTTACCGGTTTCCGAAATTTGCTTCATTGCAGTAAATAGATCACTTTCACCGTCTCTAACAGGTTTTAAATCTTTAAGCTCTCTTATTCTTCCCCTGTACTGCAATTCCAATTTGCCATTGTATCCAAAGAAGTCTGGAGTACATACAGCATTATAAGTTTTTGCAACACTTTGGGTTTCGTCAATCAAATAAGGAAAGTGAAAATTATTATTTTTTGAAAAATTGATCATATTCTCAAATGAGTCTTCTGGATAATTTTTTACATCATTTGAACAAATAGCTACTGATTTAATTCCAATTTTTTCTAATTCTCTACAATCATCTACTATATCTTTGATTACCGCTTTTACATAAGGACAATGGTTGCAAATAAACATTATTAAAGTTCCTCTTTCCCCTTTAATATTATTTAGTTCAATTTGTTTATTATCTGTAGATAAAAGCTTAAAAGGATCTGCTTTTTTACCGAAATCACATATTGGCGTTTTTGTAAGTGTCATGTTAAATTGTTTATAAATTATGTTCTACGATTTAAAAGATAAAAAACCAAATAATTCTGGTGATAATTGGGTAGCACCTAATGCTGTTGTAATAGGAGACGTTACATTGGAAAAAAATACAAGTATTTGGTTTAATGCAACTTTAAGAGGAGACGTAGAAAATATTCATATTGGCGAAGGATCAAATGTTCAAGATGGCAGTGTTTTACATACTGACCCAGGTTATCCATTGAAGGTTGGTAAGAATGTAACCATAGGCCATATGGTAATGCTTCATGGGTGTACGATAGGGGACAATAGTTTAATTGGAATAGGTGCTGTCATTCTAAATAACGCTAAGATTGGAAAAAATTGTATAATAGGCGCAAAAGCATTAATTACTGAAAATAAAGAAATTCCAGATAACTCTTTAGTAATTGGTTCTCCAGGAAAAGTTGTAAGAGAAGTTACTGAAGAAGAAAAAAAAGCTATTACTGAAAATACCAAACATTATCAAGATAACTGGAAAAAATACTCTAAATCAATTTTTTAATAGGTAAATTTATGTCATCAGGCTACGTCATTGCTCAATTGAAAGTCACTAATCCTGAGAATTATAAAGAGTATGTATCTAAAGTTACAGAAGTAGTAAAAAAATACGGAGGTGAATACATCGTTAGAAATGGCGAATATAAAGTTGTTGAAGGTGAAGACAATTTTCCAAGAATAGTTGTTATAAAATTCCCATCTTATGAAAAAGCTTTAGAGTGGTACCATTCAGATGAGTATAAACCTATTAAAGATATACGTCTTAACAATGCAGAAGGTAGCAATATTATTGTGAAAGGAATTTAAGGAACTAACCATTCATCCTTTGCATTTTCTAAATCAAACTTAGCTCTTCGATGTCCTTTAGCTGCAAGATATAACCATTCAATAGATTTAATTTTACATTTAATAACAGTAAAATTTTTATATCCTTCTTCACTTTGTTCCATTGTATAATCGAAATCCTCTAGTTTAGATATCATTCCAGATGTAGGATTTTCTGATGAGTTTCCAGGAGGACTATCTGTTAAATAGCAACGTCTACTTATATGTTGAGTTTTTTTCCAAGATTCCTCTGTAATAGAATTTTGATTATTTATTTCACATTCGACTTTAACCCTTAGTTGGATTTTTTCTTCTTTATCATAGAAAAGTAAAGAAGCTTTATTATTTTTTTTTATAATTTGAACTTTAGGTGATCTAAGATCAGTATGAAATTGTAATAAACTATTTTCTCTATCTGATTTGCGTAAAACAACAATTCTCCCATCAACCTCATCTTGATGAGCACAAATAAATACAGGAATTCTAAATTGTGATCCTCTGTTGGTCACAGCATCATCAAGCATAGACCAGTACTTATTTTGAATCTCTTCTAAATTATCATAGTATGCTGGTTGCATACAATATTACTTTCTAAATCTTCTTATTAAACTTGATGTATCCCAACGGTTACCACCCATTTCTTGAACCTCACCATAATATTTATCTACAAGCTCAGTTATAGGTAACAATGAACCATTATTCTTAGCTTCATCCATAGCAATTTTTAAATCTTTTCTCATCCAATCAACTGCAAATCCAAATTCAAATTTATCATCAATCATCGTTTTATATCTATTTTCCATTTGCCATGATTGAGCAGCACCTTTAGAAATAACCTCAATTACATCTTCCATCTTCAAACCTGCTTTAATTCCAAAATTAATACCTTCAGATAAAGCTTGAACTAGTCCACCAATACAAATTTGATTGACCATTTTTGCTAACTGGCCACTACCTGTTGGACCTAGTAATTTCATTTTTTTGCTATAACATTTAATTTTATCTTTGGCTTTATCAAAGTCTGCCTGATCTCCACCAACCATTACAGTGAGTGCTCCATTTTCTGCACCTGCTTGACCTCCTGATACTGGGGCGTCTAATGCACCAAAACCATTTTTTTTTGCATAATCATAAATCTCTCTTGCTATAGTTGCTGAAGCTGTAGTGTTATCTATATAAACAGAATCTTTTTTAATTGTTTTAAAAATTCCACTATCTCCAAAAGTAACTTCTCTTAAGTCATTATCGTTTCCGACGCATGTGAATATGTATTCAGCGCCTGCAGCAGCTTTAGCTGGTGTATCAGCCATATTACCTTTGTATTCGCTGATCCATTTTTCTGCCTTTGATTTAGTTCGATTAAAAACAGTTACATTGTGACCACCTTTTGATATATAACCAGCCATTGGGTAACCCATTACACCAAGACCTATGAAAGCAACATTACAAGTCATTATTTTTTATGTTTAAAAGTTTAAGTTTTAAAGTAATTATATTTGGATTTATCTTTACATTTTTTTCTAGCTTTGGACAGAGTTTTTTTTTAGGATTATTTAATTCTAGTATTAGAAATGAATTATCGATTACCCATGGACAATTTGGCACAATATATGCATCTGCCACACTACTAAGTAGCTTATTACTAATTTGGGTAGGAAAAAAGATTGATGATATTAATATTTCTAAGTTTGCTTTCTTTGTAATAATCTTACTTTCATTTTCTTGTTTCTTTTTTTCAAAAATAAATTCAATAGCACTATTATTTATCTCAATATTTCTAATGAGATTTTCTGGTCAGGGAATGATGTCTCACACTGCTACTACCACTATCTCTAGGTATTTTACTAAATCTAGAGGTAAAGCATTAAGCACTGGTTGGTTTGGATTATCTACTGCTGAATTTATTCTACCTGTTTCAATTATTTATCTTTTAACTATCATTGATTGGAGAGATATTTGGATCACAATATCCATTGTTGTTATAGTTTTTTTACCTTTAGCCTCATTCCTTTTAGTTAAAAACTTAAATTTAGACTCTAGAGAAAAAACAAATGAAAATGACCTACAAAACACAAATATAAAAAATTGGAAGAGAATAGAAGTTTTGAAGGATTATAGATTTTATGTAATTTGTTCAAACATGTTAGCTATGCCCTGGATTGCTACAGGAGTTTTTGTTTATCAGTCATTCATACTTTCTTCTAAAGACTGGGGTCCTTTTGTAATAGCTCAATCTTTTATGGCTTATTCAATTTTATCTGTAGTTACTTTATTTATTTCTGGATTTTTAATAGATAAATTTACAAGTAGAAAATTATTAATTTATATGAACATACCTCTATTGTTATCAGTGTTTGTTTTAATCTTTTTTGACCAGTCATTCACTGCATTTATTTTTTTAGGTTTAATTGGAATTTCTAACGGACTTGCCAATGTTCTTGGTTCGTCTACTTGGGCTGAAATTTATGGTGTAAAATATATAGGTTCTATAAAAGCCTTAACTACAGCCTTAATGGTTTTTGCAACTGCTTTTGGAACAGCTCTATTTGGTATTTTGATTGATCGGGGCTTTTCTATTGAAGCAATAGCTGTTGTTTCTGGGGTTTATATATCTATTTCTTTAATTTCTCTTTTTATTATCAGAAATAATCTTAATCCAATTAAATTATAAAAAAATCTTGATTTTAATCAGAACGGAGTATAAATACCTCGCATGGCTAGAGTAACAGTAGAAGATTGTATAGATAAAGTAGACAGTCCTTATGAACTTGTTTTAGTAGCAAAGGAAAGAGCTACACAATTAAACTCAGGTTTAGAACCTACTATCGATAGAGATAACGACAAAAATACAGTTGTATCATTAAGAGAAATTGCAGATGAAAAAATTCAAGTAAAAGACTTAGTCGAGAGTGCAGTATATAAATTAAGAAAACATGTAGAACAAGTTGACGATACATCAGATGAAGATGAAGTAGTGGGCGATGACTTTGAGAATTTATACAAGGGAGAAATTTCAAAAAGTGGAGTTCCTATATTACCTTCTAAAAGAGCAAGAAAAATTCCAGAAAAAATTCAAGTATCCCAAGAAGATTTGGCAGAGATCCAAAACTCTCCAGAAGATCAAAAAATTGAAAGTGAGCCAGCTGTAATCGAATCTGAAGAAGAGGGACAAGATGTTTCTTTAGATAATCTTAAAGATGAAGAAATAGCTAGTGCAGACCAGGAAGATTCGGACACTTCAAATAGTTAATTAAATAATATAACATTCTTATATTATGATTAGAAAAGTATCAGTTGCCCCGATGATGGATTGTACTGATCGTCATGAAAGATATTTTTTAAGATTAATCAGTAAAAATATTCTTCTATATACTGAAATGATTGTTTCAGAGGCAATCGATAGAGGTGATAAAAAAAAATTACTTTCTTTTAATATTAATGAGAAACCAGTAGCACTACAATTAGGTGGATCATCACCTAAACTTTTAGCTAATGCTGCTAAACTTGGAGAAGAATTTGGTTATGATGAAATTAATTTAAATTTAGGTTGTCCAAGCAAAAAAGTCCAAAAAAATAGATTTGGTGCATGCTTGATGAAAGAGCCAGATCTAGTAGCTGAATGTTTAGTTGAAATGCAAAACAAAACAAATCTACCAGTTACAATAAAAACTAGAATTGGTTATGACGATATAGATGATTATGAAAATTTACATAACTTTATTACTAAACTTAAAAATACTGGAGTAAGTACCTTCATCATTCATGCAAGAAAAGCCGTACTAGGTAAATTTACACCTAAACAAAATTTAAACATCCCACCTTTAAAATATGACATTGTTTACAATTTAAAAAATGATTTTAAAGACGATAATATAGTAATTAATGGCGGAATAACATCCACAGACCAAATCAAAGAACATTTAACTAAAGTTGATGGAGCAATGATTGGTAGAGCAGTATATCATTCACCTTATTTTTTAGCAGAAATCGAAAAAAATATTTTTAATAATAATAATATTCCAACAAGACAGGAAGTAATCGAAAGTCTTATTCCATATATAAAAAATGAAACTGAAAAAGGAACTCAATTAAATCAAATTATGAGGCATACACTTGGATTATTTCATGGCCAAACAGGATCAAGTTTTTGGAAAAGATACCTAAGCGAAAATTTGTGTGTAAGAGATGCTGATATAAAAAAAATAGATCATATTATGGATAAAGTAAAATTAGCACCTCAAGCACATTCAGCAGGTTAAATTGATTAGTTCTATTTTATCAAACGAATATTCTTTATTTATACTCTTAATGGTAATAACTGCATTTCCAGTAGGATACTTCGCTGGTCTATTTGGTATTGGGGGTGGGTTGATAACTGTACCATTTCTTTTTTTTATATTTGAAACATTCAATATAGATAAAAATTATATAATGCATTTAGCTGTAGGAACTTCATTTTCTATTATTATTCCAACTTCTATAGTTTCTGTACTAACGCATAGAAAGAATAAATTTGTAGATGCTAACATAATCAAAACTTATGGAATTTTCGTAGTTATAGGAGTTTTAACAGGAACAATTTTTGCTGCCCTGATGCAAACAAAGACATTAGTTTTGTTTTTCTCTTTAGTGGTATATTTTTTAGGTACTTATCTTTTGTTAAACGCAGATACAGCTCAAAATTCACAAAAGAAATTTACCATTATTCCAAGAATAGTTTTTGGGTTTATATCTGGATTTGTTTCAGCACCTATGGGCATAGGTGGAGCTGTAATGAACGTCCCAGTTCTAAAATATTTTGGATACCCTATTAAAAAAGCAATTGGTAGTGCTGCTGCAATTGGATTTATTATTGCACTTTTTGGTGCTGTAGGTTTTATGATATCTGGATCTTATTTAAATGTTAATTTACCCTTTAGCGTCGGTTTTATAAATATTCCAGCATTCTTAATTTTTATTCCAATTACCATATTAATGGCGAGAGTAGGGGCTAATACTTTTCGCAAAATAAATAAGTCAAAAGTTCAAACACTTTTTGGGATTTTTTTATTTGTTGTGGGAACTACTTTTATTTACAGATACTTAAATTTATAAAAAAAAGAGGCGGCTTCAGTCTCCCTCTACCGCCCCTTAATATTCTTTTACTTGATTCTCTTAAAAAATTTTAACACGTAATAATTGTAATTAATTATCTTAAGATGAAATATGTGTATAAAATTTAAAGTTAAATTTTTCCTGATGCTATTTTCTTTTTTGGATCAAAAAATGGTTTTTCAACAATAGTACCTTTAATTACAGAGCTTGATGTTTTAACATCAATAATATTACCAATTTTACTTTCTTCAATTGAAATAATAGCTAATGCAATGTTTTTTTTAAGTCTCGGTGAATAAACTGCCGATGTAACTTTACCTATAATTTTGTTATCCTTTATTATTTCCCAAAATGTAGTATTTGGGCCTTTTAATGGGTCACAATCAAGAATTAATCCAATTTGTTTTCTTTTGATTCCTTCTTTTTTTATTTTCTTTAAAGCTTCTTTCCCAACATAATCGATATCAGTGTCAAAACTTACCAATCTATCTAAACCGACTTCAAAAGGATTTGTATGTATATCAGCATCAGCATGATAAGATAGCATTGCCCCTTCAATTCTTCTAATTGATGAAGTATGTCCTGGTTTTAATCCAAAATCTTTACCTGCTGCCATTATTTTTTCCCAAAGCAAATCACCTTTAGATCCATCTCTTAAAAATAATTCGTAGCCAAATTCACTAGACCATCCTGTTCTTGAAACTACCAAAGGAATATTTTCTAATTCTATTTCTCTTAACCAATAATATTTAAGATCTAGAATTTCATCACCGAATAGATTTTGCATAATTTTTGCTGAGTTAGGTCCTTGGAGTTGAAGAGGTGAAACGTCTGGTTCATTTATTTTAACATTTAAACCTGAATTAACAGCAACTCCTTGTGCCCATAAAAGAATATCACTATCACCTAAAGATAACCAAAAATGGTTTTCTCCAAGCCTTAATAAAACTGGATCATTTAAAATTCCACCTTCATTATTAACAATTAGAACATATTTACATTGACCAATTGAAATTTTTGTAAGATCTCTTGGAGTTAGTAACTGAACAAATTTATATGCATCAGGTCCAGTTATTTCCACTTGTCTTTCTACAGATACGTCACAAAGTATTGCTTCATTAATTAAATTATGAAAATTTTGCTCAGGATCTCCAAAATCACGAGGTATATACATATGATTATATACCGAAAAATCTTTCGCTCCCCATCTTACAGTTGCATCAAAATATGGAGATTTGCGTATTTGTGTACCGAAACCAAAATCTTTTTTATCTTTCATTATCTCGCTGTAATAAAGTAGTCTTTACAAGATACAAGAAAATAACCCATTGAAAATTTGAATAAATTAAATAAATACATCTTATGGAAACAACAGCAAATTTTAATTGGAATTGTAAACATACATGGAAAACAAGTGCAAAAAATACTGCTTGGTGTGTTTTAGGCTGTGCGATAGGTGATTTTGGGACAATCTTATTTTTCCAGATATCAAAAATCCCTTTTCCAGTATTAGGAATTATGACCTTAGCAATTATAAATGGTTTAATTACAAGCATAATACTTGAAACAATTGTTCTTATGAGGCAAAAATTTGATTTTTCAAAAGCCATCAGAACTGCACTTGGGATGAGTTTTATTTCAATGATAAGTATGGAAATAGCTATGAATTTAACTGACTATATCTTAACTGGTGGAGCCATTTTAACTTGGTGGGTTGTTCCTATAATGTTAATTGTTGGTTTTTTAACACCTTGGCCATATAATTATTGGAGACTAAAAAAATTTAATCAAGCTTGTCACTAACTTATAGTTTTTGGTCATATTCGCCAATTTTTCCAGTTTTCTGAAGCATACCATCTATAAATTCAAAAATCTTTTTCTTTCTATCATTAGATGTTGGGCTTTCGGTAACAACTACTAAAGAAGGTTTGTTAGATGAAGCTCTTATTAACCCCCACGACCCATCATTAAAAGAAAATCTTATACCGTTTACAGTTAAGACATCTGTAATTTCTTGATTATCTATTTTAATCTTATTTTTTTTAATTTCTTGAACTTGATTAACCAATTCTTCTACAACATCATATTTCTCTTCATCTTTACAAAAAGGTGCCATAGTGGGTGATTGGAAAGTTTCTGGTAAATCTTTTATAATTTCACTCATTTTTTTATTTTGATTTTCTAATAGATGACACACTTGAATTGCTGAATTAATTCCATCATCATAACCATAACCTAAAGGCTGATTAAAAAAGAAATGACCACTTTTCTCAAAACCTGCTAAGGCTTTTTCCAAATTTACTTTTCTTTTAATATGTGAATGTCCTGTTTTCCAATATATCGTTTTACAATTATTTTCTGCCAAAACATTATCAGTATTAAATAAGCCAGTAGATTTTACATCTACAATAAACTTTGAATTTGCATGTTTTGTTGACAAATTCCTAGCAATTAATAATCCAATTTTATCTGAAAATATTTCTTTGCCCTCATTATCAATTACACCGCAACGATCTCCATCGCCATCAAATCCGAAACCTATATCAGCGTTATTATTTTTAACAGCATCACTTATAGCTTTCAACATTTTCATATCCTCAGGATTGGGATTGTATTTTGGAAAAGACCAATCTAAATTACAATCTAATTCAATTACTTCACAGCCAATTCCTCTTAATATATCTGGTGCAAATATTCCAGCTGTACCATTTCCACAGGCAACTACAGCTTTAATCTTTTTATTAATTTTATTTTTATTAATTAAATCTTCTTTATAAATCTCTTGAAAATTATCTATTTTTTTCTCAGATCCTATACCTTCAATAAATCTTTTGTTTAACGTGATATCCTTTAATTCTTTCATTTCCTCTGGTGCATGAGTTAAACCTTTCTTGATACCCATTTTAACTCCTGTCCATCCATTTTCATTATGACTTGCTGTTACCATTGCAATAGCGTCCGCATTTAACTTAAACTGTGAAAAATAAACCATAGGTGAAAGTGATAAACCTATATCTTCTACTTGGCATCCTGTTGTTATCAAACCTTCTTTGAGTGCAGTTTTTATCTTCTCACTATATGATCTATAATCGTGACCAACTATAATTCTAGGGTTATTTTTTCCAGTATTTTTTACTATCTGTGTCCCAAGGCCCTTGCCTAAATTTTTGATTCCACCTAAATTGATATCTTTTTCGAATATCCATCTTGCGTCATATTCTCTAAACCCAAAGGGATCGATTTTTAATGAATCTATCATGTTGATATATGTACATTTTTTTTATTTTTTTATTGATATTTATTTTACTTGTTCTATAAATGT
The DNA here is from genome assembly GCA_902521005.1 of uncultured Pelagibacteraceae bacterium. Lineage (GTDB taxonomy): Bacteria > Pseudomonadota > Alphaproteobacteria > Pelagibacterales > Pelagibacteraceae > Pelagibacter. Next base: position 59,748 of record CABYPZ010000004.1, read on the forward strand.
TCTATTGATTTCATATTTATATAGTATATTAAAGAAATCTACATACAACATATAGTTGTTTTACAAAAAAAACCTATAAAAGGGAGCAAATGAACAAAGTACTTTCTCAAGCCATCAAACAAGCTGTCTCTGAATTTACACCTCATAATCAAGATTTAAATAAAGAAAAAAGACCAGATTTATTCTCTCTAAACAATAACACAGAACTATTCCAAAATTCCAAAGGCATAACTATCAAAATCGATAGATCTAGAGATGAAAATTTAACTGATTTTGGTAGAGCAACATTGAGCGATAGATACTTAGGTGAAAACGAGTCTTTTCAAGATCTATTTGCCAGAGTTGCTAGTCATTATGCAGATGACAACTTACATGCTCAAAGATTATACAACTATATTAGTAACTTATGGTTTATGCCAGCTACACCTGTTTTATCAAACGGTGGAACAAATAGAGGTTTGCCTATTTCATGTTTTTTAAATGAAGCTAATGATAGCCTAAATGGTATTTTAGATTTATGGAGTGAGAATGTTTGGTTGGCAGCAAGAGGAGGTGGTATAGGTAGCTATTGGGGAAATTTAAGATCTATTGGAGAAAAAATTGGGAGAGTAGGAAAAACTTCTGGAATAATTCCTTTTATAAAAGTTATGGACTCTTTAACAATGGCAATTAGCCAAGGCTCACTAAGGAGAGGCTCAGCTGCATGTTATCTACCAATTGATCACCCAGAAATAGAAGAATTTATTGAAATGAGAAGACCAACAGGTGGTGACCCAAATAGAAAAGCTTTAAATTTACACCACGGAGTTTTAGTTTCAGATGCTTTTATGAGAGCTGTGGAAACAGATGAGCAATGGGCTTTAAAAAGTCCAAAAGATGGTGCGGTACAATCAACTGTTTCAGCAAGAAATCTATGGATAAGATTATTAACTGCTAGAATTGAAACAGGCGAACCTTATATAATTTTTATTGATACCGTTAATAGACAAATTCCACAACATCATAAACTTGCTGGTTTAACTGTTAAAACATCTAACTTATGTAGTGAAATTACTTTACCAACTGGTTTAGATAAGGAAGGCAGAGACAGAACCGCTGTTTGTTGTTTATCTTCTTTAAACATAGAAAAGTATGATGAATGGAAAGATGATGAAAACTTTATATCAGATGTTATGAGATTTTTAGATAATGTGCTAACAGACTTTATTGATAATGCACCTGAAGAATTTAGTGATGCAACTTATTCAGCAATCAGAGAAAGAAGTGTAGGATTAGGAGTTATGGGTCTTCATTCTTATTTTCAAAAAAAGATGGTTCCACTAGAATCTGTTATGAGCAAAGTTTGGAATAAAAAAATATTTGAGAATATTCAAAAGAAAGTTGATCAATCATCAAAAGATCTAGCTGAAGAAAGAGGCCCGTGTTTAGATGCTGAGGAATATGGAATTAAAGAAAGATTTTCAAACAAAACTGCTATAGCACCAACCGCATCAATTTCTATAATTTGCGGTGGCACATCCCCAGGTGTAGAGCCAATTGCTGCCAATAGTTACACTCACAAAACTCTATCTGGCTCATTTAATGTTCGAAATAAATATCTCAAAGAATTGCTAGCAAAACACAACAAAGACAATGATGAAACATGGTCTACTATTACCACAAACCAAGGCTCAGTATCACATTTGGATTTTTTAACAAAAGAAGAAAAAGATGTGTTCAAAACAGCTTTTGAGCTAGATCAAAAATGGATTGTAGAATTAAGTGCTGATAGAACACCACATATTTCTCAAGCACAATCTATAAATATCTTTTTACCAGCAGATGTTCACAAAAAAGAACTTCATCAAATACATTATCAGGCTTGGAAGAAAGGATTAAAGAGCCTTTATTATTGTAGATCTAAATCTATTCAAAGGGCAGAAAATGTTAATGATGCTAATTCAACAGATATTACAGCTAATGTATATAAATCAAAAAAACAACAAGAAAACCAACCAGAATACGAGGAGTGCTTATCATGTCAGTAATTAAACAAGTTAAACAAGAAATTATTCAACCAAAAAAAATGGGTCTCCTTGTCGAGAACCCAGTTTATAAACCATTTAGATATCCTTGGTGTTATGATGCATGGTTAACCCAACAAAGAATTCACTGGTTACCGGAAGAAGTACCTCTTGGAGATGATGTTAGAGATTGGCAAAAAAACCTAACTCAATCAGAAAAAAATTTATTAACACAAATTTTTAGATTTTTTACCCAAGCTGATGTTGAAGTTAATAACTGTTATTTGCGACACTACACAACTGTATTTAAACCTACAGAAGTTTTAATGATGATGACAGCTTTTGCTGCAATGGAAACTGTTCATATAGCAGCTTATTCACATTTACTTGATACAATTGGTATGCCCGAGTCAGAGTATTCAGCCTTCATGAAATATAAAGAAATGAAAGATAAATACGATTACATGCAAGGCTTTAATGTAAATTCAAAAGAAGACATTGCTAAAACAGTTGCAGTTTTTAGTGCCTTTACCGAAGGCTTACAATTATTTGCAAGTTTTGCAATTCTATTAAATTTTCCTAGGCATAATAAAATGAAAGGAATGGGTCAGATTGTTACTTGGTCAGTAAGAGATGAAACTTTACATTGCAACTCTATGATTAGACTATTTAAAGAATTCATAAATGAGAATCCTCAAATATGGACACCAAAACTTAAAAAAGAATTATATGAATCTTGCAGAACTATAATAGAGCACGAAGACGCTTTTATTGATTTAGCATTTGAAATGGGCCCTATGGAAGGTTTGACAGCTCAAGAGGTTAAAGATTATATAAGATTTATTGCAAATAGAAGATTAACGCAATTAGGTTTACAGCCTATATACAAAGTAGATAAAAATCCTTTAACTTGGCTTGATACAATGCTTAATGCAGTTGAGCACATGAACTTCTTTGAAGGAAGAGCAACTGAGTATTCAAAAGCATCTACACAAGGTAATTGGACAGAAGCTTTTAGTTAATATTAGTTTATCTCTGATTTAATTTAATAACTTTTCGATACTTGCTGCCATTGTAACTTGCAAGTGGTCTTATCAATTTATTTGCAGCAAGTTGTTCCATGATATGAGCTGACCAACCAGTAATCCTAGACATGACAAAAATAGGTGTAAAAAAATCGGTATCAAAACCCATTAAATGGTAAGTTGGGCCAGTAGGGTAGTCAACATTAGGATGAATATTTTTACGATCAATCATAACCTTTTCAACAATATCGTAGATTTTCTCAAATTTTTTATCCTTTTTAATCTTAGCAACTTTGCCAAAATATTCTCTCATTGTAGGAACTCTAGAGTCCCCACTTTTGTAAACTCTGTGACCAAAACCCATAACAACATCTTTATTATCTAAAGCTTTATTTATCCATTTAAGTGCATTTTCAGGTTTTTTTATTTTATTCATCATATTCATAACCTCTTCATTTGCTCCACCATGAAGTGGACCTTTTAAACTAGCGATCGCTCCAGTAATTGCTCCATGTATATCTGATAAACTACTAGTTATTGTTCTAGCAGTAAAAGTTGAAACATTAAAACTGTGTTCTGCATAAAGTATTAAAGAAACGTCAAATGCTTTTACAATTTCTTTATCTGGAACTTTGCCAAAGCACATATGAAAAAAATTCTCTGAGAAAGATAACTTTTTTTTGGGAGGTATAATTTTTTTTCCTTTTCTTGATCTATAGAAAGCTGCAAGTGCAACAGGTGTTTTAGCAAAAATTCTCATTACTTTTCGCATATTAGCTTTTAAAGAATTGTCTTTAGTTTCCTTATCTTCAAGACCCATAATACTAACTGCAGTTCTTGCTGCGTCCATAGGATGTGCTTTTCTTGGAAACTTCTTAATGTCCTCTAGTAAAGTTTTAGAAAGCATTCTTTCTTGTTTTTCTTGTTTTTCAAAATCTTTCAATTGTTTTTTAGTTGGTAGTTCACCATTTAAAATAAGATAAGCAACTTCTTCAAATTTACAATTAGCACACAAATCTTGAGCTGCGTATCCTCTATAAGTTAAAGAATTAATCTCCGGCATTACTTTTGATATTGATGTTTCATCAACAGTTACACCCATCAAACCCTTTTTTATATCTTCACTCATTACTCGTGTCCTTCTGAACTAAAATTATAAATTTTTTCGTCTAAACTGTTATATTTTTCGTAATCAACAAGTTCGTATAAACGTTTTCTGGACTGCATTTTATCAATAATGTTATTCTGGTGTCCATTTGCATAAATGTCTCTAAGTCCATCCTCAACATTTTTCATTGCCAATCTTTGAGTTGTTACTGGATAAATAACAATATTATATCCAAAATTTTCTAGTTCTTTGTAATTAAATAATTTGGATTTTCCAAACTCAGTCATATTTGCCAATAAGTAACAAGACAATTCCTTTCTAACTTTTTCGAAATCTTTTTCATCGCTCAATGCTTCAGGAAATATTATTTCAGCCCCAGCATCAATATAGGCCTTGCATCTATCAATCATTTTATCAATTCCTTCTACATTTTTTGCATCTGATCTAGCAATTATTTTAAAATTATCATCTTTTTTTGCTGATACACATTCTTTAATTTTGTTAACCATATCTTCAGTTGTTATTAGTTCTTTGTTATCCAAATGCCCACATCTTTTTCTTTCAATTTGATCTTCCAAATGTACTGATGCAATTCCAAATTCTTCAAATGTTTCTATTGTCTCCTTGCATGATTTAAATCCTGTATCTATATCTACAATTGTTGGAAGATTAGTTACTCTTGAAATTAAATAGGATCTTGTACTTACATCTTGCAAAGTAGTTAAACCTATATCAGGAAAACCAAGGTCATTAGCCATCACTCCACCAGAAACATAAACAGCATCATAGCCAATTTCTTCAATTAGTTTTGCGGTTAGTGGGTTATAAGCACCAGGAACTCTTAAAATTTTATTTGATTTTAATTTATTAATAAAATCAGATCTTTTTTGACTAGGTTCTTTTTCAACAAAATGCATTAAAAAATTCCTTTTTTTAAATTTTTTTTAAGTTTACTTCTTTTTATTTCTATATTTAATTTACTTAATTGTCCTGATTTTAATTTTTTAAGATTTTGTACAGTTTTTAAAAATCTATTACTTTCATTTTTATCTAATATATTTTCTGTTAAGGTCAAAAACTTATTAATGTAGTCTTTTCTTTTGAAAGGTCTCGAACCATATGGGTGAGCATCGGCTCTATCTTGTTGTTCAGTGATTTTTTTCCCATTTTTAAGAGTTATTACGACTTTAGCACCAAAAGATTTTTTCTTAGGATTAGGGTCATGATATTTTTTTGTCCATCTTTTATCCTCATGAGTTTTAATTGATTTCCATATTTTAACTGTGCTTTTACGTTTAGCTCTTGATTTAGAGTAAGATTTCACATGATGCCAATTCCCATCTTCTAATGCAACGGCAAAAATATACATTATTGAGTGATCTAATGTTTCTCTACTAGCATTAGGATCCATTTTTTGTGGATCATTTGCTCCAGTGCCAATTACATAATGTGTATGATGACTTGTATAGATATCAATTTTTTTAATTTCACTTAAATATTGAATTTTATTTTTAAGTTTTTTTGCCAAGTCTATTAAAGCTTGCGACTGATATTCTGCTGAATATTCTTTTGTGTATGTTTCAAGTATTGCTTTTTTAGTTTCACCTTTTTTTGGAAGAGGCACTTTATATAATGCTTTGTTGCCATCTAAAATTCTTGCTATTACACTATCTTCACCTTCATAAATTGGACTCGGTGCTCCTTCACCACGCATAACCCTATCTACTGCCTCAATTGCAAGTTTTCCAGCATGAGCCGGAGCATAAGCCTTCCAGCTTGAAATCTCACCTTTTCTAGATTGTCTAGTAGAAATAGTAGTGTGTAAAGCTTGTTGCACTGCTTGGTAAATTGTTTCAGTATTTAATTTTAACATTGTACCAAGTCCTGCTGCAACACTTGGTCCTAAATGAGCAATGTGATCAACTTTATGTTTGTGTAAACAAATTCCTTTAACTAGATTTACCTGAACCTCGTAAGCTGTAATTATACCCCTTAAAAGATCTATTCCACTTTTTTTGTTTTGTTGAGCAACACTTATTAGTGGAGGAATGTTATCTCCAGGATGACTGTAATCAGCAGCTAAAAATGTATCATGAAAATCTAGTTCTCTTACAGCAGTTCCATTAGACCAGGCTGCCCATTCACAATCAAATTTTAGTTTACTGTTTACCCCAAATAATGTGGCTCCATTTTTTCTAGAATGTTTTAAAGCCATCTCTCTTGAAGAAATAACTGATTTTCTATTTAATGAAGCTATTGCTACAGATGCATTATCAATAATTCTGTTTATCACCATTTCTATTGCTTCTTTATTTAATTTTGCATTATCACTTGCTATTTCAGCAATTTTCCATGCAAGCTGATTTTTTTTTGGTAAGTGTATTTTAGATGGATAAACTTTTATTTTATGTACAATCAAAATAGCTCCTAATTCACGAATTTGTTTTAATAGTTAAAAAAAAATAATCAATCTTAAAGATATTTTAATATGATATTCTCAATACCTATAAAGTCTTTTATTAAGTGATTATGATGAATTTCACTTACTTTTTTATCTGTGTAGCCGTCCTCCAGAAGTATCATGGGCACACCTGCATTTTTAGCTGCTTCAGCATCTGTTTCGCTATCACCAACCATTAAAGTTTTTTTAATATCCCCATCTAAAATTTCAACAACCGAGGTTAAATGTCTGGGATCTGGTTTACAATAACTAAATGTATTATGTCCAGCTACATATTCAAAATAATCATAAATTTTAATTTTTTTTAAAAGGTCAATTGCCAGATATTCTGTTTTATTAGTACATACGCCCATAGATATATTTTCTTTTCTGGACCAAATTAAAAAATCCTTAACTCCTTTTATTAAAGTACTTTCTTTTAAAATATTCTTTCCATAAAATTCTAAAAATTCATTTACCATATTTTTTTTTATATTTTCATTATCTACTTTTCCTAATTCTTTTTTAGCCTGGCCCCACATAGATCTTCCCATCATAGCTCCAGCACCTTTTCCAACTAGATTTCTAATTTCTTCACTAGATTTTGTAGGATAGCCAAATTTCTTCATCACATGATTGTGAGCAATCATCAGATCTGGAGCTGTATTAACTAAAGTTCCATCTAGATCGAATAATATGGTTAATTTTTGAGTCATTTAAAAAGTATTAATAAGAAATATTTTGTGAATTAAAAACTATATTTACTCAACTATATATAAAATAGCAAATGAAACATATAAATTCAGAAAAAATACAACAAGCTTTAAGAAAAAAGTTTATTAACAAAGGTGTAAAAATAGTAGCACCTGAGACTGTTTATTTTTTCAAGGACACTAGAATTGGAAAAAATGTAACTATAGAACCTTATGTTGTATTTGGATCAAAAGTTATAATAGACAGTAACTCAACAATTAAATCTTTTTCACATTTAGAAAAAGTTAAAATTGGTAAAAATGTTTCAGTTGGACCCTTTGCAAGATTAAGACCTGGAACAATAATCAAAAATGGATCTAAAATAGGAAATTTTGTTGAAATTAAAAAAAGCAATATAGGAAAAAATTCTAAAGTTAATCATTTATCATATATTGGGGATACTTTAATTGGTAATAAGGTTAATATAGGGGCTGGAACTATAACTTGTAATTATGATGGTAAAAATAAGTATAAAACAAAAATCAAGAATAACGTATTTGTTGGATCAAATACTTCTTTGGTAGCACCAGTAACATTGAATGAGAAAAGTAACATTGGAGCTAGTTCGGTAATAACAAAAAGTGTTCCAAAAAATACCTTAGCACTCACTAGAGCTAAACAAATTGAAATAAAAAATTATAAAAGAAAATAAAAATGTGTGGAATAGTCGGAATAACAAGCTCAAAACCTGTAACTTCAATGATCTTAAATTCACTGAGGAAACTTGAATATAGAGGATATGATTCATCAGGAATAGCAACTTTACACGATGGCAATATTCATGAAGTTAAATCAGAAGGCAGAGTAGATGCTTTAGAAAAAAATTTAAATAGATCAAACCTTCAGGGTAATATTGGTATTGGACATGTAAGATGGGCTACGCATGGAGTTCCAAGCACTATAAATGCTCACCCACATTCATCAGATAATGTATCAGTTGTTCATAATGGTATAATTGAAAATTCAACATTGTTAAAAAAAATGCTCTTAAAAAAGGGACATGAGTTTAAATCCCAAACAGATACAGAAGTTATTACTCATCTAATTACAGAATATTTAAAAAAAAATGATTTAAAAACATCTATTATTAAAATGTTAAAAAGACTACATGGAAGTTTTGCTTTAGGAATTATATTTAAAGATCAACCAGATTTAATTGTTGGTGCAAGAAGAGGATCTCCTTTAGCAGTTGGTTATGGTCCTAATGAAAATTATCTTGGATCAGATTCTTACGCTTTAAAATCAATGACAAACAAAATTTCTTATTTAAATGATGGGGAGTTTTGTATTGTAAAAAGAAATAATGTTGACTTTTTTGATGAAAAAGGAACGAAAATAAATAAAAAAATATTAGAACTTTCAGAAAATGAAAATAAGTATGAAAAAGGTGAATATAAACATTTTATGGCAAAAGAAATTGATGAGCAACCAACTACAATTAAAAACTGCATAAATGAATACATAGACAAAAAAAATAATGATATAAATATTTTTAATTTCCCTTGGAAATCATCAGAAATTACTTCTATCGTTCTTATTGGATGTGGAACAGCTTATCACTCATGCTTAATGGCCAAGTATTGGTTTGAACAAATTACTACTTTTGATGTTTCAGTAGATATTGCCTCCGAATTTAGATATCGAAAGAATAGGTTTAAAGAAAACGCTCTATATATATTTGTTTCACAGTCTGGAGAAACTGCTGATACATTTGCTGCTTTAGATCTATGCAATAAAAATAATATGAAAACCTGCTCAATTGTTAATGTTGTAGAAAGTTCTATAGCAAGAGAATCAAAATTTGTTTTACCAATTCATTGTGGTCCTGAAATAGGAGTTGCATCTACAAAAGCTTTTATTGGTCAGATGTTAGTTTTGTATTTATTATGTATAAAATTGGCTAAAAATAGAAAAGACATAACTGATGATATTTTTCTAAATAAAATTAAATCTTTAAATTCATTGTCAGATTTAGTTAAAAATACTTTAAGCACAGAAAACGAAATACAATTAGTTTGTAATTCTTTTGTTGAAGCAAAAGGTTCAATGTTTTTAGGTAGAGGTTATTCATTTCCTATAGCGCTTGAAGGAGCGTTAAAACTAAAAGAATTAGCATATGTTCATGCTGAAGGTTATCCCGCAGGAGAAATGAAACATGGTCCACTTGCTTTAATTGAAGAGGGAATGCCTGTCGTGGTAATAGCTCCTAGAGATGAATATTATAAAAAAACAATTTCCAATATGCAGGAGGTAATTGCTAGGGGTGCAAAGGTTTTATTAATTACAAACAAAAACAAAGATGAAGTTTTTTCAGAAAATATTTGGCAATCGATTGAGGTAGAAAATACTTCAGAAGATTTATTTCCTTTTCTTGTAACAATTCCACTACAAAAACTTGCATATTACTCAGCATTAAAAAAAGGATATGATATAGATAAGCCAAGAAATTTAGCTAAATCTGTCACTGTTGAATAATAAATAAACTCTGCTAGAACACTTATAGGTTGAACATGAAAAAATGGAAAATAAATAGTTGGAGAAATTATCCTGTAAAACACATACCTAAGTATGATGATGAGAAGGATTTAAATTTAGTATTAAACAAAATTAAATCTTTTCCACCCTTGGTATTTGCTGGGGAAACAACACACCTAAAACAACAGTTGTCAGATGTCGTAGATGGAAAGGCATTTCTATTACAAGGTGGAGATTGCGCAGAGAGTTTTGCTGAGTTTAATCCAGATAAAATTAGAGATTATTTTAAAGTTTTTTTACAAATGTCATTAGTATTAACTTACTCTGCATCTTTACCTGTTGTGAAATTAGGGCGAATAGCAGGACAATTTTCTAAACCTAGAAGCGCACCTACAGAAAAGCAAGGTGACAAAGAATTTCCAAGCTATTTAGGTGATAATATTAATGCAATAGAATTTAATGAAAAAGCTAGACGACCAGATCCTAAAAGACTATTTAAGGCTTACTCACAATCTGCATCTACATTAAATTTAATTAGAGCTTTTTGCCATGGTGGATTTGCTGATCTTAAAAAAGTTCACCTGTGGAATTTAGGATATATTAAGAAAAGTCCATTAGCTAAAAAATTTAAAGATTTAGAGGATAAAATCGCGGATGCATTAGCGTTTATGGATGCGTGTGGAATTAATTCTGACTTTAATAGAAGATTAAAAACTGTAAACTTTTGGACATCTCATGAGGCATTGTTATTGCCATTTGAAGAGGCAATGACAAGAGTCGACTCAACTACAGGGGAATTTCATGATACATCCGCACATTTTGTTTGGATAGGAGATAGAACAAGACAAATTGATGGTGGTCATGTTGAGTTTTGTAGAGGGATTCAGAATCCAATAGGGATTAAATGTGGTCCTACCTCTAAACCAGAGGAGATAGCTAAAATTTGCGAATTAATTAATCCGAAAAATGAGAAGGGTAAAATTACTTTAATATCTAGATTTGGACACGACAAAGTTGGTAAATTTTTGCCAAAATTAATTAGAGGAATTAAAAAAGAGGGTTTAAATGTAATTTGGTCATGTGATCCTATGCATGGAAATACTTTAGTTTCATCAACAGGTTTTAAGACTAGACCATTTAATAATGTTGTAAATGAAGTCAAAAATGTATTTGCCGTTCATCAAAGCGAAGGGTCATATGCTGGTGGATTACACATTGAAATGACAGGTCAAAATGTGACAGAATGCACAGGCGGGGCTAAAAATATATCTGATCAAGATTTATCAAGCAGATATCATACCCATTGTGATCCTAGGTTAAATGCAGACCAATCAATTGAATTAGCATTCTTAATTTCAGATGAAATAAAGAAAAATTCTAATTACGCAAAAAATATTATTAAAGCGGCATCTTAAACTCTTTAAAATTTGAAGAGACTCAATATATAATAGAATTATGGATACAAGAAAAAAAGTCGATTTCATAAAAAACTGGATTCAAAATTATGTAAATACAATGCCAGCAAAAGCTAACTCATTGGTAATCGGTATTTCAGGTGGAATAGATTCATCTGTATCAAGCACC